>DASVBF010000178.1:0-19096 GCA_036375975.1 Nocardioidaceae bacterium | reverse complement strand
ATCGTCTGTGCGGAGCGGGGGTCGCGACTGCCGTGGGCGAGAGCCACCAGGGCTGGAGCGGTCATGAGCGGGGGCTCCTTTCTTCGTTGTGGTGCTGCTCGCGGGTCCACCGGTTCACAGGTGGATCCCGCACTCGGTCTTCGCGTTGCCGGCCCAGCGGCCGCTCCGCTTGTCCTCACCGGGGGAGACCCGGCGCGTGCAGGGGAAGCAGCCGATGGAGGGGTATCCGTCGTACTGCAGGGGGTTGACGAGTACGCCGTGCTCGGCGATGTAGCGCTCGACGTCCTCGTCGCTCCACCGGGCCAGAGGCGAGACCTTCACCTTCTGCTTGGTGTCGTCCCATCCAACGACCGGTGCGATCACGCGGTTACGGGTCTCCTGCCGCCGAAGACCGGTCGCCCAGGCGTCGTACTCCTCGAGGGTCCTCTGCAAGGGAGCCACCTTGCGGAGCGCGCAGCACAGGTCGGGGTCGCGGGCGAAGAGGTCCTTGCCGTACTTGGCGTCCTGCTCGGCCACCGTCAGCTCCGGGGTGACGGACCTGACGTTGACGGGCAGCGTGGCCTCGACCGCGTCCCTGGTGCCGATGGTCTCCGTGAAGTGGTAGCCGGTGTCGAGGAAGACCACGTCGACGCCAGGGGCCACCCTCGACGCGACGTGGGCGAGGACGGCGTCACCCATGGAGGAGGTGATGCAGAACCGCTCTCCGAAGGTCGCCACGGCCCACTCGATGATGACCTCGGCGGGGGCGAGCTCGAGCTCGGCGCCCATGTGGGTCACGAGCTCCTTGAGCTCCGCCTGGCTGCTGCCCGCGGTCGTGCTGCCGCGGAAGCTGCGTGCTGCCATCGTCGTCGCGGCGGTCATGCTCGGCCTGCCTCGGCGCCACGAGGGGCCACCAGGCCGAGCATCTTCAGGGAGAAGGCGCGCAGGCACGCACGGCACTCCCACGCCCCGTGGGGTGAGTCGGCCGCGGCCTCGTGCGGTCGCAGGTCCTCGTCGCCGCAGTACGGGCAGTGAAAAGGTACGGCGCGCTCGCTCATCGGACCCCCTCCAGAGCAGGTGCAACCTCACCGCGGAGCAGCGCCTCGTCGGCCCGCATCACCCAGGCCTGGAAGGTCTCCCCGTCCTGGCGGTCGGCCAGGAAGGCGTGTACGACGGCGGTCACGTAGTCGTCGAGACCAGCACTCGTCACCTTGTGGGCCCGCAGCTTCTTGCCGAAGGCGGGGTCGAGCCCGAGGCCGCCGCCGAGGTGCACCTGGAACCCCTCGACCTGCCGGCCGTCCTCGTCCAGCACGAGCTGGCCCTTCAGCCCGATGTCGGCGACCTGGGTGCGTGCACATGCGTTGGGGCACCCGTTGACGTTCACCGTGATCGGGGTGTCGAGGTCAGGGAAGCGGCGCTCGAGCTCGTCGACCAGCGCTGCTGCGCGGTTCTTCGTGTCGACGATGGCGAGCTTGCAGTACTCGATGCCCGTGCAGGCCATCGTGTTCTTGCGCCAGTTGCTCGGGCGCGCCGACAGCCCGATCTGCTCGAGGGCCGCGACTAGTCCGTCCACGTCCTGCTCAGCGACGCCGAGGACGACGACCTTCTGGTACGCCGTGAGCCGCACGCCGCGGGCGTCGTACTCCTCGACCACGTCCGCGAGACGAGTCAGCAGCGAGCCGGAGATGCGGCCCACGGTCGGGGCCAGACCGACGTAGTAGTCGCCGTCCTTCTGACGGTGGACGCCGACGTGGTCTCCGGCGACCCGGGGCGAGACGGGGGAGGGGCAGTCCACGAGTCTGCGGTGGAGGTACTCGTTCTCCAGCACCTCGCGGAACCTCTCGACGCCCCAGTCGGCGACCAGGAACTTCAGCCGCGCCCGCGACCGGAGCCGCCGGTAGCCGTAGTCGCGGAAGATGCCTGCCACCCCCTCCCAGGCGTCGGCGACCTCCTCGAGCGGGATCCAGACGCCGAGCTTCTGGGCGAGCATCGGGTTGGTGGAGAGGCCGCCGCCCACCCAGAGGTCGAAGCCCGGGCCGTGCTCGGGGTGGACGGTGCCCACGAAGGCGACGTCGTTCACCTCGGGGGCGACGTCGTGGCTCGGGTGGCCGGTCACGGCGGTCTTGAACTTGCGCGGGAGGTTCGAGAACGCCGGGTTGCCGATGAAGCGTCGCTTGATCTCCTGGAGCGCCGGGCTGCCGTCGATGATCTCGTCCGCGGCGACCCCCGCGACCGGGGAGCCGAGGAAGGGGCGGGGCGAGTCGCCGCACGCCTCCTGGGTCTCCAGGCCGACCGCCTCGAGGCGCTCCCAGATCGCGGGCACGTCCTCGACGGCGACCCAGTGGTACTGGATGTTCTGGCGGTCGGTGATGTCGGCGGTGTCGCGGGCGAACTCGGTCGAGGCAGTGCCGAGGGCACGCAGCTGCGCAGGTCCGAGAAGCGCGCCGTCCGTGCGCACGCGCATCATGAAGTACCTGTCGTCGAGCTCGTGCGGCTCGAGGGCCCCGGTCTTCCCCCCGTCGAAGCCGGGCTTGCGCTGGGTGTAGAGCCCCCACCAACGGAACCGACCCCGGAGGTCGTTGGGGTCGATGGAGTCGAAGCCGCGATAGGCGTAGATGTTCTCGATTCGCGCGCGGACGTTGAGCGCGTCGTCGTCCTTCTTGAACTGCTCGTTCGCGTTGAGCGGCTCGCGATAGCCGAGGGCCCACTGGCCCTCGCCGCGCCGCGGACGGGGTCGCCCGCTGCGTCCTGGACCCGTGGGCGTGGGCTTCACGGAGCCGGCAGGCTTGTGGGGGGTGGTGCTGCTGGAGGTCATGAATGCGTTCCTCGGGACGAGACGCACGAAGAAGTCGACCACCCGACACCGTTGTCGAGACGCGTATGCCGACGACCTGTGCGCCGGCTGAGTACGGGACGGTCAGTAGGCGCACATGGGCATACACATCATGCTGCGGGTACGACCGAGGTCCACGTGGCGGCGAGCCACGAGGCGCGTATCGGTACCTGCAGTGATCATGCGGACGAGTCTCACTCAGTGGACTGCAGTCCCGCAAACCGCCATCTCGTGTGGTGAGACAAGTGTCCGGATCGTGAGCAACTCAGCGCTCCTGCAGGCGTGAGGGTGTGACCCGGGCCACGCCTGCCACCCGCCGGGCCTGGATCGGGGGTCACTAGGCTGTCGCCATGACCGAGCACACGTCAGCAGGGATCTCCGCCTCGTCGACGGGTGGGGACCTCGCCGCCACCGCGACCACCGCCTACAAGTCCGCCCTCGAGGTGGTCTCGTCGGTCGAGCCCCGGATCGCCGACGCGATCCGAGCCGAGCTGACTGACCAGCGCTCGTCCCTGAAGCTGATCGCGAGCGAGAACTACGCGTCGCCCGCCGTGCTGCTGACCATGGGCAACTGGCTGAGCGACAAGTACGCCGAGGGCACGATCGGGCACCGTTTCTACGCAGGGTGCCAGAACGTCGACACCGTCGAGGCCCTCGCCGCCGAGCATGCCCGGGAGCTGTTCGGTTCCGAGTACGCCTACGTCCAGCCGCACTCGGGCATCGACGCGAACCTCGTCGCGTTCTGGTCGATCCTGGCGCACCGCATCGAGACGCCCGCGCTGGAGAAGCACACCGCCAAGTCGGTCAACGACCTGTCGGAGGCCGACTGGGAGGAGCTGCGTCACGAGTTCGGCAACCAGCGCATGCTCGGGATGTCTCTCGACGCCGGCGGCCACCTCACGCACGGCTTCCGCCCGAACATCTCCGGCAAGATGTTCCACCAGCGCAGCTACGGCACGGACCCCGAGACCGGCCTCCTCGACTACGACCGGGTCGCCGAGGCGGCTCGGGAGTTCAGACCGCTCGTGCTGATCGCCGGCTACTCCGCGTACCCACGCCGGGTGGACTTCGCGAAGATGCGCGAGATCGCCGACGAGGTGGGCGCGACCCTCATGGTCGACATGGCGCACTTCGCAGGTCTCGTCGCCGGCAAGGTGTTCACCGGCGACGAGGATCCCGTTCCCCACGCACACGTCGTGACGACGACGACCCACAAGTCGCTGCGGGGTCCGCGCGGGGGCCTCGTCCTCGCGCAGGAGGAGTACGCCCCCTCGGTGGACCGGGGCTGCCCCATGGTGCTAGGCGGTCCGCTCTCGCACATCATGGCCGCCAAGGCAGTAGCTCTCGCCGAGGCGCGCCGGCCCGAGTTCGCGACCTACGCCCAGAGCATCGCCGACAACGCGAAGTCGCTGGCCGAGGGCTTCCTCAAGCGCGACGCGAGCCTCGTGACCGGCGGCACGGACAACCACCTCGTGCTGCTCGACGTCACGCGCTTCGGGCTGACCGGCCGACAGGCGGAGTCCGCCCTGCTCGACGCCGGTGTCGTGACGAACCGCAACTCGATCCCGGCCGATCCCAACGGCGCCTGGTACACCTCGGGTATCCGGCTCGGCACGCCCGCCCTGACCTCCCGCGGTTTCGGTGCCGACGAGTTCGACCGGGTGGCCGAGCTGATCGTCGAGGTGCTCTCCAACACCACACCGAAGCAGACCAAGGACGGGAAGCCGTCCAAGGCCAACTACCTGCTCGCCGACGGTGTGGCCGAGCGCACGAAGGCCGCCTCGGCGGAGATGCTCGACAAGTACCCGCTCTACCCCGGCCTCGAGCTCTGACGCCGGCTCAGTCCACGGACGCCGCGGCCGGCAGCATGTCGACCTCGTGGGTCGCCACGTAGCTGCCGAGCTCGTCGGCGAGCGCGGCTCCGAAGAGCTTCTTGGTCTCGGACCGGTTCACGATCACGACGCTCTGGCCGTCGATCCGTCCGAACTTGCGCACCGGCACGGTGAGCTGGGTGACGTCACTGCTTCGCAGCTCGCGCAGCGAGGCCGCCAGGTCGCCGAGTCTCGCGGTGGTCAGGCCCTCGTCCAGGGCCACGTTGCCCCTGACCGTTCCGAAGAGCCTTCCGAGCCGCGAGGGGCTGGTGAGGGTGCCCGCCGACATCAGCTTGGACGACAGGGCGCGGATCACGTTCTGCTGACGCTGGATGCGGTCGAGGTCCCCGCGCGGGAGGTTGTAGCGCTCCCGGACGTACCTCAGCGCCTCGGTGCCGTCCAGGGTCGTCGGCGTCACCGACCCGGCGGTCTGGATCTCGACGCCACCGAGCGCGTCGGTCACGCCCCTGAACCCCGCCCAGTCGACGACGACGAGATGGTCCATCCGCAGCCCCGTGAACTGCTCCATGGTCCGCACGAAGAGTGGTGGTCCGCCGTAGGAGAACGCGGCATTGATCTTGGCCATGCCGTAACCGTCGACGGGCACCCACGTGTCGCGCGGGACGGAGATCACGTAGGCCTTCTGCCGGTCGGCGTCGAGGTGGACGACCATGATGGTGTCGCTGCGATGGGATCCGGGCACCCAGTGGTCCCGGCGAAGTTCCTCGAGGATCCGCGACGACGCGCCGTCGTCGATGCCGGCGACCAGGATGTTGACCGAGCCTGCCGCAGCACCCGCAGGTCGCGGCGGACGCTCGTGGCCGCCGATCGTGTCGTCCAGGTTCAGGTTCAGGTCCAGGCGCGAGATCGAGTCGATCTGGTGCTTCACGTAGAGAGCGCTTCCAGCCACCGCACCGAGCACCATGGTGAGCATGGCCAGCAGGAGGAACAGAACCTTGTGCCGGGCGACCAAGCTCGGTTGGCGAGTCCCCGATCCAGCGGTCACAGCAGCCCCCTATGCGAGTCGGCCCCAAGCGTCCGGGGGATCGCTCAGTGGAGGGTCACAAGACCCCTACCGAGCGTCACACCCGGATTCCTTTGGCGAATCGCCTCTTTTGGGGAAATCCGCTCCAGCCGGGAGCCGGAGGGCGGCTCGCGGGCGCGCTGGTTCGGCCACCGCTGCGGGTCCGGCGACGAGGACCCCGGTCCGCACGCCCACGTCGTGACGACGACGACCCACAAGTCGTTGCGGGGGCCGCGCGGAGCTGATCGTCGAGGTGCTCTCCAACACCACACCGAAGCGGACCAAGGACGGAAAGCCGTCCAAGGCCAACTACCTGCTCGCCACCGGTGTGGCCGAGCGCACGAAGGCCGCCTCGGCGGAGATGCTCGACAAGTACCCGCTCTACCCCGGCCTCGAGCAGTAGGTCAGCGAGGCACCCAGACGCGGATCTCGTCGACGTACATCGTGGTCCTCCGAGGTGCCCAGTTGGTGCGCCAGTCCGGAAGCCCTGCCCACTTCCCGCCGACCTGAAGGTTGACGCGGAACGCCCATCGGGCGCCGACCTCGAAGATCGAACTGAACCACGGCGTGTTGGCCGGTGTGAACAGGGCAGTCCTGCGCCCGTCCACCTTCATCACGATTCGCCCCGGGGTCTTGACGATCTCGTAGTTGTGCCAGCGAGTGCCGCTCCAGTCGCCGAACCAGGCGAACGGCGTGGACCTGCTGGTGTGCTGGCTGGTGCCGTACACGCCGTGGATGGTCTGGTGGATTCTCGGCCAACCCCGTTCGGCATCCCTGCCGATGGTCTCGACGAGGTCGATCTCCGAGCCCGCTGCGCCCGCCGGACCGTCCGGGCGGAGCCATAGGGGGGCCGGCCACATCCCCTGCTCCTGCGGGACCTTGGCCCGGACCCAAACCCTGAAGTAGTTGGGCAGCGAGTACCGCCCGTAGGTGTCCAACGCACCGGAGGTGTAGAGGCGCCCTCCGACGGACTCCTTCTTCGCTCGGATGCGGAGGGCACCGTCGCTCACGCTGACGTTCCGCGCGAGGAGCAGGGCGTCCTCGGTCGGGCGCGCGATGTTGTCCCAGGCATGCCAGCGGGAGCTGTCGTAGACGTTGAAGGGCTCGACGAGATCCAGCCTCCACGTCGTCGTCGCGCCGGTCGACGACGCCGGCGCCATCAGGACCGGCGTCGTGACAAGCGCGAGCGCGAGGGCGCCCACGCGGCCGGCTCGCTTTCGAACGGTCATAGGAGCTCCCCCTCCACCCGCTGGTTCCAGTGGACGGGAGTCCACTCGTCAGCCGGGGTGAAGGGGGCGAGCCCAAGTGCAGAGACCGGGCGCACCCGGATGCGTCGAGTGCCCTTGATCGCTCCCGTGCTCGACACTGCAGCCCCCCAGCGTCCCCCGTCGCCGCTACCAGGTCGGGTCAGAAAGACGCCGACCTGGTGAGGGTCACATCTGGGAGCAGGGTCGCGACTCGCCTTGTTAGGTGAAATTCACCGCGGATCGCAGCGCGTCGCGGCCGATCGGGCTGGGTGCCGGGGCCTCAGACGAACGGTGTGGCGCGCTCCACGATCGACGCCAGGTCGATGCCGCGTGGCAGCATCCCGAAGGTCCCGGCGAACTCGCCACCGAGCCGGGAGGCGCAGAAGGCGTCAGCGACCTCGGCAGGGGCGTGCTGGACGAGAAGGGCTCCCTGGAGCACGGCGGCCATCTGACCGGCGAGCCGTCGCGCCCGGAGCTCGAGGTCGGAGGTGTCCGCGAGCTGCTCGAGCACCCCCTCGATCGCCCTGTCCAGGCGTGGGTCCTCGCCCCGGGTCTTGCCCACCTCGACGATCCAGGCGTTCAGCACCTCGGGCTCCCGGGAGAGCGCGCGCAGCACGTCGAGGGCGTTGACGTTGCCCGAGCCCTCCCAGATGGAGTTCAGCGGTGACTCCCGGAACAGCAGCGGCATGACCGACTCCTCGACGTAGCCGTTGCCGCCGAGCGACTCGAGCGCCTCCGCCACCATCATCGGGGTCCGCTTGCAGACCCAGAACTTCGAGAGGGGCAGCGCGATCCGCCGGAAGGCGGCCTCGTGGGGGTCCTCGAGGTTGTCGACCGCGGCGGCAAGCCGGATCGCGAGGGCGGTCGCGGCCTCCGTCTCGACCGCCAGGTCGGCGATCACGTTCTGCATGAGGGGCTTGTCCGCGAGCAGCCCGCCGAACGCCGAGCGATGGGCCACGTGCCACGAGGCCTCGGAGACGGCCCGGCGCATCAAGGACGTCGAGCCGAGCACACAGTCCAAGCGGGTCGCCGCCACCATCTCGATGATGGTCCGCACGCCGCGGCCCTCGTCGCCGAGCCGCTGCGCCCAGGTTCCGTGGAGCTCGAGCTCCGAGGAGGCGTTGGAGCGGTTGCCCAGCTTGTCCTTGAGGCGTACGACGTCCAGCCGGTTGCGCGTGCCGTCGGCGAGGACCCGGGGGACGAGGAAGCAGGTGAGGCCACCGGGAGCCTGTGCCAGGACGAGGAAGACGTCGTTCATGGGTGCGGAGGTGAACCACTTGTGACCGTGCAGGGTGTACTCCCCGTCCACGGCGGTCGGCCTGGCCTCGGTGACGTTGCTTCGGACGTCGGAACCGCCCTGCTTCTCGGTCATGCCCATTCCGGCGAGCACGCCGCTCTTCTGCGAGACATGCCGGAGGCCGAAGTCGTAGGACGTCGAGGCGAGCAGGGGGGTCCACTCCTTCGCCAGGACCTCGTCCACGCGCAGCGCCGGCACTGCGGCGTACGTCATCGAGATCGGGCAGCCGTGGCCGGACTCGGTGTGGGACCACGCCATGAAGCCGGCTGCGCGTCGCACGTGGGCGTGCGGGGAGTCCGACACCCAGGGCGCGGCCTGGAGGCCGTGCGCCACCGCCCGCTCCATCAGCCAGTGCCACGACGGGTGGAACCGGACCTCGTCGATCCGGTTGCCGTAGCGGTCGAAGGGTGTGAGCTCCGGCTCGTACCGGTTGGCGAGCACGCCGTGCTCACGGGCCTCCTCGCTCCCGGCCATAGCTCCCAGGTCCACGAGGTCTTCGACGACCTCGCGCGAGCCGTGACGCTCGACCGCCTCCACCAGCGCCCTGTCGGCGAGGACGACGTTGTGACCCACCAGGGGCGGGGCCTGGTTCACTGCTACCCGGTTATCGACGGCCATGTCGTTACGGTAGTTCCATGACACGGGAGCCGGGGAGCCGGTCCGCCTCGGGAACTTCCTTCTGGAAGAGCGTGCGGGGCACGACGTGGCGGCTTGTCGTCTCCACGGTCGGCACCTGCTACCGCAACCGTGTGACCGGACTGGCGGCCGAGGCCGCGTTCTTCGCCCTGCTCTCGCTGCCCCCGCTCATCTTCGCCCTGGTCGGCTCCATCGGCTACGTCTTCGAGAGCTTCAGTGACTCCAGGACCGCGCAGATCAAGATCACGGTCGTCGACGCGGCCTCGCGGGTGCTGACCGAGGACACCGTGCGGACGATCATCCAGCCCACCCTCAACGACGTCTTCCGCGGCGGAAGGTACGACGTCATCTCGATCGGCTTCGTCCTCGCCCTCTGGTCCGGGTCCCGCGCTCTGAACGTCTTCGTCGAGACCATCACCATCATGTACGGGCTCGGCGGCCAGCGCGGGATCGTGAAGACGCGGGTGCTCTCGTTCGTGCTCTACGTGCTCGGTCTGGTGACCGGGATCGTGACCATCCCGCTCGTCGTGGCGGGTCCGAGCCTGGTCCGGCAGCTCGTCCCTACGCGGTTCGAGTTCGTCAACCAGCTGTACTGGCCCTCGGTCGTCGTGCTCTCGATCTGCTTCCTCGCCACGCTCTACCACGCCTCGGTCCCGGTGCGGACGTCGTGGCGCTACAACCTCCCTGGCGCGACCCTCACCCTGTTCTTCTGGGTCGTCGGCTCGTTCTTCCTGCGCTGGGTGCTCACCAGCACCGCCGGGGCGTCCACCTCCATCTACGGCCCCCTGGCAGCGCCGATCGCGGTGCTCCTGTGGCTGTACCTGCTCTCGATCGCGGTGCTCATCGGAGCGGCGGTCAACGCGGCGTTCGACCGGGTATGGCCCGAGTCCTCGACCGCACGGGCCCGCCTCGAGCTGGTCCGACGGCTGCGGCTGACCGCGATGCTGCCTCGCCTTCGGCGGGGCCAGGACGACGTCGACGACGACGCGGAGTCGCGGGAGCCGGACGGGCTCGCCCCGGCCCGACGCACGGACGGCGAGCGTTAGCCCTCTAAACCCTCCGGCAGACCGCCGGAAGGCTTAATCGAGTGCGCCACCGGGAAGACCGACGTACATTCCGAACGTGCTCGAGACCATCGGCTACGACCCGCGGATGGCCCGGTGGGCCGCTGCCGCGGACGCCGAGGTCGGCCGTGTCGTGCGCGTGCACCGCGGACTCGTGGACGTCCTCACCGAGGCCGGGCCGCTGCGGGCCGGCTACTCCGGCGACCTGCTCGGGGTCGTGGCGAAGGACCCCTCGGCAGCGCCGTGCACCGGGGACTGGGTTGTCGTCCGTGAGTGGCCGGATCACCGCCATACGGTCGATCTGGTGCTGCCACGAGCCTCCGCCGTGGTGCGCGCGACCGCCGGCAAGGAGTCGCGGGACCAGCTTCTCTGCGCCAACGTCGACTACGCAGCGGCCGTGGTCGCTCTCCACCCGGAACCCGCGCTCGGGCGGGTCGAGCGACTGCTGTCGCTGGCCTGGGACAGCGGCGCGAGTCCCCTCGTGGTCCTGACCAAGTGTGACCTCGTCGGCGACGCGGAGTACGTCGCCGAGGACGTCCGGTGCGTCAGCCCGGGAGTCGAGGTGGTCTGCACCAGCACTGTCACGGGCGTCGGACTCGGCCGGCTCCGGGAGCTGGCCGCGGGCGGCCGCACGCTGGCGCTGCTCGGGGCATCGGGGCATGGCAAGTCCTCCCTGGTCAATGCCCTCGTCGGTGCTGAGGTCCTCGGCACGCGCGAGATCCGCCAGGACGGGCGGGGTCGTCACACCTCGGTGCGCAGGGAGCTCGTCCCGCTGCCCGGCGGGGGCGCTGTGATCGACACACCGGGGCTGCGCGGGGTCGGCATGCCGGGCGCGGCGGGCGGCCTGGCAGGTGCGTTCGCCGACGTGGAGGCGCTGGCGGCGCTGTGCAGGTTCGGCGACTGCGGCCACCGGACCGAGCCGGGATGCGCGGTTCGGGAGGCGCTGGAGACCGGGGGCCTGTCCGTGCGCCGGTACGAGAGCTGGCTGGACCTCCGTCGTGAGGCCGCCGAGTCGACCTCACGCCGCAACGCACGGCTCCGGATGGAGCGGGGACGGCCGTCCCGACAGGGGCGTCGGTGAGCTCATGATCGTGCGTGCCGAGACCCTCGAGGACGAGGCCGCCAGCCGGGATGTGGTGGCCGCAGCCTTCGGGGAGGAGCCGGTCGCCGAGCTCCTGGACGGGCTCAGACGATCCAGTGCGTGGCGAGGCCTTTCGTTCGTCGCAGCCGAGCACGACCGGGTCGTCGGACACGTCGCGTTCACGCGGGGCTGGCTCGACGCGCCGCGGCGTCTCGTCGAGGTGCTCGTGCTCAGCCCGCTCTCGGTGCAGCCCGAGGCGCAGGGGAGGGGCGTCGGCTCCGCGCTGGTACGTCGGACACTCGAGCTGTTGCAGGAGCGGCCGGAGCCGCTGGTGTTCCTGGAGGGCTCGCCCGCCTACTACCGCCGGTTCGGGTTCCACCCCGGCGAGCCCTACGGCTTCGCCGCTCCGTCAACCCGGATCCCGCCCGCTGCCTTCCAGTTCGTCGCGCTGCCGGCGTACCAGCCATGGATGACCGGCACGCTCGTCTACCCGGACGTGTTCTGGGAGCACGACGCGGTGGGGCTGCGCGATGCGCCCCGCGACCACGCTCCTCCGACCGGGCACCGACCTAGACTTCCCGGATGAGAACGACGTGGGTCCGGGGGCTTTCGTCGGTCGCCGCAGCTCTGCTGGTGGCCGCCTGCTCTTCCGCCCCGACCCCGGCCGGGCAGGAGGCCGGGAACAGGCCGTCGCAAGGGGCGAGTCAGGGCAAGGCGAGCCACGCCCGCGGGCACGGAGGCACCGACGCGACGAAGCACGTCCGGCTGCGGGCCGGCGAGCGGATCGTCGACGTGAGGATGCCCACCCCGTACAAGCCCTCCGCGCCGGGCCGCGGCACCGATGACTACCGGTGCTTCCTGCTGGACCCGAAGATCGCGTCCAATTCCTTCGTCACCGGCGTCGACGTCGCGCCCGGCGACGAGAAGGTGGTCCACCACGTCATCCTCTTCCGTGTCCCGCCCGACCAGGTGTCGGTGGCGGAGCGGGTGGACGCGCGCTCTCGAGGGGAGGGCTGGACCTGCTTCGGCGGGTCGGGCCTGGACCAGATGGGCGGCAGCCTGGACAACGCCCCGTGGCTCGGAGCCTGGGCACCCGGCGGCGGCGAGCGGGTCTTGGAGGGAGACATCGGGATCCCGCTCGAGGCCGGCTCGCGGATCGTCATGCAGGTCCACTACAACCTGCTCGCCGGGACGCAGCCGGACCGCAGCAGCGCCCGCCTGCGGATCGCAGACGGCTCTCGCCGGCTCGAGCCGCTGGAGACGATGCTGCTGCCCGCTCCGGTGGAGCTGCCGTGTCGTCCGGGGGTGAAGGGGCAGCTGTGCGACCGGAACGCCGCAGTCCTCGACGTCATGAAACGGTTCGGCCCACGAGCCGGGCAGATGGTCGCCGGACTGCAGCTGCTGTGCGGAGGCGGCAGTGGTCCCCGGCCCGGACCGACCCAGAGCTGCGAGCGGACCGTCCAGCAGCCTGCCACCGTGCGGGCTGTCGCCGGCCATATGCACCTGCTGGGCCGGAAGATCCGGATCGACCTCAACCCTGGGCGGTCGGACGCCCGCACCCTGCTCGACGTGCCGGTCTGGAACTTCGACGACCAGGGGACCCGTGCCCTGGCGCGTCCGGTCCGGGTCCGCCCGGGAGACAAGCTGAGGGTCACCTGCACCCACGACCAGGGGCTGCGCGACAGGCTTCCCGCGTTCAAGGGACAGCCGGAGAGGTACGTCGTCTGGGGCGAAGGGACCACCGACGAGATGTGCCTCGGGATCGTGCTCGTCACGCGCCCCTGACCCGAACCTCGGGCACGGTCTTGGCCGCGCGCAAAACGGGACGGGACGGACCGCGACCCTGGTGACTCCCGGCCGTCGTTGCGTGGAATGCTTGGAACACGGGCGGAGTCGAAAAGCAGCAAAGGAACCAGAAGGCACCAGATGGGAAACGTCACCCTGCCCACCCCCGTCGCTCTGGCCGGGGGCGCGATCTGCATCCTCGGCGGCTACCTTCTCGGTGCCGTCGCCGGCCCGGACACCCCGAGCCGGACGACCGCAACGGTGGACAGCTACGACGACCAGGACGGCACGCTGTGCCTCCGGGGCGAGACGGTTTCGGACCAGGAGGGAGCGGACAGGGACGGCCGCCTCTGTGGCACCTGGCGTCGTAGCGTCGGAGACGAAGGTCTGCCCGAGCGGGGTGACGAGTTCCGCTTCGTCTCGGTCGTCGTGGACCAGCCGCCGCCGGGGCAGCAGGGCGCGAAGGGACCGTTCACGATGATCTACGGCGACGTGGTGCGCTAGGTGCGGACTGCGACCGGCCCCGTCACGTACATTCGGCACCGTGCCTGATTCCATCGAGCCGGTCGGTATCCCGCGCGTGCGGCTCCCGGCGGTCGTCCGGTCGCCGTGGTGGGCACTGACCCGCCGGGTCCTCCTTGCACTCTCGGTCCTCGTCGTGACCGTCGGCATCGTCTACCTCGACCGGGACGGGTACGTCGACAACAACGACCGGACGAAGAACGTCGGTTTCGTCGACGCGATGTACTACACGACTGTCACGCTGAGCACGACCGGGTACGGCGACATCGCCCCGTACACCGAACAGGCCCGGCTGGTGAACATCTTCGTCATCACACCGCTGCGGATCGCGTTCCTGGTGCTGCTGATCGGCACGACCATCGAGGTGCTGGCGAGCCAGGGTCGAGAGGCCTTCCGGTCCGCCCGCTGGAGGAGATACATGCAGGACCACATCGTGGTGATCGGCTACGGCACCAAGGGGCGCAGCGCCGTGGAGACGCTGGTCAGCAACGGCGTGCCGAAGGAGGCCATCGTCATCGTCGACCCGAGCCAGGCTGCGCTCGGCGACGCCCACGCCGACGGCATCGCCGTGGTGACCGGCGACGCGACCCGGCGCGAAGTCCTGCGACGGGCAGGCGTCCACAGGGCCCGCCAGGTCATCATCACGACCAACCGCGACGACTCCACCGTTCTGTGCACCCTCAACGTGCGCCAGCTCAACCCGGACACCTACGTCGTCGCGGCCGTGCGGGAGCAGAACAACGTCCCGCTGGTGCGCCAGTCCGGAGCGAACTCCGTGATCACCTCCTCCGACGCGGTGGGTCGGCTCCTCGGCCTCTCCACGCTGAGCCCGAACCTCGGGTCCGTGATGGAGGACCTCCTGACGTACGGCGAGGGTCTCGAGGTCGCGGAGCGAGAGCTGCTGGTGCCGGAGGTGGGGAAGCAGCCCCAGCAGCTGCCGGACCAGGTGATCGCGGTGATCCGTGAGGGCAGGGTGCATCGCTACTTCGACCCAGTGGTGACGCAGCTGGCCCGCGGCGACCGCCTGATCGTCGTACGCCCCGCCGAGGAGCTGCCCTGGGCGCCCCGCCCGGGCACCCATGACGAGGACTTCACGGTCGACGAGGTCTGAGCCGGCCCGTCTTATGCCCCGTCCGCGCGACGGCGCAGCCAGCGCAGATGCTCGGTGTCGCCGAGCAGTTCGAGCCGACGCCACAGCGGGCTGGTCGGAACCGCCTGGGTGTGGTGCGCGCGGATGGCGTCGATCTGGTGACGGCGGTCGACCGCGATGCAGAGGTCGATCTCCTCGGGGCCGCGGCCGAGGAAGGTGGTTCCGGTGACCTCCTCGTTGAGCCGCTCGGCAACATCGGCCGGAAGCACCCAGGCGAGGACCGGGAGATCCAGCACGTCCGCGGCGAGCAGCGCGGCGGCGGTCGCCGTCGTGTGGTCGGGGTGGCCCGTGACGCCCGTGTCGTCGAAGACGAGGAGGCCGTCCGCGTGGACGGCCCCCACCTCGTCGATGACCTCGCCGGCGAGGATGTGACGGCACACCGTGCGCAGGGCGCCGTCGGGGTGATGGAGCAGGGCCGTGTCCGCGACCCCGAGCTCGCGTGAGGCGTTGGCCAGCTCGACGCGGCGCAGCCTGGCGAGGTTGATGCCGGCGCCCAGGGTCGAGGTCTCGCCCTCGGTGAGGCAGAGCACGGAGACGGCGGCGCCCTGGGCGATGAAGGACTCGATGACGGCTCCGAGTGCGAACGACTCGTCGTCGGGGTGCGCGACAACAGCGAGGACGCTCCTCCAGGTCGGAAGCGTCGCCCGAAGCCTGGACGAGTCCACGGCATCGCTGCTCATGGCGGCTCCTCGAGATACCTCGTTGATCCCAGCGTCGGGCACTCGCGGGACACGCGGAAGGGTCTTTCGTCACATACGGGGCTGGGTATGCCGCGCCTATGCTCCATTCATGGATGTCGCCGGGCCCGTCGAGACACCCCTCCTGCGCAGGATCCGGGAGGCGGTGATCGGCGACGACCAGGTCATGGTCGGCCCCTTCGGTCCCCGACGCGTGACCTACGCCGACTACACCGCCTCCGGTCGCGCGCTGACCTTCCTCGAGGACTTCATCCGCGACGAGGTGCTGCCGCGGTATGCCAACACGCACACCGAGTCCAGTGGCACCGGACTGCAGACCACGAGGCTCAGAGAGGACGCGCGCAGGATCATCCGCGACGCGGTCGGCGGGGATGACGAGACCGTCGTCATCTTCGCGGGGTCGGGCTGCACCGGGGCGATCGCCAAGCTCATCGGCATCCTCGGGCTGCGCATCCCCTGTGTGCTCGAGGACGCGTACCACCTCGGCGACGCGATCCCGAGCGAGCGCCGCCCGGTCGTCTTCATCGGCCCGTACGAGCATCACTCGAACGAGCTGCCCTGGCGCGAGTCGATCGCTGACGTGGTGCCCATCCCGGCCGACGGTGACGGTCACATCGACCTGGAGCGACTCGACGCCGAGCTGCTGCGCTACGCGGACCGCCCGTTGAAGATAGGGTCGTTCTCGGCTGCCAGCAACGTCACCGGCATTCTCAGCGACACGCGTGGCATCGCGTCCCTCCTGCACCGCCACGGCGCCCTGTCTTTCTGGGACTTCGCGGCGGCCGCGCCGTACGTCGACATCGAGATGTACCCCGACGGCGACCCCCTGGCGTACAAGGACGCCGTGTTCCTCAGTCCGCACAAGTTCATCGGCGGTCCCAGCACCCCGGGAGTCCTCGTCGTACGACGGGAGCTCCTGACCAACCGGGTTCCCGACGTGCCGGGTGGCGGGACCGTCGCCTACGTGAACTCCGACGAGCACCGCTACCTCTCCGACCCGGCCCAACGTGAGGAGGGAGGCACCCCTGCCATCGTCGAGTCGATCCGCGCCGGCCTGGTCTTCCAGCTCAAGGAGGCTGTGGGAATCGACGTCATCAGGGAGCACGAGGAGAGCTATCTGAGGCGGGCGCTTGCCCGGTGGCAGGAGGAGGCGAGCATCGAGATCCTCGGCAACCTGGACGCCGAACGGCTCTCGATCGTCTCGTTCGTGGTGCGGACTCCCAGCGGGAAGTACCTCCACCACAACTTCGTGGTCGCGCTCCTCAACGACCTGTTCGGCATCCAGTCCCGTGGTGGGTGCTCGTGCGCGGGGCCGTACGGCCACAAGCTCCTCGGCATCGACATCGAGCGCTCGCACGAGTTCTCCCGCGAGATCGCCCACGGCTGCGAGGGCATCAAGCCCGGCTGGGTCAGGATCAACTTCAACTACTTCATCTCCGAGGCAGTCTTCGACTACGTCGTCGAGGCCGTCCGAATCGTCGCCCGGGACGGCTGGCGGTTGTTGGGGGAGTACCGCTTCGACGTTGCCCGGGGCATCTGGGTGCACCGGCGCGGCGCCGTCGAGCCGCCGCTGCGCCTGGACCAGGTCGGCTACAGCACGGACGGCCGGATGGTCTACCCAAGGCACCCCGACAAGGCGCCCGAGTCCGAGCTGGGGAAGTACCTCGAGGCGGGTGCGACCCTCCTGGCGCAAGCAGAGCCCACAGACTTCTCGGTGCCACCGGAGACCCTGTCCGAGGACTTCGAGCACCTACGCTGGTTCGACCTGCCGAGAGTCTGCGTCGACCGCAGCGCCTGACCTGGACGAGGAGTGGCGGGTCGGAGTCTCTACAGGCGCCGTGCCGCAAGGGCGGCCACGTCGTCCTCGCGAGTGTGGTCTCGCACCGACTCCGCGAGCTCGGCCAGCGCTTCGTGGAGATCTTCACGGGCGAGGATCTCGCAGGCAGTCGCGAGACGCTTCTGCCCCACGTCGATGTCCTCGACCCGACGCTCGATCAGGCCGTCGGTGTAGAGCAGCAGGGTGTCTGACCTGCCGAAAGGCACCGAGAAGCCTTGGCGGTGCGCACGACCCAGGCCCAGGCCCAACGGAGGCGTGACCGGCTCGGAGAGAGTCTCCACCTCGCCGTCGGCGCGGAGGAGCACGGGCGGGGGATGGCCGGCGTTGACGATGCGCAGCTCACCCCTCGTGTCGTCGGCCAGCACGTACACCAGCGTCACGAGCTGGCTGTACTCGTACTTCTCGAACATCGTGTCGAGGTTGTCGACGACCCGCTCAGGCGCGGGGTCGAGGGCGACATAGGAGCGCACGGCGGCGCGCATCTGGGCCATGGCGGCCGCTGCAGCGACCCCTCGGCCCATGACGTCACCGACGAAGAACGCGACGCCGCCGTCGACCGGAAGCACGTCGTAGAAGTCCCCTCCGACCTCGGTGCGTCCCGACGGGCTGTAGAACGACGCGAGCCGCCAGCCGGGGACCGCCCTCAGTCGGTCGGGCAGAACGGCGCGCTGCAGCCGGACCGCTGCCTCGCGGGTCTGGCTGTGCAGCTCCGCGTTGTCGATCGCCACTGCGGCCCGCTGGGCGAGGTCCTCGACGAAGGCCAGGTCGGCCTCGCTGAAGAGGCGAGATTCGTTCGCGGAGACCCAGGTCATGACGCCGAGCACCTTGCCATGTGCGGAGAGAGGCACCGAGACGGTGCTCCGCAGGTTGAGCTCTCGGGCGATCCGGAGCTGCTCCGGGTCCTGGGCGGCCGCGGCCAGGATCTCGTCCGTTATCTCCGGGATCAGCTCGCTCTGCCCGGTGCGGATGACGCTCCACTCACCGTGCAGGGCGTCGGGGTCGGGCGGGAACCTCCGGCGGAGCTCCTGGGCGTACGCGACCTTCTCCGGGTCCACATGAACGACGGCGAGCGTGCGCAGCTCACCGTCCTCGAGGAGTGAGACGGAGCACCAGTCGGCGAACTCGGGGACTCCGAGGCGCGCGACGTTGCTCAGCGTCGTGTGGTAGTCCAGGCTGCTCGAGAGCTCAGCCGAGGCCTCGGTGAGGAACCGGAGCTTGTACGCACGCTCCTCGGCCTCCTGTCGTGCCTGGATCCGGTCCATGGCCTGGGCGCAGGTGTCGGCGAGCAGCCGGAGGAACTCCCGCTCGGCGCTGGTGAACACTCTGCGGCCCGGGAATGAGAGGCTGATCGCGCCCAGGGCACGCCCCGAGCTGACCAGCGGCAGGAGCACCAGGGTGCGCTCGCCCGGCGCGGCCTTCTCGAGGTCCGGGTACCTCGCATCGATCTCGTCCCGGCCGGTGAGGATGACCGGCTCCCGAGCGCGGATGCAGTCAGCTGCCGGAGTCGGCAGGGACATCGGGAAGGTCGACCAGCGAGTTGCGATCGTCTCGTCCGCCGCGCGGACGCCGACCATGGCCAACGTGTCCTCGCCGACGAGGCGCATCAACGTCGCGATGGTGGCTCCGGCGGCGTCGGCAGCTTGGGAGATCACGATCTTGGTGACGGCCTCGAGGTCGTCGGCAGCCACAAGCTCGGCAGTGACCTGCGCCAGCCGGGCCAGCCGGGCGGCGACGCGCTGCTGCCGTCCGCGGGTCGGGCGCTCTTCACTGGCGTCCTCGAGTACGAAGAGGACACCCACGATCCTGCCCTCGCGCCGGAGGGGCGTCGCCGTGACATCCAGGTTGGTCACGACACCCTCTGGATCGGGGAACGGCAGGCGCCCGCTCCACGGGGCACCGCGCATGACATGGCCGAACACCTCACGGCCGCCGCCGCGGTGGTCCTGCGGGACGAGCAGGTCGACGACCTGCTCGCCGATCAGCTCCCTGCGAGTTCGGGAGAACAAGTTCTCGGCAGCAGCATTGCAGTAGACGACGACCCCGGAGGCGTGCGCCGCGACGGCGGCGGTGTT
>DASVBF010000160.1:0-4972 GCA_036375975.1 Nocardioidaceae bacterium | reverse complement strand
AAGACCGAGTGCGGGATCCACCTGTGAACCGGTGGACCCGCGAGCAGCACCACAACGAAGAAAGGAGCCCCCGCTCATGACCGCTCCAGCCCTGGTGGCTCTCGCCCACGGCAGTCGCGACCCCCGCTCCGCACAGACGATTCAGGCCCTCGTCGGCGAGGTCCGCAAGATGAGGCCCGACCTGCGGATCGAGGCGGCCTTCCTCGGCCTCTCCAAGCCTTCGTTCCCGACCGTCGTGGACAAGCTCGTCAGGGCAGGCTACGACGAGATCGTCGTCGTGCCGTTGCTGCTCACCGAAGCCTTCCACGCGAAGGTCGACGTGCCCGCCGCGATCGCGGCCATGGAGGCCAGGCACGAGAACCTGAAGGTGCGGGCCAGCGGCATCCTCGGCCTCGAGGCGATCTTCCTCGAGGTGCTCGACCGTCGGCTGCGCGCCGCCCTGAAGGACGCCCGCGTCCGCGAGCTCGACGCCCTGGTCCTCGCTGCGGCCGGCTCCTCGGACGCGCTGGCCAACCAGGCGGTCACGAGGCTGGCCCGGCTGTGGGGCACGAGGCACAAGCTGCCGACCGTGGCGGCGTTCGCGTCCGCCGCGCCTCCGGCGACCGGCGAGGCCGTGCGGCAGTTCCGGGCCGAAGGACGACGCCACATCGCCGTGGGGTCGATGTTCCTCGCGCCCGGCACCCTCCCCGACCGTGCGGCGGAGCTCGCCCTCGAGGCAGGCGCCGTGGCGGTGTCGGAGCCGCTCGGCGCGGACACCGAGGTGGCCCGCACCATCCTGGCGCGCTACGCGGTCGGGGCGGTCGAGCTCGTCCCGGTCTGACCCGCATCTCCCGGGACCTTGTCCGAGGTGGTCACCATAGGGCTGGCCCGGTATGTCGTCCGCGGAGACGGGTAATGTCTCCGGCATGAGTCAGCACTTCGACGTCCTCGTACTCGGCGCGGGCCCCGGTGGCTACGTCGCCGCCATCCGCGCATCCCAGCTCGGTCTCAAGACCGCTGTCGTGGAGAAGAAGTACTGGGGCGGGGTGTGCCTCAACGTGGGCTGCATCCCCTCGAAGGCGCTCCTGCGCAACGCCGAGCTCGCCCACATCATCCAGCACGAGAAGGACGTGTTCGGGATCGAGGGCGACGCCACGATGAAGTTCGGCCCCACCCACGCGCGCAGCCGCAGCGTCTCGGACAGCATCGTCAAGGGCGTCCACTTCTTGATGAAGAAGAACAAGATCACCGAGATCCACGGCTGGGGCACCCTGACCGGGGACAAGTCGATCGACGTCCAGGACGACGACGGCAACGTCGAGAGCTACACCTGCGACAACCTGATCATCGCCACGGGCGCGACGACGCGCCTGGTCCCCGGCACCTCGCTCTCCGAGCGGGTGGTGACCTACGAGGAGCAGATCCTCGACGACCAGCTGCCCGAGAGCATCGTCATCGCCGGCTCCGGTGCGATCGGCGTCGAGTTCGCCTACGTGATGAAGAACTTCGGGGTCGACGTGACGATCGTGGAGTTCCTCGACCGCATGGTGCCGACCGAGGACTCCGACGTGTCCAAGGAGCTGCTCAAGCACTACAAGAAGCTCGGCGTCAACGTGATGCTCTCCACGAAGGTCGAGAGCATCGAAGACTCCGGCGACAAGGTGAAGGTCACCGTGTCCAAGGACGGCCAGCAGCAGGTCATCGAGACCGACAAGGTCCTCCAGGCGATCGGCTTCGCGCCACGTCTCGACGGCTACGGCCTCGAGAACACCGGGGTGAAGACCACCGAACGCGGCGCGATCGACATCGACGAGCGCGGACGGACGAACATCGAGGGCGTCTACGCGATCGGCGACGTGACCGGCAAGCTCATGCTGGCCCACACCGCGGAGGCCATGGGCATCGTCGCCGCCGAGACGATCGCGGGCGCGGAGACGATGGAGGTCGACTACGACATGATCCCGCGTGCGACGTACTGCCAGCCGCAGGTCGCCTCCTTCGGCTACAGCGAGGAGCAGGCCAAGGAGAGGGGCTACGACGTCAAGGTCGCGAAGTTCCCGTTCTCGGCGAACGGCAAGGCGAAGGGTCTCGGCGACACGAGCGGATTCGTGAAGATCGTCGCCGACGCGAAGTACAACGAGATCATCGGAGCCCACATGATCGGCCCCGACGTGACCGAGCTGCTCCCCGCCCTGACCCTGGCCCAGCGCTGGGACCTCACCGCCGACGAGGTGGCCCGCAACGTGTTCGCCCACCCGACCCTCAGCGAGGCGGTCAAGGAGGCCATCGAAGGGATCGCCGGCCACATGATCCACATGTAGCCACCGAAGACGCCAGCTGTCATCCGGAGCCGCCCTGGACGACCGCTGTCCTCTTCCCGCGAGGCACCGTCCTCGCGCCGGGTCACTCCTCGAAGTCCTCCGGGGAGTACTCGCTCGGCTCGACCAGCACCAGCCAGTTCCCCGAATTGTCGCGCATCACGGCTTCCACCCCGTAGGGCCGCTTGGCCGGCGGCTGCGGGAACTCGACGCCCCGGGCGGACAGCTCCTCGTAGGTCTTCTGGCAGTCGTCCGTCGTCAGGCCGAAGCCACCCATCGACCCCTTGGCCAGGGCGCGCTCGACCGCCTGGGTCATCTCCGGGTCGAGGGGTGGTCCGGGGACCATGAGAGTGATCTCGAGCTCCGGCTGCTGCGGGTGGCCGATCGTGACCCATCGAAAGCCGTCACCCATCCGCACGTCGGCCCTCGCCTCGAAGCCGAGCTTGTCGACGTAGAAGTCCCGGGCGGCGTCCTGGTCGGTGACGTAGAGCGTCATCAAGGAGACGTTGGTGATCATGTCGTGCCTTCCTGGGTGTGCGTGTGCGTCGAAGCTACCCGTCGGCGCGGGTCCCTCGCTTCTCCGAAATTGCGCGGTCGCTGAGGCCGTGCATGAACACGTAGCACCCGGGGATCCGTGGCGCGCCCGTGTCGGCGAACCTCGCCTGGTACTCCGACGGGGTCGCACCCACCAGGTCGCGGAACTTCTTGCTGAAGGAGCCGACGCTCGCGAAGCCGACCAGGTGGCAGATCTCCGTGACGGTCAGGTTGGTGGCGCGTAGCAGGTCCTGGGCCCGTTCGACCCGCCGGTGGCTCAGGTACTGCGCCGGGGTCTGTCCGTAGACGGCGGCGAAACTGCGCAGGAAGTGGTACTTCGACACCCCCGCCGTCTCCGCCAGGGCATCGAGGTCGAGCGGGTCGGCGTAGTCCCGGTCGGCGCGGTCGCGTGCCCGGCGGAGGTGGACCAGCAGGTCCGTGGGCACCGGCGGTCGGACAGCCATGGCCTCAGTATCGACCCGGGTCAGCGCACGAGCCGGTCGAGGAGGTGCTCGAGCTCTCGGGCCGGGTCGGTGGTGAGACCGCCGTGGATCGGTCCTGGCTGCACGACGGTGCTGCGCGGCGCGCTGAGGAAGCCGAACCTCGTGCCCGGCGGGGTCCGGCCGGCCGCCCCTGCCGAGTCCTCCCCTCGGCTCACTGCCGAGACCGCGTCGAGTGCGGAGCGCACGGCATCGACGTCGACGTCCGGCGAGATCGCCTGCAACCGGCCGACGTCGACGTGGAAGCGCGCCTGGAGGAAGTCGGCCCGTTGGCAGTACAGCACGACCCCGACGTTGACGAACTCCTCCCGGTCGACCCGGGGCACGCACCTCAGGACGACGTACTGGAACCCCATGCCGGTCATGCGGCTCTCGCTCCCGGCAACCAGGACCGTTCCCCCTCCACGCGAGCGAGGAGGAACTCCACGTAGGCGTCCCGCACAGCACCCACGGACGAAGCGCCTGGCGGCACCTCGATCCACTCCTCCGGCACCTGGCCGACCACCTCCTGGAGCAGGTCGCGCGTGACCAGCGGCGCCAGCGTGACGTCCGCGTCCGGGACACCGGGGAGATAGGCCGCCAGGACGTGGTCACCCGCGTCGTACGGCTGACGGGCGAAACGCTCGGGGCCCGTGATGCCCTGGGCCCAGCTGTGGTGGAAGTACAGGCAGGCGCCATGGTCGATGGCCCACAGCGACTTGTGCCAGACGAGCAGGTTCGGGTTGCGCCAGCTGCGGTCGACGTTGGCGGTGAGCGCATCGAGCCAGATCACGCGTGCAGCCACCTCCGGGTCGGGGCGGCAGCCGGAGTCGAAACCGAAGGACCCCGGCAGGAAGTCCACACCGAGGTTCAGCCCGACGCTGGCAGTCAGCAGGTCCTGCACCTCCTCGTCGGCCTCGTACCTCCCGATCGCCGCATCGAGCTGGATCGCCACCAGGTCGGGCGTGTTGATCCCCAGACGACGGGCGAGCTCGCCGACGATCACCTCGGCGACCAACACGCGCAGCCCCTGGCCAGCACCCCGGAACTTGCAGACGTAGGTGCCGAGGTCGTCGGCCTCGACGATCCCCGGCAGCGAACCTCCCTCACGCAGCGGCGCGACGTAGCGGGTCGCCGAGACGGTTGGGATCATTCGGACAACCTATCGGGAGCCGCGGTCCGTCAGCCCGAGAACCCTTCCTCGGCCAGCCGGCGGCGCTGGTGGTCGACGTCGAAGTCGACCCTCGGCCACGCGAGGTCCAGGCTCTCGAGCGTCTCGAGGAGGATCTGGGCGACTGCCCAGTTGCGGTACCACTTCCGGTCGCTCGGCACGATGTGCCACGGGGCCGCCGCGGTGTTGGTGCTCTCCAGGGCGACCTCGTACGCCTCCTGGTAGCTCGACCAGTGAATGCGTTCGTCGACGTCCGCCGGGTCGAACTTCCAGTGCTTCGTCGGGTCGTCCAGGCGCGCCAGCAGACGTTCCCGCTGCTCGTCGGGCGAGATGTGGAGCATGCACTTGACGACCGCCGTGCCGCTGTCGACGAGGGCTGCCTCGAACTCGTTGATCGCGGTGTACCGCCTCTCTATCTCCTCCGGCGGCGCCAGCTCCCGCACGCGGCCGATGAGGACGTCCTCGTAGTGCGACCTGTCGAAGATGCCGAT
>DASVBF010000154.1:0-32951 GCA_036375975.1 Nocardioidaceae bacterium | reverse complement strand
AGGTGCTGCTGCCAGCGGTCGCGCGCGATGGTCATCTCCATGATCTCGGAGGTGCCTTCGTAGATCGTGGTGATCCTGACGTCGCGGCGGATCTTCTCGACGATGTAGGGCCTGGTGTAGCCGTACCCGCCGTGTGCCTGGATGGCCGCGTCGGCGGCGGCGACGCCGGCCTCCGTGGCGAGGTACTTCGCGATCGCGCCCTCGGTGTTCAGCGCACCACCCTCGCCCTCCCCCGCGTCGATGCGGCGGGCGGTCTCCTCGATGACCGCTCGCGCCGCCTCGAGGCGGACGACGTGCGGCACGACCAGCTTGTGGGTATAGCCCTGCTTCTCGCTGAGCGGCGCCCCGCCCTGGACCCGCTCCTTCGAGTAGCGGATCGTGCGCTCCATCGCCTCCCAGCCACCGCCGAGACCGAAGGCGGCCACCATGAGTCGCGTGTAGCCGAAGACCTGCTGGGCCTGGACGAGCCCCCGGCCCTCGACCCCGCCGACCAGGCTCTCCCGCGGGACGACCACGTCGTCGAGGAAGAGGGCAGCGGTGTTCGAGAGACGGATGCCGTGCTTGTCCTCCGGCGGAGCCGAGGAGAACCCCTCGGTCCCCCTCTCTACGACGAACCAGGAGGGTCCACCCGGCGCCATCGCGAGCACCGTGCAGGCGTCCGCGATGCTGCCGTTGCTGATCCACTGCTTCCGGCCCGTGATGCGGTAGCCGCCTGCCCCGCCGTCGACCGGGACCGCCATGGTCGTCATCGCCCCGAGGTCGCTGCCGGCCTCGGGCTCGGTCGCTCCGTAGGCGAAGACGATGCCCTCCTCGGCGATCCGGCCGAGCCAGTTCTCGCGCTGTTCCTCCGTGCCGCCCATGAGGATCGGGTCGCTTCCCAGGAACGTCGCGAAGACCGACGTACCCAGACCGATGTCGACATGGGCCATCCGCTCACAGACCCGGTAGGAGTCGAAGGCGTTGCCGCCCATGCCGCCGTACTGCTCTGGGATGAAGACGAGCTGTACGCCGAGGGCGTCACTGCACATGGCGCGCACGGTGTCCTCGGGACAGGTGTCCTCGTGGTCGAGGTCGAGCATGCGGCCCTCGGGCAGCTGCTCCGCGACGAAGTCGCCGAGGGCCTCGAGCATCAGGTTCAGCGTCCCGACGTCGAGTCCTTCGCCACCGAGATGGCTGGTGGGGACCGTGGTGGATGTCATGGCAGGGGTCCTTCCCTCAGGCCTTGCGTCGCTGCACCTCGGCGATGAGGGCCGGGAGCACCGTGTGGGCGTCCCCGACGACCCCGAGGTCGGCGATACCGAAGATCGGCGCGTTGGGGTCCTTGTTGATCGCGACGATCGTCCGCGACCCCTGCATCCCGGCCCTGTGCTGGATGGCCCCGGAGATGCCGCTGGCGAGGTAGAGCTGGGGCGCGACCGTCTTGCCGGTCTGCCCGATCTGGAAGTCGTGGCCGTACCAGCCGAGGTCGGTGGCGGCTCTCGACGCGGCGACGGCCCCGCCCATCGCGTCGGCGAGTTCCTCCAGCAGCCCGAACGCCTCGGCGGAGCCCATGCCGCGACCCCCAGAGATGACCACGGCGGCATCGGCGAGGTCGGGCCGCCCGGTCCCCGTCTTGGGCACGTGGTTCGCGATCCTCGAGGCACGGGAGGTCTCGGCGATCTCGACCGGGACCGACTCGACGACCGGCTCCACGGGGACGACCTCGGGCGCCGCGGCGTTCGGCCGGACGGTGATGATCGGCGTCCCGCGCACCACCTGGCTCTGCGTGGTCCAGGTGCCGGAGAAGACCGACTGGGTCACGAGCGGACCGCCGTCCCCGGCTGTCACGTCGACCGCATTGGTGATGATGCCCGAGTCGAGGCGTACGGCGGCGCGGGCGGCGACCTCCGTCCCCTCACGGCCGGCGGTCACCAGCACGGCCGCGGGCGTCGTACGCCGGATCACCGTGACGAGCGCGTCGGCCTTGGGAGCCACGAGGAACTCCGCGAGCTCCGGGTGGTCGACGGAGTACACGCGGGTCGCGCCGTGGTCTCCGAGAGTCTTGACGACCGCATCTTCTGCGGGGCCGTAGACGACGGCCGCCGGCTCACCCAGCCTGCGCGCCAGGGCCAGCAGCTCGAGGGATGCCTTCCGCACCGATCCGTCGGTGCGTTCGACCAGGGCCAGGACTTCAGCCACGGGAGTCTCCTGTATGTCGTTTAGGGGTCGGATGGTCAGAGCAGCTTCTGCGCCACGAGGAAGTCAGCGATCTGGGTGGCGGCCTGGCCGTCGTCGACGATGACCTCGCCGGATCCGCGAGGCGGCTTCGGGGCCGCGCTGCGCACCACGCTGGCGGCTCCGGCCGCGCCGACGAGGGCCGGCTCGACGCCGAGGTCCGCGAGCGTCCAGGTGGTGACCGGCTTCTTCCTGCCGGCGATGATCGACTTGAACGACGGGTACCTCGCCTCGCCGGACTGGTCGGTCACCGACACCAGGGCCGGCAGGGTGGCGACGACCTCCTCGACCGCGCTGTCGGCATCGCGACGGATCGTCACGGCGCCGTTGTCGACGGACAGCGCGCTGGCGAAGGTCACCTGGGGCACGCCGAGTCGGTCGGCGAGCATCGCCGGGAGGACTGACATCTCACCGTCGGTGGACGCCATCCCGCACACGACGAGGTCGAAACCGATCCTCTCGAGCGCCTTGGAGAGCACGAGGGAGGTGGACAGCGAGTCCGACCCGTGCAACGCCTCGTCGCTGATGTGGACGGCGTCGTCGCCGCCCATGGCAAGGGCCTTGCGCAGGCCGTCGACCGCGCCCTCGGGCCCCATGGTCAGGTAGGTGACGGTCGCGGGCAGTCCCTTCTCCACCAGGGAGACGGCCTGCTCGACGGCGTACTCGTCCAGCTCGGACAGGTGGCCGTCGACACTGGCCCGGTCGACGGTAAGGTCATCGGCGTACCGCACTGTGGCGGAGGGGTCTGGCGCGTGCTTGACGAGCACCACGATCTTCATCGGCTGCGGCTCCGTTTCGGCGTCGAGGGCTTCTTTCGAACGACGCTAGGTCGCCGAGGTGGGGTCGTGACACAGGCCGAAAGACCCTCAGGACCCCTGCTTTCGGTTCTTACCTCCCGGTAACCAGGTCTGGACACGACGGGGTCCGGTCCGGCATTCGTCGGACCGCCGGACCGAGCCGCACGAGGAGCGTCAAACGGCATGGTCGGTGCCCTCACGAGCCAGAGTCGCGCTGCACGATGCGGCGGCCGGTGACCTTGTGCCAGCGCAGCTTCATATGGAAGTTGCGGTGCTCTCCGCTCCACGGAGTGGGGTTGCGCCAGCCGCGGATGTCCCACACCTCGTCCGCCTCGGTGGGACGCTCCAGACGCCCGAAGGCGAGGACGCTCCAGCCCTCCTCCGCGTCGTTGTCGATCTCGTCGATCTCGAACACCGCCTCGGCGCCCTCGCCGTGCCTGCCGAGCTCGGAGTCCCGCTGGGTCCGGAACTCGATGGCGTCCGCGTTCGTGCTGAAGTTCAACGGCACGACGCGAAGCCCTTCCGGAGTTATGAACGCGAGGCGACCCACGCCGCCCCGGTCCAGGTGCTCGCGGCACTCGTTCACGCTCAGCTCGACGACCTCGCTCATGGCACCGCCCCCTCTTGCGTTTCAGCATGAGCGCCGCCGCGACGCGGCGTCACGGGTCAAAGGTCCTCGGTGCACGTGGGGATCCGGGGTCGGCCAGGTGGCCGGCTCTGGATCCCCGAAGCGGGGCAGCCCGAAGGTGGTGCACCCGGCACGCCCGGCCGGGGGATGCCCGCGTCCTTCCCGGCGCCGGACCCTCGTTGAGGGGGGCGCGGCGACCGGCGCGGTGCGTGCGGCGACATCGACTGCTTTGGGGGCGCCTTGTGGCACTGACCCGGACGGTCAAAGACGGGAGACCGCCTGTCCGGCTGGAGCGGCCGCGCGGGCGGCTGGTGCGGGCCACGACCGTCGCCTTGCTGCTGCTCGCGCTGACTGTGATGGCCGTGCGAGTGCGCGACTCCCTCGAGTGGGGCGCGAGCGCCGTGCCTCGGCAGGTCCCCGCAGGCACGCGGTTCTTCGTCGACCCGCAGAGCGGTGCCGCCGAGTGGGTCCGGAGCAATCCCGCAGACAGGCGGGCAGCGATGATCCGGCATCGGGTCGCGTCCCGCCCGCAGGCGGTGTGGTTCACGAGCGGCGACCCCGGGTCTGTCCAGTGGGAGGTGCACCAGGTCGTGGCCGGGGCGGCAGCGCGCTCCGAGGTCCCGGTCCTGGTCATGTACGCGATCCCGCATCGGGACTGTGCGATGCGCAGCGCGGGCGGAGCGCCGAGCCTCGACGCCTACCGACGATGGGTGGACGGCTTCTCGCGAGGCCTCGGCTCGCTGCCTGCGTGGATCATCCTGGAGCCGGACTCCCTGGCGCAGGTCGGCTGTCTCGCTCCTCAGCAGCGCGCTGCACGCGTCCGAGCCGTGCGGGACGCCGCTCGGACGCTCCGGAGCGGGCACCCCTCCGTCAGGATCTACTTCGACGCGGGCAACTCCTCCTGGCGCTCCGTCGAGACCATGGCCTCGCGGCTCAGGCTGGCGCACGCGGCAGAGTACGGCAACGGCATCGCCCTCAACGTCGCCAACTTCAACCACACCGACGACGAGGTCCGCTTCGGCATCCAGGTGATCCGGTCGCTGGGCGATCGTGACCTACGCATGGTCGTCGACACGGGGCGTAACGGCAACGGCAGGTCGTCGGGAAGCGCGACGTGCGACCCCGCGGGCCGGCGGCTCGGCAGCCTTCCGACCGCTGACACGGGCAACTCCTGGGTCGACGCCTTCCTGTGGATCAAGCCCCCCGGCCAGGCGGACGGCTGCCGCGGGGCCGCAGGCAGCTTCCTTCCCGAGGCGGCCTACCGGCTGGCGCGACGAGACCTGGCACCGGACCCGAGCACGGGCCGCTGAGCTCCGGCCATCCCCCACGCGACCTGACCCGAGGGAGGTCCCGCCTCGTCCGAGCCGAGGTTCAACGCGACACGGCGGCGAGCCGCAGCTCACTCGCCGCGGCGCTGCTCGTGAATTGTCCCGCTCAACAACTTCCGGACCTCCGACTCCCGGTATCTGCGATGCCCTCCGAGCGTCCTGATGGACGTCAGCTTGCCGGCCTTGGCCCACCGGGTGACCGTCTTCGGGTCAACACGGAACATTGCCGCCACTTCGGCTGGCGTGAGCAGAGCATCGGCCTCTGGTGGTCGCGCGTTCATGGGTCCCTACCCTCCTGTCGGTGCCCAGCACCCCATGACGGGGCGGTTTCCCCCCTTGCTGTTGCTCATCCTGACACCGGTCCCGCCTGACAATGGCCGCTTTCTCGGTGTCTGCCCCCCATCCGCCGCCCGGTAACTCCACTCCTGTCCGGCTCCGCACCGCGACAATCGGCTCGGACCGGACGAACCCGTGGCCTACCGCCAGAAGATCGGGAGCCGCTTGACACCCCGCTGGAACGAGGAACGCAAGAGTGCCGGCTCACCTGCGGGCTCCAGCCAGGTGGTCCGCTCCAGGAGCCTGGAGAACATGGTGCGCATCTGGACCCGTGCCAGGTGCGCACCCAGACACAGGTGCGGGCCGTGCCCGAACACGAGGTGCTCGCGGCTTCCGCGGTCAACGCGAAACGAGCCCGGATCCTCGAAGACCCGCGGGTCGCGGTTGGCGGAGAGGAAGCTCACCACGACCTTCTGACCTGCGGCTACCGGCTGTCCGTTGACCGTGCAGTCCCTGGTTGCGGTACGCCGGAACACCATGACCGGCGTCCACCAGCGCAACATCTCCTCGACAGCTGGCTCGACGAGCTCCGGGGCGTCGCGGAGCCGGCGCTGCGCCTCGGGATGGCGCAGCAGCGCGACCATCCCGCCCGGGAGGCCGTTGCGGAGTGTCTCGTTGCCGGCCACCGCGAGGAGCCAGAACATGTTCTCGAACTCCTCGAGATCGATCGCATCGTCCTGCGCCAGAAGGATCGACACGACGTCCTCGCCCGGATGCTGCTTCTTGTGACGGGCCAGCAGATGGGCGTACGAGTACAGGTCTGGCATACCGGTCCGGGACCGGGGATCCGGCATCCGTCCGTCGGCATCCGGCTTCGGACGCAGGGACAACGCCTGGCGGGCCATCTCGGTGCCGGATGACGGGTCGAACGCCGCGCTGGTCGCGTAGTCGGGGTCCTGGAAGCCGATCACCCTGTTCGACCAGTCGAACAGGAGCATCCGGTCCTCCGGAGGCACCCCCAGCACGTCGGCGAGGGTGAGCAGGGGCAGGTCGGCGGCAACGTCCTTCGCGAAGTCCACGACCTCGCCCGGCGACGTGAGCACCCGGTCGAGGATCTGGTCGACGTGCCCGGTGATCTGCTCCTCCAAGCGCGCGACCGCTCTTCTCGTGAAGGAGCGTTGGACCGGCCGACGGAGCCGGGAGTGCTCGGGCGGGTCCATGTTGAGCATCATCCGCCGCACGTAGGCGAGGTCCTCTGCTGTCGATGGGTCGCGCACCTGCGTCGCACCGGCGTAGGACGAGAAGGTCTCCGCTTCGCGAAGCACCATCTTGACGTCGGCATGCCGGAGGACGAGCCAGTAGCCCGGCCCGCCCGTGGACCCGGGAACCGGAGGCTCCGCCACCCACACCACGCCGGGGTCGGTCTCGCGCAGCCGGTCGAGCACGTCGAGGGGAGCGCCCTCGACGTAGGTGGCCGGGTCGTGGACGACCTCGGTGCCGGGAGCAGGCTTCACTTGTCCGACAGGAACGCCTCGATCCGGGTCGCCAGCGCCACGGGTGTCTCGTGCATCGGGTAGTGGCCGGCCGACTGGAGCTCGACGAGCGTGACGTCGGGGTAGATCTGCATCCAGCTCTGCCTCATCACCTCCGCCGAGAGCGCCGGGTCGGTCTCGCCGACGATGCAGGCGACGGGTGTGTCCGGGCGACCCACCTCCGCGAGGTAGTCGTCGTTGACCCAGGACTCCACCGCGCCCGCGAAGGCCTCCGGGGAGGAGGTCTCGCGCGAGAACCTGACCATCCCGTCGAGCCAGGCCCCGGAGTGGCGGCTGCCTGTGGTGAAGTCGATGATCGCGCGACGGTTCTCATCGCTCTGCGGGGCGCCGAAGAAGAGTCCCTGGCCGTCCTCGTCGAGCGGGACCGGCGCGGGAGCTACCGGTGCGACACCCACGAGCGCGCGCACCCGGTCGGGCGCCTGCGCGAGCAAGCACGCGGCGGCCTTGCCGCCCATCGAGTGCCCCAGGACCGAGAAGGTCCCGAGCCCCAGGTCGTCGGCCGCGGCCAGGGCATCGGCGGCGTACTCCTTCATGGTGTACTCCCCGGATTCCTCGCGACGGGCGCCGTACCCGCGCATCTCCGGGAACCAGTAGGTGAACCTCCGCCGGTCGACGACCTCGGGCAGGTAACCCCATCCCTCGGCGGAGCCGAACCAGCCGTGCAGGCAGATCACTGCGTGTTCCCCGTCGCCGACGCTCTTCACCGCGCCCATGTGCACCCCTTGCTCTCGATGGCACGCCGGTTTCACACCGGTCCGGGGCACTTGTCTACACCGGATCCACGGCTCTGTCTGCAACTCGGGCCACGCGGCCTGCAGTCGGGCTCAGCCCTCGACGATCTCCCGGGCGACGCGCATGTCGTCAGTCCCGAAGACGAGCCGGACCCCGCCGAACGTGGTGTAGGCGAGATCGATGTTGACACCGGCGTCCGCGAGCCTTCGGGCGATCTCACCCATCGCACCTGGCTCGTCCGCCACGTTCACGACGAGGACCTCTCGTTCGTCGGCTATCGGCATCGCGGCCGTCTCCAACGCCACCCGGAGATCGTCGAGGCGACCATCCGAGACGAGAACGTGGACCACGCCCTTGCCGTCGCCCGTGAACGCCGCGAAGCCGTCCATGTTCACTCCGGCGGCGCCGGCCACTTCGCCGAGTCGTGCAAGCTCGCCGGGCCGGTCTTCGAGGATCACCATCACGTCGTACGCCATGTTGGTTCGATGGTGGCACCGGCGGCCGGTGCTGTCACCAGGGCACGGCGAGCCGCCCCGACGTGGGAACGTCTGCATGCAGGGGGCTCCGCACGCCGACGGAGCGCCCCCGCGGCTCGGCTACTCTCCGCGCCGCTGCTCGGGAATCGACCCGGAAAGGATGCTCCGAACCTCCGACTCCCGGTATCTGCGGTGTCCGCCCAGCGTCCTGATCGACGTCAGCTTGCCGGCCTTGGCCCAGCGCGTGACTGTCTTCGGGTCGACACGGAACATGGCTGCGACTTCGGCAGGAGTCAGCAGCGCATCGGTCTCAGGTGGTCGCGCGTTCATCAGGTCCCTCCCCTAATGTCGGTGCTATGGACGACCTAACCGGCTCTGCCGGGTCGGTCACCTTCATTCCTCATCGTGACACCGCTGCAGGTCGGCACCGGCCGTTCCGCATGGCTTGCCCCCCATTTCTGTGCTCGGTGTGGCCCAAAACGGCCCGGTTCTTCTCATCGACCTGGTGTGCAAGCGGTCACACACTCTGCATACCCGATCTGTCGTGTTCTACTCCGTTTCGTTTAGATTGCTGCCATCTCTCCCGAGGCGTTCCCGCCGGTCGCCCGCGTGGTCGCGGTCGGGGGTCGAGGGAGCCAGGACGATGTCGAACCTGAGCTCCGCCCACGTGCCCCCGACGATGTGCCGGCCGTCGGGAGTGGCGCTTCCTGTGTCATGCACGGCCAGCTCCTTGACCAGGGAGTCCGTGACGCCGAAGACGGCGTCGGTCGCCAGATGGGCCGAACCTGCCACGAAGATGTGGGTGACCAGGGTGCGGTGCCCTGGCGCGGAGACCATGAAGTGAAGATGCGCAGGCCGCATGGGCGAGCGCTCCGAAGCCTGCAGCAGCGCGCCGACAGGTCCGTCGAACGGGATGGGGTAGGGCGTCGGCGTGATGGCCCAGAAGCGGTAGCCGCCGGCGTCGTCGGCGAACATGTGTGCACGCGCGGCGACCCGCTGGTCGTCGTACTGGACGTCGTAGAGTCCCTCGGCGTCGGCCTCCCAGACGTCGAGCCGGGCTCCGGCAACCGGCCTCCCGTGGATGTCGGTCACGGTGCCCTCGACCCAGCATGGCTGGCCGTCGGCTCCGAACGACATGTCTCCGCCCAGCGGGATCAGCGGGGCGTCCTGGACGAAGAACGGACCGAGCACGGTCGCCTCGGTGGCGTCTCCGACTGCCTCGTTGTTCACGGTGATGGTCTGCATGGAGAGGCCGAGCACGTCTGAGAGCAGGATGAACTCCTGGCGTCTCTCGTCGGTGATCCGGCCGGTCTCCGTGAGGAACTCGACGGCAGTCCTCCATTCGTCCTCGGTCAACCGCACCTCTCGGATGAACTCGTGCAGATGCCGCGCCAGCGACTGCATCAGCTGTCCGAGCCGAGATGACCCGGCTGCGTCGAACGAGGAGACGACGCTGTCCACGAGAGCCTGTTCGCGACGTCGCTGCTCCTCGGGGATCCCTGTCTCCTCCATGTGACGCTCCTGACGTCGATCCGCCTGCGGAGTCCTCGCGAACCCGCCCATGTAGGCCGCCGCTTCAGAGCGGCCGGCCGGTGACGCAGTACGCCCGCCCCGAGGGGTCGCGGAGCGTGGTCCATCCCTCGGTCCGCCGGACGACAGATGCCCCTAGGTCCCGGTGGCGAGCAACCTCGGCGTCCCGGTCATCGCAGGCCAGGTCGAGGTGCGCGGTGACGACCGACTGCTCGTCGTCGAGCCGCTGGAGAAGGAGCTGCAGCGGCAGGCCGTCTCCTCGTTCGAGCCGGGCGAACTCGCTGTCGTCGGCGGCCTTGACCTGCTGCCATCCGGTGAGGTCGCGCCAGAAGGCGAGCTCGGCGTCGAAGCGGGACGGTGGGATGTCGAGGCAGACCTGGTCCACAAGGCTTCGACCCCCGGGCCAGGGCACGGGGACGGGTCGGTGGGCAGCGGCGTGGCTCACGATGCAGAACGTCATGCCTCCCGGCGACCCGAGCACCACGTACCCCTGGTCGTTGTAGCTGGCGCTCGCGCCGAGCTGCTCCGCCCGCGCAGCCAGTCCGTTCGTGTCTCGGGTGTGCAGATCCAGGTGCAGGCCGCCGGGCGGTGACTGCCCGACGGTCTGCGCCTTCAGGAACGCGTCGCCGTCCGGCGGAAGCAAGGTCACGAACTCGTCCCTGCGTCCGCGGCGTGAGGACAGCAGCGAGCCGGTGACCCCTGACCAGAAGCGCTCGACAGCGGGCGCCCTTTCCTCGTCGGTATCGAGGAAGGCGGAGACCCAGAAGACGTCGCTCATGTGCCGGCCACCGGCAGGCAGTCATTGCCGCAGGAGCCGTCGTCGCGTCGTGCCGCGTGGTCAGCGGGCCGGTGCAGCACAGCGTGCGTGGGCGCCACGTCCGTGCTGCCGTCGTCGCTGGAAGCCCGACCGTCCACGATCAGGGAGTACCCGCCGGGCTCCCGCGGCGGGAAGAGCAGCGTCACGTCGGGACGACCGGCGAGGTTCGCCAGGGTGCGGTTGCCGAGACCGCCGACGGCGAGCGCCTCCCCGCGCATCACGGGTTGCACCGCGACCGCGTGCGGCCGCTGCTCGTCCGACACAGTCAGCAGGTACGCGAAGTCGTAGTCGGCCATGGTGTCCGCCAGCTTCGCGAGGTCGACCTTCACACTCATGACAGCAGGCTACGCGCCACCGAGGGGCCGCTGAGGTCCGACGGTCAGTCGCCCACCAAGATCGACTCGATGGCTGCGTCGGGGCTGACGTGGTCGCCTTCGGTCCCCGGCCAGACCGCGACGGTCGACCGGGCGAGAAACCCCAGGACGTCTCGAGCGGGGATCCGCACGACGGCGTTGCCGGAAGGAGACCGAAGCAGGAAGACCACCATCGCGCGTCCGTCGGCGTCCAACGACGGCGACACGTTGACGTCGCCTTCCCCCGCCGGCTCGTAGAGGCCACGAATCAGCAGCTCCCGTCCGAACACCCACTCGACTTCCGAGTCACCTGTCAGAAACGCGACGACCGCGGCGTACGGGTCCGTCGAGTCGTACCTCAGCTCGGCATCGAGCGGCACCTCTCCGTGCGGGCCGATCAGCTCGGCGACTACTTGGCGGGTCACCACGTGGGGCGCCGTGTTCATGGTGTGCTCTCTCTCCTCGTGTCGACCGCCTGGATCGCGGCACGCAACCGCAACCGCACGCAGCCCTTCAGCCTCGTCAAGGTGTCCCCCGTGGGGGCACTCTCCTCGACCCCACAGCAGACGGGATCGTGCCAAGCCTGGCCGTGAATTGCCAGGCAGCTATGCACCTTTTGGGTGTCTTGCGTAGAAGCGAGGACACTTTGTGACCAAAACGTTTGCGTGCCGGCGCGAACGGGTGACGGACGAACCGACGCGCATCCTCGCCCTTCGTCAGGAAGGCCGGAAGCCGGTGCCATTCCGGCTGGCCCCTCTGGTTTGCCCCGAGCGGGCCATTCAGTTCCACCCCCTCGCACCGCCAGCATGGCGATTGTCGAACCGGCCTACGCGCATCCCAGTCCCAGAAGCTGAGCCGGCGAAGCACCAAGACAGCACGTCTGAACTTCGTTTGGAGCTCGCCATGACGATTGCGTGGTCGATCACGTGTGCCGTGCTGGTGCCGGTTGCATGCCTCGGTCTGGTGCTGTGGCTCGAGCATCTCGAGGACAGCCTCGCCGAGGCTCTCCAGGGGCTCGCGGCCGGCGACGTGCAAGGCAGCCCGCTGATGGCGGAGGAGCCCGAGCCGTCGCCGCCGGAAGAGGCCCCTGTAACAGCATCGCCTGCTGAGGCGGTTCCTCAGTGTGACGACAGCTGGAACCTCGCCGCTACGGCCAACTGACTGCAGAACCGGACTCCGTCGGACCTGCGTCGTCGGCAGCCCGGGCAGGCCAGCGCGAGCGACGCGCACCGTCTCGAGGGAGCAGTCGTGACCGGTCATGGCCATCACCTCCGAGGCCGTGAGCTGTGGCGGCCGGCCCCCCACGGATGCACGGTGGGGCGGCCGGATGGTCCGCGGCCGACGGGTGGCATCAGGTCGGCGCCCTGTTCACCCGGCCAGGACCCCGCCGTAAACGCCGCGGCCCCCAGCCCCTGCGCCGCGACTCCCCCGCCGGGCGAGCTGAGCATCGACACCATCACGCGTAACCACGGGTTGTGGGTCCAGCTTTGCGGGGAAGCAGACCTCGGGAACCAGGACACCCTGCGTGCCAGGCTCGCCGAGGTCGAGATCGACGGAATCTACGAGGTCCATCTGGTGCTCGCAAAGCTCACGTTCTGCGACCTGTGCGCCTTTCGGGACCTCCTCGCTTTCGCCGCCCGGGTCCGCGCCGCGGGTCGGGAGCTCTCGGTCCACGGCGCCTGCCCGATGCTCAGGAAGATAGCCAGGCTGCTGGACGTCACCCAGCAGCTCCACTTCGTGTGACTGGTCGGTTCGTGGGTCTTCGGGCGGCTCATCCTCGAAGCGGCCGATGAGCGAGCCGGCCGAAGGGACGTTCGACACTGGAGAAACCGGGTGGGTGACGCCGACAGTTGAGAGTGCGGCGCCTACCGACCTCCGCCGAAGGAAGTCGGCCCGCGCCGGAACCGGAGGTGTCCGATGGACGCGGCCAAGTCCGCCCGCAGGGTGCTCACAGCGGTGTCACTCGGAGCGTGTGTCGCAGCAGCGACCGCCGCCGGTGCTGCCTACCGCTCCGACATGCGGACCGCGCGGGCCCGGCTGGCAGGTCAGAGCCGACGCATCCTGACCGCCTCGGGCCCGGCCGAGGTGGCCGAGGCCGGCAGCGGGCCGCCCGCGCTGGTCGTCCACGGCTCCGCCGGGGGCTTCGACATGGGGATGCAGGTCGGCCGCGACGTGCTCGGAGACGGCTACCGGATCATCGCTCCGTCCAGGTTCGGCTACCTGGGCACTCCGATGCCGAGCGATGCGTCCCACGCACACCAAGCAGCCGCTTTCGCTTCGCTGCTCGACACCCTCGACCTGCCATCCGTTGTCGTGGTTGCCGTCTCCGCGGGGGCGCAGGCGGCGACGCAGCTTGCGCTGCGCCACCCCGATCGGGTTCAGGCGCTGGTGCTCATCACCCCGGCGCTCTATCTGCCGCTCAGCCCCGAGGAGCTCGCGGGCGGTCCTCCCTCGTTCATCTTCGACCACCTTCTCGCCTCGGACCTGCTGGTGTGGACCCTGGCGCGGCTCGCTCCGAAGCTGCTCGTGCGCGTCGCGGGCGTTCCTCGCTCGCTCGACGACCGGGTGACCGCGAACGACCGCGAGAAGCTCGTCGACTGGTTCTTCCCCGCGAGCGCTCGGCACGTAGGGCTGGCCCACGACATCCGCACGACGACCCCGGTCGCCCCGGACCTGCCGATCGAACAGCTGCAGATGCCGGTGATGCTGGTCTCCGCGGTCGACGACCCCTACAGGACGGCGGACGTCGTGCGCTACTCCGCCGAGCGACTCCGTACTGTCCGAGTCCTGATGTGCGACTCCGGGGGGCATGTCCTCCTCGGCCAGGAGGCTCGGGTGCGCCGGGAGGTCCAGGACTTCCTCAGCGCCGTGGAGCACGACGAGAAGCAGGAACATCACCTGCCGGCCGGCGCCCGTACGGGAATGTGAGCTCCTCGCCGGAGCGGGCGCGCATGGTCTGGAGGCGAGATGGTGGAGACGGTCCGGCTTCGTGACGGGACGGAAGCGCTCATCTGGCCGCTGCTGCCCACAGACCGGGAGGCCTTGAGCGAGCAGTACGAACACCTTTCGGCGGACTCGCGCTTCCACCGATTCCTCGGAGCGGTCCCGCACCTGACCGAGGAGCTGCTCGACCATCTCGTGGACGACGTCGACGGTGTGGACCACGTCGCGTTCGTGCTGTTCGCTCTTCCTGAGAACGAACCCGAGGTTCCTGCTGGAATCGCTCGGATCGTGCGCTACCCCGACCAGCCGACGGCGGCCGATGTCGCCGTCACCGTCGCGGACGAGTGGCAGGGCCGAGGCGTCGCGACCGCGCTGCTGCAGGCGCTCATGCGTCATCGTCCGGTCGGGGTCACCCAGATCGTCACGGAGGTCGCCGCCGACAACGCCGCGTCATTGGCGATGCTGCGGAGGCTCGGTGACCTGCGGGCGACCTCCTCGGGCCATGGCACCTTCAGCGTCGTGGTGGACATCCACGTCGACGCTTGCCGGCCGTCTCCGTCTTCTCCAGGGCGAGGGGACCGCTGACGACCGGAGCCAGGACTCACCCCGTCGTTCTCGGGTCAGCCGCTTGCCCAGACACGCTCCTGGACCGGGTCCGGCACGTCCGTTGCTCTCCGATGGTCGACGCCCAGGTTCTCGAGCAGCACGACGGCGAGGTCGTCGGCCAGCTGGCCGCTCGGCACGTGCTCGTGCACCGCATCAAGGAGGGCGTCGAGCGCGTCGTCGACCGTCTCAGCCCTCAGGAGCGGTGCGAGGGTGAGCAACGGCAGGAACCGCCCGTCTGAGTCGCGTGCCTCGCTGAGCCCGTCGGTGTACATCAACAACCGGTCGCCGGGTCCCCACGGCACGGTGACCCCGTCGTACGTGTCACCGAGACCGAGCGGGAGGCCCGGAGGCGCTTCGAGAAGCGACGCGTGGCCGTCGCGGCGGATCAGCAACGCAGGCGGATGGCCGCAGGAGACCAACGTCAGTCTGGTGGCATCAGATGCATCCACGAGGAGGCCGGTGACGAACTCCTCGTCGTCGAAGAAGGGAGCGAGGTAGGCGCTCATCTCGTGGCCGACCGCGGGAAGGCTGGCCTGCGCCGGTGCGGCCTGACGGAAGGCCCGGATGACCCTCGCTGCCTGCCCGACCGCGGCTATGCCCTTGCCTCGCACGTCTCCGACCAGGAAGCGCAGGCGCGTGGCGGAGTGGTACCAGTCGTAGAGGTCGCCCCCGACGACCGCGTCCTGGGCCGCGGACAGATAGCGGGCGCCTATCGCGACAGACCCGAACCTCGTCGGCAGCGTCGGCAGGATCGCACGCTGCGCGACCTCGGCGATCGCCGCCACCCGGGCGAACTGCTGCTCGCGACGCACACGGACCACCGCCACCACGGTGGCTGCTGCGCTGACGAGTATGACGTCCGCGATCCGGACGATCTGCTGCCCCGAGGCCCAGGAGTGGTTCCACCAGCCCGAGCCCGCCGAAAGGAAGATCGCGACGCCTGCGAAGACGGCCGTGATCCGGGTCGGGAGCGCCGCACAGGCGATCAGCGGCGCTAGCGCGAACAGCGCCACGAAGTGGGGACGCGCGGTCATCACGTCGACCGTCACCATCACGACGAGCCACAGCGTCGCAAGCCCTGCGCAGATCTGCGCGGCCCGGTCGTTTGCCAATGCAGCCTCCGTCCGCCCGGCCGGGACCCGGCCAGATGCAGGTTCAAACGGCAAGCTTCCTGCCTCTCCCGGACGACGAGAGGCTGATGCGCTCTTGTTAGCCACGATAGGCCCAACGCCATCCAGCAGGGCTCACCCCGCCGAGCGCCCCCGCGAGGGCAGGGCGGGGAGGTCGCGATCACATCACCAGCGCGTCGTGGCTCACCGGGTGGGTGTCGAGCTCGAACCAGACTGTCTTTCCCGCGCTCCCGGCCGGCTCGCTGCCCCAGCGAGTGGCGAGTACGTCGACGATCTGCAGGCCGCGCCCCGACTCGGCCTCCACCCCTCTGTCACGGGGCTGTGGCCGGCGTGGGCTCGCATCAGTGACTTCGACCCGGAGGCGGCCATGGTCACGGGTCAGGGCCAGTGTCACGGGCCCTTCGCCGTGTCGAACGGCGTTCGCGACGAGCTCGGTGACAAGCAAGAGCGCGTCATCGAGCTCAGGGCCGGGCAGACTCGAGCATCGTTGCCGAAGAAGCTGACGCGCCACTGCTGCCGCCGCAGCCGCGGGCGGCAGCGACAATCGGACGGAAGTGTCCATCCCCGTCGTCCTCACAGTTGTGTCCCCTTCTAGAACACCTACCCTCGCCAGACCCGGACATGCCTGCCGCGCGATGTGGTGTTGCTCTCCTCCCGTCGTCTCGGCCGCCGCGCCCGCGGGTGGTCGGTCGCCGCACCGGGCCACAGCGCCGCGACATCGTCGTCTCGGAAGGGGAGCTCGGGCCAGCCGGCGGACGTGAGAGGACTGAGGTCACCGCGACCAGCGCCCCAGCAACGTGCCGTTGTCCTCGAGAAGCAGCCGCGGGGAGAGCGTCAGACCCAGGTCCTCTCCTGCGAGGATCCGCGGGTGGGGGCCCGCGAGGAGCTGGGGTACGACGGTGAGGCAGAGCTCGTCGAGCACCCCGGCGGCCGCCATGTCGTGGAGCAGGTGCGGACCGCCTTCGGTCAGCATCCTCGACCAGCCCCGGTCGCTCAGGCTCTCCACCAACGCCTCGAGGTCCACGCCGCCGCGACCCGCGACCAGCACCTGCTCCTCGCCGAGCGCCTCGCGAGCGGCGTCGACCGCAGCGCTGTCCGCCGACTCGCTCGTCGCGAGCAGCACGTCGCCGACGCGGCCGGCCCCCTCGTCCGGCGGGGGCGTGAGCCGCAACGGCAGGTTCGCGGTCCGACTCACGACGACCAGTGATGGCGCCGGCGACCGGCCCGCCCGCAGGCCGGCCAGCGCGCCCGCGGGCGGCTTCGGGTGGCCGTACCCCTCGGCGCGCGCGGTCCCGGCGCCGACGATCACCACGTCCGCGAGTGCGCGGAGCAGCATGAACACGCGCCGGTCGGCCTCGTTGTTGATGGAGCCTGTCCTTCCGTCCGGACCGGTGGCAGCGCCGTCCAGGCTGCACACCATGTTGCCCCTCAGCCATCGGCCGTCCCCGGAGCCTGGGCCCCGCGCCCCGGGATAGGCGTACAGGTGAGCGAGGGCCAGGTCGTCCGGCTCGCGGTCGGCGGCGACAGACGGATCGACGTCGTTCAGCAGCAGGCGCAAGGCCACTCCTAGGCCAGTCCCCGGACGACGCGCGTGGGCAGTCGCGTGCCGCGGATCGTGGCCACCATGTCGAGCACCTGCCGGGTCTCGAGGACCTGGTGTGCTCGGTACACGCGCGCCCCCTGCCAGGCGGAGATGGCCGTGGCGGCAAGGGTCCCGTTCACCCGTTCGCCGACCGGCAGCCCCAGCGACTCACCGACGAAGTCCTTGTTCGACAGCGACACGAGCACCGGCCATCCCGTCGCCGTCATCTCGTCGAGCCGTCGGGTGAGCTCCAGCGAGTGCCAGGTGTTCTTGCCGAAGTCGTGCGCCGGGTCGATCAGCACGCTGTCCGGGTTCACGCCTAGCGACACTGCTCGTTCCGCATAGGCAACCGTCTCGGCGACGACCTCCGACACCACGTCGGCGTATCCGACCCTGTGCGGTCTCGTCCTGGGCACGGCACCACCCGTGTGCGTGCACACCATCGCCACGTCGTGCTCCGCCGCCACCGCCGCGAGCTCGGGGTCGTAGCCGCCCCAGGCGTCGTTGAGCAGGTCGGCGCCTGCGCGGCAGACGGCTCGCCCGATCTCTGCCCGCCAGGTGTCGACGCTGATCACGAGGTCGGGATGCTCGGAGCGGACCGCCGCAACGAAGTCGACGACGCGCCGAGCCTCCTCCTCTGCATCGACCTGGGCACCGGGTCCGGCCTTGACACCGCCGATGTCGATGATGTCGGCGCCCTCGTCCACGACCTGCCGCACCCGGTCGAACGCGGCGCCCTCGGCCCAGGATGCGCCCTTGTCGTAGAAGGAGTCGGGTGTCCGGTTCACGATCGCCATCACGAGCAGGGCGTCGTCGTCGAACACCCGTCGGCCGAGCTTCAGCACGCCGCCGCCCCCAGCTCCTCGCCGTCATGCTCGAACGGCTGGTACCCCGGCACGGATATCGCCGGCGGGCGCTGACCGAGGTCGACGGGGCCGAGGTCCACCTGCGCGATGCCATCGAGCCCCGCTGCCTCGTGGGCCTCGATGAGGACGGCGAGGTCGACGGCGTACCCGGTCGGCACTGCGATCCGCTCCAGCAGACCCCGTCGTACGGCCCACTCGCCCCCGAGCGGCTGGACGACGCCGGCGAGATCGGGGCGGTGCAGCGTGAGCAGCGGCCTGGCCACGAGCTCGGTCACGCGGCCACCCTCAGAGGCCACCACCGCATCGGCCGTGCCCGCCGGCGTTCCGGTCATCGGCCGGTCCTGCCGCAAGCGAGCCACGATCTCGCCCACCGTGGCGGCCTCGTCGCGGGCCGGCAGCACGAGGCTCACACGGATGCCCCGACGCTTCTTCAGCCCAGCCAGCCGAACCGGGTCCCAGTCACGCCAGTGGGACGCGGGACGGATCACGGGCCTGGTCACGCGTTCACAGTAGCCAGGGGCTGGATCACGGCGTCACGGCGGCCTTCTTCTCGGGCGGCAGGCACCGCGTCGTACTGGCGACGCATGATGGAGGGCAGCAGAGGCCCTGACGAGCGAGAGTGTGGTGACGATGACCGACCGTTCGCCCCGCGGACCCGTCGACGCGACCCAGGTGCCGCGGTTCGCCGGCCCCGCCACGTTCGCCCGGCTACCTCGCCTCGAGGAGGTCGAGCACGCCGACGTGGCGGTGGTGGGGGTCCCGTTCGACTCCGGGGTCACCTACCGGCCCGGGGCACGTTTCGGCCCCGCGCACGTACGCGCCGCGTCGAAGCTGTTGCGCAACTACAACCCCGTCCTCGACGTCGAGCCCTTCGGCAGTCAGCAGGTCGTCGACGCCGGTGACATCGCCTGCAACCCCTTCGACATCAAGGAGGCCCTGGACCAGATCGATCTCGGCGCGCGATCCGTGCTCGAGCGCAGCCAACGGCTCCTGACCATCGGAGGCGACCACACCATCGCGCTGCCGCTGCTCCGCGTGATGCACGAGATGCACGGACCCGTGGCAGTCGTGCACTTCGACGCACACCTGGATACCTGGGACACCTACTTCGGCGCCCCGATGACCCACGGCACGCCGTTCCGGCGGGCAAGCGAGGAGGGCCTGCTCGACAAGACGGCGAGCATCCACGTCGGGATCCGGGGACCGCTTTACGGCAGCCAAGACCTCTCGGACGACCAGGTCCTCGGCTTCCAGATCGTCGGCTGCCACGAGATGGACGACCTCGGCTGGCGCGGCGTCGTGGAGCGGATCCGCGCCCGCGTCGGCGACCGGCCGACGTACGTCTCTCTGGACATCGACGTCCTCGACCCTGCCTTCGCCCCCGGCACCGGCACGCCCGAGGCGGGGGGGCTCACCAGCCGCGAGCTCCTCAACGTCCTGCGAGGCTTCAACGAGCTGAACCTCGTCGGTGCCGACATCGTGGAGGTGGCGCCGCCGTACGACCACGCCGAGGTCACGGGCATCGCCGCGTCGCACGCCGCCTACGAGCTGATCAGCGCCATGGCGTGCCGCAACGCGCCGCCGCGTCGTTGACGAGCAGCCGTGAACCTGCGGTCAGACCCCGGCGAGGCCCCGCTGTCGAGCCGAGTCCTGCTGTGCGGGGGTCAGCGACCGACGGCCTTCTCGAGCTCGGCCTTGGTCATCTTCGAACGGCCCTTGATGCCCTGACGCTTCGCGTCGGCGTACAGCTGCTCGCGGGTCCGTCCTTGCGGCCCGGAACCGGAGCGCTTGCCGCCCCGTCGCGACGAGGACATGTCGTTGGTCGACGTGCGGCTCTTCTGCCGAGACTCGCCGGCTCGGGCGCGCTCCTTGTTGACCGTGCGCGCGGCGATCTGCTTTGCCGTGTCCTCTGAGCGGCCTTCGTTCTTCTGACCTTCCTTGATGTGCTCGTACTGACGCTCGCGCTTCTTGCTCCAGGACTGCTGCGGCATCGAATACTCCTTCCCCGTCGTTCGGCCCTCTGCGTCACTTAGGGCCACGTTCACGAAGTACCCACTGGGGTCGTGCCAAACGCGACTCGACCCGCCGGGGCGGTCGGCCGGCGCCGCGACCGGAGAGCCCCAAGTGCATCCATCGGAGACGGCGGCGCGGGCTCAGCTGCTGACTCCAGTGACGGAGTCTGGCTCGCCGGTCGGTTTGCTCTCCGCGGAGCCACGTTCGCGCAGGTAGATGCTGAAAACTGCCATCGCGCCAACGGCCAGGAACTCCGACTGCCAGTTCTGAAGGCTTCTGCTCCAGAAATCGGCAGAAGCGAGGTAGCCCGGCCATGAGAGGGGGTCGCGCAGCTGGGTCAATCGCTCCTCGTTGTAGGTCGCCCAGCCGGCTATCGACTGAGTCAGCCAGCAGGCCACGAAGATCGTGCCCATGACGAGCCCGAGAGACCTCGCGTAGAGGCGCGCGGTCAGCCCACCCAACGTTGCGGCGCTCGGCGTCTCGTCCGTGGCGTACGCCCCCACCTTCTGCTCCTCGTCGGTGCCGCGGCCCTCCTCGCCCACAGGCTTGGACTCGGGAGAGCCACGTTGGACCAGCCAGATGGTGGCGGTGATGTAGAGGAAGAACTGCAGGAACTCGCTCTGCCAGTTCTCGGCGACATCGACGGCGTAGTCGGACGACGTCACGTACTCGGCCACGGAGACGTGTGCCAGGCCATCGGCGATCTGCTGGTCGTTGTACTCCGCCACCCCCGCGAGCGCCTGTGCGGCGAGCGCGGCGAGGAAGAGGGCGCCGAAGGCCAGGCTCAGCGAGTTCTCGTGCAGGAAGGTGCGGAACCGTCTGGTGCTCATCTGTGCACCAGCCCGACGACGATGAAGAAGCACAGACCGGCCACGATCACGACCAGGTAGGAGACGAAGACCAGACGCACGTCAGGATCCCTTCACCTGGCAGTCGTATGGCTGCGCGCCTCGGGGGGTGCACATCAGGGCGACGATCCGCCATCCGTCCCGGAACTCGGAGAGGAACACGGTGTCTCCGACCAGGTCGACCTGTGCCTGGTTGCCGAACCGCTCGAGGTGCCCGCGCCCCCGCGCGTGAGGGAGGCTCTCCTCGAGCACCGCTCGGGGACACGGCTTCCCCGCCGTCGACTCGAGCTCGTGCCGGGTCTGTGGGGCCAGGAGCTCGCAGGCATGCGTCCCGTCGTGCGCCTCGACCGCGGCGTAGAAGTCGTGGGCTACCTGAACGGCGGGGTGCCCGCCCGGGCTACTGCACGCCGCCGCACCGAGAGACGCCAGCACCACAACCACGGGAGCGAGCACTCGAGAGGTCCGCGCGTCTCCCCTCTTCACATCGACCGGTCCGGGTCCCGACCATCCTCCCCCAGTCCTCGGTCGACACTCGATCACGAAGGTCCTTTCGTCGTCGCTCCCACCCCCGCTAGGTGAGACCAAAGGCGGGCTGCCAGGGAGAGAGCGCTCACCGCTTCCCCCGGACCAGCACCGCGCCGACGGCACCGGCCAGGCCCAGCCCGGCAGCAGCGAGCGCGCCGTGATGCTGCGACGCCCACAGCTGGCTGCTCCGCCCCGTGGCCTTGTCGTCGAACACGCCGTGGGACCCGTGGTCGGAGCCGTCATCACCGTCGGCCGGCTCCCAGAGGTTCTCCTGTTGCGGGTCCTTGTCCTTCGACCTGTCCTGCTGGGAGGAGAAGCCGGTGAGTGCGAGGTACCGGTCAAGGAGCCCCGGTGCCAGCGCGTTGGCGACCAGGGTGCCCATCGTGCTCGCGCCCACCCAGTACTCCCGCCGCTTTGGGTGGTCCGCGGCGTACACGACACTCGCTGCGGCGACCTCGGGTTGGTAGATGGGCGGCACCGGCTGCGGGTGGTGCGGGAGCCGTGACAGCACCCACGAGAACTGCGGCGTGTTCACCGCCGGCATCTGAACCATCGTCACCCGCACCTTGCTCTTCTCGTGGAGGAGCTCGCAGCGCAGCGCCTCGTGGAACCCCTGGGTGGCGTGCTTGGCCCCGCTGTACGCCGTCTGGAGGGGGATGCCGCGGTAGGCGAGCGCTGAGCCCACCTGCACGATCGTCCCGCGGTTGCGGAGCCGCATCCGTCGCAGTGCCGCCATCGTGCCGTAGACGTAGCCGAGGTAGGTGACCTCGGTGACCCGTCTGTACTCCTCGGGCCGGATCTCGTGGAACGGCGAGAACACGGAGGTGAAGGCCACGTTGACCCACACGTCGATCGGCCCGAGCTCGTCCTCCACGAGCCGGGCGGCCATCTCGACCCGCTCGGGATCCGCGACATCGACCGGGACGGCCAGCGCGCGCCCACCGGCTTCCCGGACCTCCGCGGCGGCCCCATCGAGCCCTGCGGTTCCTCGCGCCAACAAAGCCACCCGGTCCCCTCGCTTCCCGAACGCCACGGCACTGGCCCGCCCGATCCCTCCGCTGGCTCCGGTCACGACCACTACTCGGTTGCTCTCGCTCATGCTTTCCTTCCGCTCCTCACACGTCGCTCCACGGCTCCGACAGTCGACGGGCCGCCTCGAACATCAGGGCATGCACGAACGCCTGCGGCAGGTTCCCCCGCATTTGGCGCTGCCAGACGTCGTACTCCTCCGAGAACAGGCCTGGCGGTCATGCCCTTGAGCTGCTCGTCGTGGACGAGGAAGTGGTCCGCGCCCTCGAGCGCGATCGGTTCGTGCTCGACGATGCGGGGGACGGCGTCGGCTGCCGTGGCGACGTCGTCGTAGCCGAGCACGACCAGCGTCCGGGCGGGTACGACGGGCACCAGCTCGAGCTCCGCACGCAGCACCATCACGAGGGTGGACTCGCCGCCTCGACCGCGGCTTCGACGCTGCGCGGCAGCACTACGCCGATCGGCACCTGGCGGAAGTTCGACGCGTCTGTGGAGTATGCCGCGCGCGTGCCCTCGTCGCAGCGGACCTCGCCGTCCACGCGCCCGCGCATCGCAGTGACGGCGTCAGCGAGGTCTGACGCAGGTCCCGTTCCGCTTCGTGCGCCTATGTCCACCGTTGCCATGCCCTCCTCGGCTGTCATCACCTCCGCCGTACCCGGATTCCTTGCGTTCACGCAAACAATTTGGAATGCCTAGACTGCGCCCATGACGAGCGGCGCCGAAGACGGATCCTCGGGGCGACGGGTGGACCTCGAAGCGCTGACCGGGACGACGCGGGTCCTCACGGCGGTTCTGGCGTCCTCGCTCGCCAACCTGGCTCAGACGGTGACGCTCCCCCAGTGGCGCGTCCTGGTGATGATCTCGACGCGCGGGGCGCTGAACCTGTCGGCGGTAGCCGAGGGTCTGGGCGTCAACGCTTCGAACGCGAGCAGGACCTGCGACCGCCTCGTCGCCACCGGGATGCTCGCCCGCGACGAGGACCCCCGGGACCGGCGCCACGTCGTGCTCAGCCTGACCACCGAGGGCAGACAGGTTCTGGACCGGGTCAGCCGGAGGCGGGGGCGCGTGCTCGAGCAGATCGTGGACCGGATGGACCCCTCCGACCAAGGCACGCTCGCGACGTCACTGAACGCTTTCCTGGACGCGGCCGCGAAGGCGTCCAGCGAAGGCGAGCTGTCCGACGGCGAGGGGCACATGCTCCGCTGGTTGGTGTGACCATGCCGCCGGCTGCGGCCCGCGCGACCGGCACCGGCTTCGGGTCAGACCTCGAGCCGGAGCGACACCGTCCCGCGCAGGTCGAGGTACACGTGTTTGCGGGTCCGTGCGAAGCGCAGCATGACGTCGTGGCAGCCGGGGCAGCGCGCTGTCATGCCCGGGCCGCTGCCGTAGACCTCTAGTGCTGCGAGGGCCTGCCGTCTTCCGCAACCGACGCAGCTGACCTCCGCCGCGGTGACGTCGACCGCGAAGACTTCGCCGAGGGGTCCGGCCAGAGCGTTGCCGTCGACCCGGACGTCTGGAACGGGTGCTTCTCCGGTCATCCGATCTCGCCTCCTGCAGGTTTACGCCTATCCGCTGGCCCCGAAACGCTCGGTGCGCACCCGGTGCTCGGGGTGCCCCAGCGTCACCAGGGCCGTGGCGATTTCGTCCACGAAGCCGGTGGGCCCGCAGACGAAGTTCAGCGGCTCTCGTCCAGCCGGCCAGGCCAGCTCTGCGAGCTCGGCAGCGTCGAGCCTGCCAGCCGGTCGCGACGCGCCAAGCGGTGCACGCCGGGAGTGAACGACCGTGACTCGCAGCCCGTCCTCGTGCCGCACCCGTCGTTCCAGCTCCGCGGCGTAGTAGACCTCGTCGGGGCTCCGCACCGAGTAGACCAGGTGGAACGGTGCCGCGCTTCCGGCCTCGTGGCGCGCGCGAACCATGGCCATGAGGGGTACGACGCCCGAGCCGCCGCCCGCAAGGAAGACAGGCCCTGGGGTGCCGGGCCTCCAGACGAACCAGCCGCCCACAGGGCCGCGGAGCTCGACGGGATCACCGATCCCGAGGTCCTTGGCCAGGAACGGCGAGACCTCACCGTCCTCGACCACCTGCACGGTGAGCTCCACACGTGCGCCGTGGTCGGGTGCCGCGAGGGAGTAGCTCCGTTGGGTCGAGTAGCCGTCCTCGGCGGTGAGTCGTACGTCGACGTGCTGACCCGGGAGATGACCGGGCCAGCCAGGCACCCCGAAGACGAGCGTGACCGCGGACCCGGTCTCGTCCCAGCGGTCCACCAGGCGCGTCGGATGCCACATGAGACGGGTGCCGGTCGCCATCGCTCAGTCGCCCTGATACCGCTGCTCGCGCCACGGGTCGCCGTAGTCGTGGTAGCCCAGTGTCTCCCAGAAGCCCGGCTCGTCCTGCACGGCGAGGTCGATCTCGCGCACCCATTTCGCGGACTTCCAGAAGTACAGGTGCGGCACCAGCAACCTCGCCGGTCCCCCGTGCGCAGGCTGGAGGGGCTCCCCGTCGTACCGATGGACGATCCAGGCCTTGCCACCGAGCAGATCGTCGAGGGGCAGGTTGGTGGTGTACCCGCCGTGAGATCGCACCACGGCGAACCGAGCCGAGGTCTCGACTGCCGCCAGCAGCACGTCCAGCGAGACCCCCTGCCACGACGTGCCCAGCTTCGTCCACTTGGTCACGCAGTGGATGTCCACGACCGGCTCCTCCTGCGGAAGGGCGAGAAGCTGCGGCCAGGACCACCGGTGAGTAGCACCGGTCTCCGTCGTCACGGTCAGCTCCCAGCCGACGCGGTCCACCGAGGGGGTCGGGCCCGCGGAGAGGACCGGGAAGTCGCGGGTCAGGTACTGCCCGGGTGGCAGCTTCGCGTCAGAGCGGCTACGACGTCCCCGGAAGCCTGGAGTGACGATGCCCATCGGTTCCTCCTACCTGGCCAGTCTGGCTGAATCGAGGTGTCGCGGTCACCCTGGTACGAACTCGAGGAACCGACCCAGGTCCCGGAAGCCCACGGAGGCATAGAGGCGCTCAGCCATCTCCGTTGACTGCAGGCTCGCCGTCTGACAACCACGAGCACGTGCGTCGTGCAGGTGGAGCGCGGTGAGCGCCGTGCCGAGTCCGCGCCGCCGCGCATGCTCCAACGTCCCGACGTTGTAGATCCCGCAGTCCCCCGCGTGATCGAACGCCATCGCAATCGCAACGTTCTCGTCCCGGTGACGTGCGACCAGGATGTGGTAGGCGCCCGGGTCGGCTCCGGCGAGGAAGGTCGGTGGCATGCCGATGATCCGCAGGTACTCGGACCAGTCCGAGGGCCCCAGCGCGACCTCCGGCCGGGGCAGCCGGATATCGCCGAGGGCCATGCCCATGGCGCGCGTCCACGTGTCCAGGGTGTACCCACGGCGTTCCACATCGCAGCGCATCGCCTCGTCGGTCTCGTGCACCCAGGCGGCGAAGTGCTCGATGCCGGCCGCGGCGTAGGCGGCCTCGAGCGCGTCCAAGGCGGCGGCACGCTCGGCGGCTGCGAGGTCGCGTTCGAGCAGCGCGTTGTTGTAGACCGAGCTCTCGGGGTCGTTCGGGAAGACGGCGATCGCGACGCCTGGGGCGCGCTCCACGGCAGCGCCCTGCGCCCCGCGGGCGTACTCCTCCCAGGACGCGAGCAAGGTCTCGGCCCCGCGGACGTAGAGATCGGCGTCGGTCCACACGGACATGGGGCGACCTCCTGGCTCGCTGCCGGGTGGTGGATGACCATCCGGGTTCGACCCACCACGAGCGAGCCACGATCGGCGCTGACCGGTGCGTCGAAGAACGACTCGTCCATGCCGATGACCTCACGGGCCCCCATGTCGCTCACCGTGTTCACGGGGTTGCCTCCTTCGGACTGGTCGGCCCCCTCGCATGCCTCTGGCTCGCATGCCTCTGGTTGGTGTCGTCGGCGACGAGGGTCTTACCTGATCCAGGGCAGGAGATCCGAGACCTGGGCCATTCGGATCTCGGATGGCGGTCGGTCAACCCGAGTCGCCGCGAATCGCGGCCAGCAGCCCCTCGAAGTCCTCTTGGCACGGACCACAGGCACGCAGGTGGGCGGCGATGCCCGGGTAGCGCTGCTCCGCGGGGGAGCCGGCAGCGACAAGGTCTGCGTAGATATGCAGCATCTCCATCGCCTCGGCACAGCCGACGTCGCGCGGATCAGTCCGCAGGAACCGGTCGAGATCGGACCAGCCGTTCATCGGCGCCTCGGAAGGTCGTCAGGTAGATACCCATTGGTGACGAGCGCGGCCCGCAGCTTACGTCGCGCGTCGAACAAGGTCTTGTAGATCGCGTTGCGGTTGGAGGCGAGCTCGATGACCAGGGTGTCCAACGGGACATCGTTGAGGACGATCGCGACGAAGACCCGTCGCTGCCGCGGGGTCAGCTCCTCGTCCACGACCCGACGCAGCGCACCGAGCAGATCTCGCCACTCGGCCTCCTGCGCCGGGTCGAAGCCGAACCGGCCGGGCAACCGATCCCAGTCCTCTGCCTCCAGCGAGACCCTCGAGCTCTGCCAGAAGTGCCGCCCGATCTTGGCCGACACGTTGAAGACGACGAACTTGTACGCCCAGGTGGTGAACCGGCTCTCACCGCGGAACTCCGCGCTCCTCTTGGTGATGGCGAGAAGCGCGTCCGCAGCAGCCTGGTAGGCCAGGTCATCGAGCTCGGGCCCCGTGATCCGCTGGCGCCGGCCACGGCGCCGGACCTCACTGAGGGCAAACCGCACCAACATCTCGTGCAGCCGTGCCAGCGCCTCATCCCGCCGCGGTCCGGTATCAGCGAGCGCGGCCACCCACTCGGCTGACTCCGGGTCCATCCTGGCTGCGGCGGACCGTGTGCCCGTCCCCCCGGGATCCACCGGTGCCATGCTCACGAGGCTACCCAGATGCCCCGCGGCAGGTAAGACGTGCCGGCCGCGCCCGCACCAACCGTTCATGACTGCGACGGATTCCTACCGGGTTCGCCCCGCCCGGCCGGACGAGGTGGCTCGCCTGCGACAGATCGAGGACGAGGCGGGCACGCTCTTCGACGGCCTCGGGCTCATCGACGCGTCGCTCGACGTGTCGTTCCCCCTGGACGACCTGGCCCGCCTCATCGACGCGGGTCAGGTCTGGGTGGCGTGCCTGGAGAACGGCCTGCCCGTCGGGATGGTGATCGCCTCGGTGCAGGAAGGCGGCGTGTACGTCGAGGAAATGGACGTCCTTCCGACGCACGGCAGGCGCGGGCTCGGTGCCCGTCTGCTGAAGAGTGTGATCGCTTGGGCACGCGCGCAGGGTCACACGGCGGTCACTCTGTCGACCTTCCGCGACGTGCCGTGGAACGGACCGTTCTACAGGAAGCACGGCTTCCGGGACCTGCTGCCCGTCGAGTGGACGGGGCACATGCGTGCCATCCGCGAGAAGGAGGCACGGCAGGGCCTCCGGGTCGATGCGCGGGTGTTCATGCGCCGCGAGATCGACGGCGCGCCACACGCGCCGGGCGGAGGCTGGCCGGAGCACCTTCCCGTCGGCGCCCTGCGCGTGGTGCGACTGAGCTCGCGTTACGACCAGACGGTCACGTTCTACAGCACCGTCATCGGGCTTCCCGTTCTGGAAACCTTCCGAGACAGCTACGGGCAGGACGGCACGATCCTTGGCCTGCCCGGCAGCCCGGTCCACCTCGAGATCGTGCGTCTACGGGATGCCGCGCCCCCGACGCCGGGGCGCGATCAGCTCGTGTTCTACCTGCCGGATGCGGCCGCCCAGGAGCGCGTCATGGCACGACTCGCCTCCCTGGGCGTCCAACCTGCCGCGCAGATCGACTACTGGGACGCCAACGGCGGCGTCACGTACCGGGACCCGGACGGGCGGGAGGTCCTGTTTGCGTCCTGGACCTACGGTCCGGTGGAGTGATCCTTCAGGGCGCCGACGGCGTCAAACGGAGGCTACTTCGCGGCTGACAGCTCTTCCGTCAACAGCGCCACGAGCGCCTCGAGCTGCACGTCGGCCGACGACGAGACCTCCTGGTCCGCCCCGTCCAGCGCCCGGCCGGCGAGCCCCGCCTTGCGGTCGATGAGCTCCGCGATCTTGGTGTCGATGGTCTGCGCGGCGATGACGCGCCAGGCGGTGACCGGCTCCGTCTGGCCGATGCGGTGGACCCTGTCGATGGCCTGAGTCTGCTCCGCGTCGGTCCAGGACAGCTCTGCGAGGACCAGGTTGGAGGCGGCCTGCAGGTTGAGGCCCACACCGGCCGCGGTCAGGGAGCAGACCGCCACAGCGACGTCGGGATCGTTGGCGAAGGAGTCGATGTTCTTCTGCCGCGCCGCCCGTGTCTGGTCGCCGCGGATCGATGCGTAGCGGATCCCTCGCTTGGCGAAGGTCTCTTCGGCGGCGTCCATCACGTCGACGTGCTTGGCGAAGAAGACCACCTTCCCCACGCTGCGCGCGAGCTGCGCCGCGTAGTCGGCGGCAAGGCCGGCCTTCGCCTGGCCGATGCGTCGCACCATGCTGAACACGTTCTCGTCTGTCTTCGTCGTGGACGTGTCCTCCCGCTCCCAGGTGGCAACCCGTCGTACGAGCTCGTGGTCGATGCCCTCGACGACGGCACCGGACGTGCGTGCGGCGAGCGCGCTCTCGTACCGGGACACCAGGCGCCGAGCAAGCTGCCGCTCGGCCTCGCGGATCGAGCGACCGACCTCGTCGTCGAGCTCGACGGGAAGATCGGCGATGCGCCGGGCGGGGATGTCGGCGGCCACGTCGACCTTTCGGCGTCGCACGATCCCGAGGTCGACGACGCACCTGCGAGCGGCAGGGTAGAACCCGGGGTCGCCCGGCACCAGGCCGGTATCCTCGAGCGCATCCATCAGCTCGGCCAGCGGCTTCTTGTCGTCGATCCAGCCCAGGAACTGCCAGATGGCCCTGAAGTCCTCGATGTCGTTGATCAGCGGAGTTCCGGTGAGGGCCATCAGCAGGGGACGCCCGATGCGTGCGCGGATGCGCTCGGAGACCTCCAGCACGTGCTGCGACCGCTGGGACGACTTGTTCTTGATGAAGTGCGCCTCGTCGACGACCATGCCGCGGAAGCCGAGGTCGCCGAGCCACCCCACGTGACGGTCGAGCACCTCGTAGTTGACGATGACGATGTCGGCGAAACCGTCGATGCTCTCGCCGTTGCCGTGGATCACGGTCGCCGTGCGCCTGGGTGTCCACATGGCGACCTCGCGGGCCCAGTTCGTCTTGACGACGTTCGGCACGACCGCGAGCAGCGGATAGGCGTCCGCCGCCTGGGCCGCCAGGAGCGCCTGGGCCGTCTTGCCCAGACCCGGCTCGTCAGCGAGCAGGAAGGTCCGGTGACCTGCCGCGGCGGCAGCGACAAGCTCACCCTGGTGCGGCATCAGGTCCAGGCCGCTCGTCGTTCGGAGGGAGGTCGGGGCGGGCAGAGCCATGGATGGGGAGGCTCCGCTCCCGACGTACTCGAACGACCTGAACAGCGGCCCGAGCAGCTCCCAGCCGGCCAAGCGGCGCGGACGGGGCTTGCGCCGCTCGGCGGACGCGAAGTCGGGTGCGAGGAAGGGGTTGGCCAGCTGACGGGAGATGACCGACTGAGGCACGACCCGACGATCGCTGGCGGCCGGCGATCCCGCAGGCGCCGCGGGAGGGGCCTCCTCCTCGACCGGCTCGATACCGGCGGCCAGCAGCATGTCGCGCTTGAGCGACCTGGCTGCGTCCGAGACACCCGCGTCGTCGGCAAGAAGCGCGAACAGCGACGTGTCACGGGCAGCGGTCTTCGCCAGGATCGTCGCGATCCCGTCGAGGCGCTTGAGCTGCTCTGCCCTGTGCGCCTCGCTGCTGCTCTCGTCCGCCTTGACGCGGGCCCGCTCGTCGCGCACCAGGAGCGCGATGACCTGGAACTTCGTGCGCACAGAAGGCATCACGGGGCCGCGCTGGACGGCCGTCTCGACCTCGCGCACGGCGCGTGCGAGCACCGGCATCAAGCCGTCGTTGTCGCGGGCGCGAACGCGTCGCTGGTTCCGCGGGGCGGTACGACGAGCGCCCGGCTGGCGTTGGCCTCGAGCCAAAGAATCCTCCTCTAGTGCCCAGCGCCCTTGCGGCGGTGGGCCTCCAGCACCCGCACGCAGTACAGCGACCCAGGGCGTGGGCCTCGAGCAGAACGGCCCGGCCGGCTGCTCGAGATGCGATCGCTCCCTGGATCTGCGAGAGATCACGTGTTGGGCCGACGGCCCAGCACCGGGAAGCAACGGCCATCGGTCGATGGCCGGGTCACCTTCCGCTCGGCGAGTGTCGTCGCTAGAGGACAACGCCGCACCGCACGTCGATGCCTGAGTCCATGGTAGCGCGTCTGCCGACCGGACCGGGAACGACCACGCTGGTCACGGACGTCCTCGGGATCGGCGAGGCAGAAACGCGCGCTCCCGCGGCCGCCAGCTCGTATCGTGCGCTGGTCGTACCCATCGGCAGCGGCACCGATCCCCCAACAGCCCCGCGGCGAGGGCGCCACCGATTCGTCGGATTCTTCCTCACGGCCCGTGGCCTGGGGGACTTCGGTTCTCCCGTGGACCGATAATGACGTCCATGGCCGGAGGGTGGGAGTTCTGGATCGACCGCGGCGGCACCTTCACCGACGTGGTGGCCCGTCGGGAAGACGGCGCCCTGCTCACTCACAAGCTGCTCTCGGAGAACCCGACCCGGTACGACGACGCGGCGATCGCCGGTATCCGTGAAGTGCTCGAGCTCAGCGACGACGCGCCGATCCCGGTGGAGCAGATCGCCGCGGTCAAGATGGGTACGACGGTCGCCACCAACGCCCTGCTGGAGCGCAAGGGTGAGCCGACCGTCCTGGTCATCACCCGCGGTTTCGCGGATGCGCCGCGTATCGCCTACCAGAACCGGCCCAGGATCTTCGCGCGCCAGATCGAGCTTCCCGATCTCCTGCACTCGATGGTCATCGAGGCCACCGAGCGACTCGACGCCGAGGGCGGGGTCGTGACGCCCCTGGACCCCGGGCCGCTCCGTGACCAGCTCCAGGCGGCGTTCGACCGGGGCTTCCGGAGCGTCGCCGTCGTCCTCATGCACGCCTTCCGAAACCCCGCCCACGAGGTCCGGATCGGGGAGCTGGCCCACGGCATCGGCTTCACGCAGGTCTCCCTCTCCCACGAGGTCAGTCCGCTGATGAAGCTCGTCGCGCGAGGGGACACCACGATCGTCGACGCCTATCTCACGCCGATCATCCGGCGCTACGTCGACCAGGTGAGCAACGCGCTACCGGGCGTGAAGTGCCAGTTCATGCGTTCTTCGGGAGGTCTCACCGAGGCACATCACTTCCGAGGAAAGGACGCGATCCTGTCGGGTCCCGCCGGTGGCATCGTGGGCATGGCACGCACCGCGGCGGCGGCCGGACTGACCCGGGTCATCGGGTTCGACATGGGCGGCACTTCCACCGACGTCTCTCACTTCGCAGGGGAGTTCGAGAGGAGCTACGACACGCAGGTCGCAGGAGTGAGGGTCCGCGCGCCGATGATGAACATCCACACGGTGGCCGCGGGCGGCGGGTCCATCCTGCAGTTCGACGGCCAGCGCTACCGGGTCGGGCCCGGATCCGCGGGTGCCGACCCCGGACCGGTCGCCTACGGCAAGGGTGGACCGCTGACGGTCACGGACGCGAACGTCATGCTGGGCCGTATCCAGCCGGCCCACTTCCCGGCGGTCTTCGGCGGCAACGGGGACGAGCCGCTCGACGCCGAGCGTGTGGCGCGCTCCTTCTCCGAGCTGGCCGACAGGATCGACGACGGGCGTCCCCCCGAGGAGGTGGCCGTCGGCTTCCTGCGCATCGCGGTGACCAACATGGCGGACGCGATCAAGAAGATCTCGGTCCAGCGGGGCCACGACGTCACGCGGTACACCTTGTCCACCTTCGGCGGCGCCGGTGGTCAGCACGCCTGCGCCGTGGCGGACGCGCTCGGCATGACCCAGATCCTCATCCACCCGTTCGCCGGCGTCCTGTCGGCGTACGGAATGGGCCTCGCCGACGTGACGGCAACCCGCGAGACCGCCCTGGAGGCGCCCCTCTCAGAGCTGGGACGGGCAGGCCTCGACGCGGCCCTCTCGCCCCTCGTCGAGGACGCGACGCTCGAGCTGTCCGCCCAAGGGGTGCCGCCCGAGCGGGTGCAGGTGGCTCGCCGAGCGCACCTGAAGTACGGCGGAACGGACACCGCTGTCCAGGTCCCCTGCGGAGAGGTCGAAGACATGCTCGAGGAGTTCGAGCGTCTCTACCGGCGGAGGTTCTCGTTCCTCATGCCGGAGCGGCCCGTCGTCGTGGAGGCAGTCTCCGCCGAGCTGACCGCGCGCACCGAGTCCCACCCCGACGAGGTAGCAAGCAAGGTTCGCGCCGGCGTGCTGGCGCCCGCGTCGAGGGTTCGGATGTACACCGACGCCTGGAGGGAGGTGGACCTGTTCCACCGCGAGGACCTCTCCGTCGGCGACGTGGTCCAGGGGCCCGCGGTCATCGCCGAGGCGAACGCCACCACGGTGGTCGACCCGGGCTGGCAGGCGCAGGTCACCGAGCACGGGCACCTCATGCTGCGGCGCACGGAGGCCCGCACCAAGGAGTCCGGCGCCACCACCGACGTCGATCCCGTCATGCTCGAGCTGTTCAACAACCTCTTCATGTCCATCGCGGAGCAGATGGGCGA
>DASVBF010000071.1:0-6367 GCA_036375975.1 Nocardioidaceae bacterium | reverse complement strand
GCTCTGGCTGGCAGATGTACCCGACCTGGATCTCGTCTTTCGCGTCGTCGCGTTGGTACTCGCGTTCGCATACTGGCCGGTGATCGGAGCTTGGGCCGTGCGTCGAAGCCGACTGTCTGTCGACCGCCCGTAAGTGTCGCTCCCGAACGGAGCCAGCATTACCGAGCGCTGTCTGTCCACCCACTACTTACAGACGCGAGGGGCGCGGCAAACCTCGGGGTTCACTTGATGACGCAGAACAGATTGCCCTCGGTGTCGGCGAGGACGACAAAGTCTGCGTTGTCGGGGTAGACCCAGTGCACTCTCGTCGCGCCGAGCCCGACGAGTCGGTTCACCTCCGTCTCCATGTCGGAGTGCTCCGCGTCGACCCACAGGTCGAGGTGAGTCCGGTCCTCATCGTCCAGGTGAAGTCGAAGTCCCTCGCCATTCGGCGGAAGGAGAAAGGCCGGCGCGTCCTGTTGCTGGACGTATCCGAGGGCCTGGCTCCAAAAGTTCGCTGCGCGGCCTACATCCGAAACGTTCAGCACTACCGCCGCAGGAAACACAGCCATGACATCTCCTCCGCGTCTGACGGTGGCGTAGCACGCAGACCACGCACGGTGTCATCCATCCCACTGCGGCGGCGCACCAGGTGTCAAAGCGCCTGCCATCCGTTCAGTGGGCTACATCCACGCACGCCGCACGACGCGCTCTGGATGTGCCACTCCCGAACGGAACCGGCGCTACCGATCGGTATACGAAAGGCTTCTCGCGGGCGGTCAAGGCAAACGGCCAAAGCGCCGATTCCATGCAAATGCGTTTGCGCTGGCCGTTCCGGCTTGCCCTGTTGGGCCTTGTACTCGGCCTCGGCGCCTGGGTGACCGTGCCAGCCGTTGCCCAGGCCTGGCGCCAGCACCAGGAAGACCGCCGGACGGCGGCTTGGGTGGCCCAGTTGACGCCCCCTTGGCGCGCCCTTTCGGCGATGCCCGACCCCGCGGGCTTGACCGGGCAGCCTCGATCGGACCGGTTCACCCCCAACTTCGTCTGGTACGGAACCATCAAGCCTCACCCCGCCGCCTTGCGTTTCCGGTCTGCACTGGTCGCAGTCGGCGCGACCGACGCGAAGGTCCGTTGCCTTGTCCACGCCGCCGCCCCACAGCGAGTCACTCTGTGCCGCGTCGATGCCGTACTGGCGGGAGTTGCGGTGACGGCCAACGTCGGACCTGGCCTTCGACCCTCCGGCGGGCTCGACGAGACCTCGACTCAGGTCGGCCTCGACCTTGGACTCACCTGGCCGCTCAAGGGAGCCTGGGCCAAGGTTGCGGTGGAGTAGCCGCCGTCGCTCCGGGGCAGGACGGTTCGGCCGCACCGACCAGAAGTGCCGTTCTAACTCATGAGCGGGGGTAACAGGCCCGACGGCGAGATCCAGGGTCAGAGCGTGGCTTACCCGCGCCCTGTCATCCACCGCGACTGGAACCTGCGCCCCTCGGCCTACGGGAGCCGCAGCGGCCTACTGGCAGGAGCGGTAGGTGGGAACGTACGACAGCCGTAGCGCCATGACCACGATGCGCACGACGACCAGAAGCAGGCAGGAGGAGCAGCGTGTCGACAGGCCCGGTGACGCTCGGGGACCTCACGGCGTCCGACTGGCTGTTCATCGTCCTTTACCAGGTGTGGGCGATCTTCCTCCGTTGGCGGTTCACCCAGGAGCGCGGCGAGATGCGCAAGCGCGTCCGCGTCGTCGGCCAGTTCGCCACGATCATCCTCGTCGCCGCACCGACGCTTATGATCATCGGGGCGCTCACCGGACGGCTGGAGACTAACGGGCCCTGAGCGTGGGGAACCGCGGTCGACGTCAGCGACGTGAGCAGGTCCGCCGACCGCAACCGGTGCGCCTCCTGGACCGGCACCGCCCCATCGAGGCCTCCTCCGGCGAAGTGGTCCGGCATCGGCTCTCGCGGGCCGGATACCGGCGGATGAACCACATGCTCCACATCGCCGCGACGACCCAGTTCCGCTTCGACACCGAAGGCCGGCGCTACTACCGACTCAAGCTCACCGCAGGAAAGACCCGCATGGAAGCCATGCGCTGCCTCAAGAGACGGATCTCCGACGCCGTCTACCGCCAACTCATCGCCGACGCCCGCCGAGCCGCACTCAGCAATGCCCGAGAGCCGAGTAAGGCGGATCCGCGAGGGCACTGCGGGGCGACCCATCAATCCAGCACGGCCGACCTGCCCCCGCACATCGACACTTCGGATCAGCCACTTCCCGGACCCGCGCCCACGACGCCACTACAACCCCGACACGACGCTTGAAGAGCGCGGACAAGCGACCCCTCGGAACTGGTTGACAACAGAGGGCAGCCGAGATGACGCGCCTGTCGCGACGCCTCTCCATCAGACCTAGCACGCGCCGAACGATCCCGTGATCCTGACATCCAGGCTTGCCATGTTGTTGGAGGAGTCCGGGTCCATCGTCGTCGAGTGGGCGCTACTGGTCACCCACCAGACCCGCCGGTGTCCGGTCTGGATCAAGCATGCGTTCGCAGAGAAGGTGACGGTTCGACTGTCTCCAGCTGCAAGGTCCCCGAGGACGCAGGATTCGCCCGCGCCGCAGCTTGAGACGAACACGCCGAACTGGTCCGAGCCCCCTGCGTCCACCTCGACCTGCTGTGCGGTAGCCGGTCCGAGGTTTGTCACAGTGACCGTCCAAGTGGCGATGCCGCCGGCCTGAACATGGGGTGTCCCAGTTCCGAGCCAGGTGATGGTGACTGCCAGATCAGCGGTGCCGTCGTCTTGAGCCCAGGTCGGCGGCGCCATGACCGTCCACGCCAGCAGAAAGACCAGGCCAACAATGAGACGCTTCATTGCTTCACCCCCGTGCCGCGACGGGCTCCCTTTGCGCGACTGCGCAGACCTCGCAGTGGCCACCGTCACCCCGACTTCAGTCCTACGCAAGAGGACAAAGTCCCTGTCGGCTCGTGCAAAGGACACCGACCTCATGCGCTCCATCGCCCACGGATCGGACGTGTCGCTCGCGTTCGTCATGACACACGCACAGCTGACAATCAACGCCAACGGCGAAACGACGGTCCAGTTCGAAAATCGACAAACTGGTCTGCATCTGAACCGATGGGCAGGAGCTTCCATCGTGGAGACCGCACATAGGGTGCCGGTACCGAGCGCGCTGAACCGGAAGTATGGGCCGCCTGACGTTGTGTCAGACGGCCGAACGCCGACGACTAGCAGGCCGAGGGCAGATGCGGCCCCTGTCTGGTCGCGTCCTGGACGGCTCGCCAGGCGGCCCTGCTGGACCGATCACCGGACCTGCCTGCGACGAGTTGGTCGAGCCCTCCAGCGCGGAATGCAGTGGCGGGCGTTCTACGTGCTCTCGAGCGAGCTGACCCAGTCTTGGTTGTCAGTGAGGTAGTAGGACTGGGCCGTGAAGTGCGTGCCGAAGTCGGCGAGCACCGACCCGGGCGTGGCGTCGATGCTCAGGACGCCGACAGCGCGGTAGATCTTGCGGTGGGTGATCACGTCGAACCGGCGTTCTCCGTTGGGCAGGTCGTAGAAGTAGTGTTCCCGCATCCCAAGCGCGAAGTCGGGAATGTCGGTGAAGTTCGTCTCCTGCCACTGCACGCCGATGGCGTCGGAGTCCCACCCGCGCTCGATCAGTTGCCCCTGCCCTGACGAGAAGCTGAACGACAGGGATTTCGGCTCGGTCACCGGCCACCCGGCCTTGTTCGCCACCTGTAGCAGATCCTTCACCTGCGGCAGGTCCTTGTCGCCGCGGGTGAACACCGCGAGGTCGTAGAACTTGCTGCCGGTCTGCCACGGCCAGTCGGTGGTGTCCGGCGGCGCGACTTGGCCCTCGAGGAAGACGGCCAGGTGCACGACGTCGATCTCGGCTGGCGCGTGCACGACGGGGTCGTTGGTGTTGGTCCAGAGACAGCTGTAGACGGCGAACACGAGTCGAGCAGCACCGTCCGGGAAGATCCGCACCGCGTACCTGTCGGGCACCTTGGCGTCAGCGATCTGCGGGTCGACCGGCAGGATTGTGTACATCTCTTGGCAGCCGGTGACCTGCTCGGTCAACGGATTCGGCAACTGCAGGGCGCTGGCCGGCAGCGCCGACATGGACAGTGCGGTGCTGAGCGCGGCTGCGCCGAGCACCAGGCGCCGCAGCGACCTGGAAGCAGCATGGTTCACGTGCTTGTGCCACATGGGAACCTCCGATTCGGCCAGGGCCCCAAGCCCCGTTTGCACATCGCGCGGTCGCGCAAGCGACCTCAGTCCTGACCTTGCGATCGTGTTCCCCGAATCTGCGGCGCGCCCAGGGCCGGTGGTCCCTGGACGTGAATCGCGACACCTCTGGCCCGAGGCGGGCGCGTGTGACGAAAGGCCCCCCGGCCGGTCGTGCGAGCGCTCAGCCGCCGACGGCCGAGCCGCGTTCCCCCGCAGCGTCGGCGCGAACCCGGGACAGCTGCCAGTGGCTGTCTGCTGGCGCCGATACGCCGGAAGATCGGCCAGCCGGTTCCGCCGCGCGCCGGGGTGGTTGACCGCCTGGTGATCTTGCGGTGGTCCGGGTCGCCCGGGGTTACTTGAGCGGTTGCCTACCGGCGATCTCGGGGGCAAGGAACTTGGACAGCCGCCGTAGGTCGTCCCACACGGCGCGCTTCGCCTTCTTCCACGTCATGGCTGTCGGAGCTCGGGTGTCGGCTCGTGCAAGAACGCTGAATCCCTCCACCCCGACACCAAACCAGTCACCACGAGCATGGCGATCACCGGGATCGTCGGTCTCTGCGACGCTTGGCGCTGCTGCACTCACCCGTGTCGTCATCGAGCACGCGGTGCTTGCTCAGTGGCTGAAAGCCGCCCCCGAAGACCGAGCGGCGTTGTTCCTGCAGCAGAGCGAGGTGGAGCAGTACCGGTGGTACCAAGTCATCGCTGCCGCTGAGAGCGAACTGGCGGGCCTCGGGGATGCGTTGAGCAAGACGGGGATGCGGACGAAGAACGTGGCCGAGGAGTTCAACACCGTCAAGAACCTATTCGGTGACGCTGAGATGGGCACACAGCTGTACCTCACCTACAGGAACCTGAGCCGGTTCGTGCACCCGGCCGTCACAACCTTCGGCCGGTACAGCGAGCGGTTGGAGTTCGGGTTGATTCTCAAGAATCGGCTCAGCGTCGAGCATGATCCCGAAGCTGTCGCGTTCTACCTGGCGTCAGCGACCTTGATGTGCACGCTGCCGTACCTAGCCCTGCTGGACGACGCTCAGGGAACGGCGACACTGCTGACGGAGGCCGGGGCGGCGGGGCTGGTAACCAGCATGGACGGCTAGGGCAGCCATGCGGGATCGTCAAAGGGCGGCTGGCCGCTCCGATCAGTGGGGGTTACCGGCGCCACCGCGAAGTGGGCTCTCTATCGGCGAACAGAACCGGCGCTACTGTGCGGCCTCGTGATGGACGAGGACGCGTTCTGGGCAGTGATCGACGACATGAGCGGCCAGGCCGACGACGCCGCTTGTCACAGGGTGTTTCTGACCCTGCGGCGCCGGGGGCCGGATGAAATCGTCGCCTTCCAGGATCGGCTTGGCGAGGTGCTCTACCGAATGGACCTTCGCAGTATCGCCAAGCAGAGGTGGCGGGACGTCGAGACGCCACGGTGGCTACCCAGACTGCCCTGGATCAGCGCTGACGGATTCCTGTACGCCCGCTGCGCTGCAGTTGCCGCTGGACGTCAGACGGTTGAAGCCATCCTCGCCGATCACCGGAGGTTCGCTCGCGCATGGGACCTCGGTGCAGAGCGGCTCTTGTATGTCGCCGGTGAGACATACGAGGCCGTGGCCGGGCGCCCGTGGCCGCACGAGCATGTGCTGCCGTTCGACTACGAGACCGGATCGAATCCCGCCGGGGGGTGGAAGCGCGACGGCTACCCACCCGGGAACCCGCAGTAAGTGATGCGATGACGGAGCGGGGCCTCCCGCTCCCGTGAGTGCCGCGGGAAACTGCGGTTGCTCATGGATCTCACGGAGAGAGGAGGCCGCCGTAAGTCGAGACTATTCCTCGGGCCAGTTTGTGGGGATCGATCTGCATCGTCGTCGCAGCGTGATCTGCCGGATGAGCGTCGAGGGTGAGGTGCTCGAGTCGGTTCGGATCGACAACGACCGTCAGGCTCTGCTGCGCGAGGTCGGCAAGGCCGGCCCGGGTGCACCGGTGGCGATCGAGGCGACGTTCGGCTGGTGCTGGGCGGTGGACGCGCTGCAGGGGCAGGGCTTCGAGGTGCACCTGGCGCATCCGAAGGGGCTGAAGTCCTTTCGAGGGCCGGCGGGTGAAGACCGACTGGGTGGATGCGCGTGAGCTGGCCGACCTGCTGCGCCTGGGCC
>DASVBF010000061.1:0-6125 GCA_036375975.1 Nocardioidaceae bacterium | reverse complement strand
ACCCGCTCGTGGTTGAGCTGCGTCGTGATGAGCTTCCAGCCCTCGTTCTCCTCGCCGACGAGCATGTCGACCGGCACCTTCACGTCGGGGTAGTAGGTGGCGTTGACGTGGTGGGCGCCGTCGCAGGTGATGATCGGCGTCCAGGAGTAGCCGGGGTCCCTGGTGTCGACGATCAGCACGGAGATGCCTTTGTGCTTGGGGGCGTCCGGATCGGTCCGCACCGCGAGCCAGACGTAGTCCGCATCATGCCCGCCGGTGGTCCAGAGCTTCTGGCCGTTCACGATGTAGTGGCCGCCCTCGCGTCGCGCCGAGGTCCGCAGCGAGGCGAGGTCGGTGCCGGCGTCGGGCTCGGAGTAGCCGATAGCGAAGTGCACGTCACCCGAGAGGATCCTCGGCAGGAACATGTCCTTCTGCTTCTGGCTCCCGTAGACCTGCAGCGTCGGACCGACCGTCTGCAGCGTGACCGACGGGAGCGGGATGTCGGCCCGCGACGCCTCGTTGGCGAAGATCTGCTGCTCGATCTCGCCGAACCCGCGTCCGCCGTACTCCTTCGGCCACCCGACACCCATCCAGCCGTCGCGGCCCATCCGCTTCACGACGTCGCGGTAGACCTCGCCATGACGCTCGACGAGCAGCAGGTCGCGCTCCTCGTCCGTCATGAGGTTGTCGAAGTAGGAGCGCAGCTCCTCGCGCAGCGCCTCCTGCTCGGCGGTCAGCTCCAGCTGCATGTCAGCTCCTTCCCGGGCCGCGCGCAGCGACTCCGTCGAGTGTCTGGTGCGTCCCGCCGAGGGCGCGTGATATGTCCTTGGCCCAGGAGAAGTACGCGTGCAGCGGATAGGTCACGTCGACGCCCATGCCGCCGTGCAGGTGGTGGCAGGTCTGCAGCGCTGACGGGCCCTCCGCGGTGAACCAGTACGCCGCCACCGCGAGGTCGTCCTCGGGATCGAGCCCTGTCGCCAGCCGCCAGGCCGCTGAGACGGCGGCGAGGCCGATGGTCCGGGAGGCGATGTAGACGTCTGCCATCTGCGCCGACACCGCCTGGAACTCAGCGAGCGCGCGGCCGAACTGCCGGCGTCCCCTGACGTACTCAGCGGTGAGGTCGCGGGCGCCCGCCACGACGCCGTCACCGAAGAGGCACAGGCCGGCGACGGCGTGCCGGCGAAGAGTGGTGGCGGCTTCCTCGGAGAGCAGGTCCGCATCGGCCACCTCGACGCCGTCGAGGACGAGGGTGGCTTCCATGTCGTCTCCGCGGGAGGCCGGACCGGGCACGACGGTGACGCCTCCGAGCCGCGGGTCGAGGAGAACGACGCCCACTCCCCCGGACTCGAGCGTGGCGGTGACCAGCACCAGCTCGGCCGTCTCGAGGTGGCTGACCCCGACCTTGCGCCCGGAGAGCAGCATGCGGTCACCCTCACGGCGCAGGGTCGCGCGGGGGCGGGACGGCGCGCAGAGCCCGGTCTCGTTCAGCGCGACCGCGAGGATGCTCTCGCCGGTCACGACCCGGGGCAGGACCCGCCGCCGCTGTTCCTCGGTGCCGCACTGCACGATGGTCGGGACGGCGCAGGCGAGGGTGTCCCAGATCGGCAGCGTCGCCGCGCGACGACCGGCCTCGTGGAGCATCGTCCCGACCTCGAGCAGGCCGAGGCCTTCCCCGCCGTACTCGGTCGGAACCGCCACGCCGAGGAGGTTGGCGTCCGCGAGGGCCTTCCATCCTGCCGTGTCACGATCGAGGACGTCGGAGAAGACGTCGCGGACCGCGATCTGGGTCTCTGTGGGCGTGAAGTCCACGGGGGCACCTCTCGAGGACGCTGGAGCAAAACTGGAACTTGTTCTAGTCTAACCAGAACCGAACGCGCCGCAACCCTGCGCCGCAACGCTAGGAGGACTTCGTGAGCACCCGGTCATTCCGGAAGTCCTGTATCCGCAAGGCAGTTCCGCTTCCCTCGATCCCCCTGCCCGAGGGGCGGGTCGTCGACCTGCCCGGCGGGTCCACCTACGTGACCAGGACTTCGGGGCCTCCCGGCGCGCCGACCCTGCTGCTGCTCCACGCCGTGGGCTGCACGGGACTGCTCACCTGGTTCCCCGCGATCCCCGAGCTGGCCAGGCGCTACGAGGTGGTCACGCTCGACCAGCGCTGGCACGGCCAGGGCGTCATGTCCGAGGAGTTCTCGCTCTACGACTGCGCCGACGACGTCGCGGCACTCATCGAGATCCTGGAGCTGGAGGACGTGATCGTCACGGGCTACTCGATGGGCTCGATCGTCGCCCAGCGGGTGTGGCGGCAGCACCCGCACCTCGTCTCGGGACTGGTGCTGGGCGCCACCACGGACCGGTTCCGCAACTCCCCCAAGGAGATGGTGTTCTTCCACGCCATGGCGCTGTCCATGGGTGCCCTTCGCGGCCTGTCCCGGTCGCGCACCGCCATGGCGGCTGCCCGGGCGGCGGCCCGCATGCTCGACATCGACAACCCCCAGGACCTTCACGACTGGGCGCTCGCGGAGTTCCGCTCCACGAGTCCCTGGGCGGTGGCGCAGGCGGTCGCTGCCCTCGGGAGGCACCACTCCACGCCCTGGCTCCGCCGGATCGACGTGCCCACAGCGGTCGTCGTCATGAAGAGGGACCGGGTCATCCCCGCCGAGCGACAGCGCGCCATCGCCGCGCGGATCCCGGCAGCCACCATGCACGAGGCCGACACCGGGCATGCCGGTTGCGTCCTGGCGGCGGAGGCGTTCGTGCCCGTCCTACTCGAGGCTTGCGCGTCGGTTGCGGCGCGACTTCGGGACCGGAAGCGCATCGAGAGTCGCCTCCAGCTCCGAGGGGATGTCTCTGGCTAGCTCCCGGACGCTCGGCACCAGCTCCCGACACGCGAGCAGCCCGACGTTCATCCTGCCGTTGTTCGACATCACCGTGATGTTCAGACCCGCGCCGTGGAACACGGGACCCAGAGGGTAGAGGGCCTCGATACGGGCGCCCATGAAGTACACCGGGACCGGCGGGCCGGGCACGTTCGAGACCACGAGGTTGTGGACCACGGGGTGGCGTTCTGCGAGCCGGAGCCGCGAGTAGACCCGGACCGCCATCGCGAACGTCCGCGGCGCCGCGAACTGCGCCCAGTCCTGCAAGGTGTCGGCGTCGATGGCCCCGTGGTGCTCCTTGACGTCGGAGTTCGTCTCGGCGATCGCCTTGATGCGCTCGAACGGGTCCTCGATGTCGGTGTAGAGCTTCGTGAACATGCCCGACACCTTGTTGCTACCGGTGCGCTTGGACTTGCCGTGCACCGACACCGGGACCATCGCGACCAAGGAGCTCGACGGCAGCTCGTCCCGGTCCTCGAGATAGCGGCGGAGGGCCCCGCCCACGAGACCGAGCACGACGTCGTTGACGGTGGCCCCGGTGGCGGCCTTGATCTTCTTGACGTCCTCGAGGTCGAAGTCGGCGAAGGCCGCCGAGCGGTGGCCGGTGATGGTGCCGTTGAACGACGTACGCGGGGCAGTGAACGGCGCGGGCATCGCCTTGCCCTTGCGGGCACGGCCGAGCCACCCCGTCAGGATGCCGGCCGACGGCAGCAGCAGCTTGGTGAACTCCCACGGACGCGTCGCCACCGACACGGCCCCTCGTGCGGCCAGCTCCAGGTCGCTCGGGACCCGCTGGTGCTCCGGGGCCTTGTGGGGCGCGGGAGGTGCCTCGGGCTCCAGGCTGCACAGGTTGGAGATCAGGTTGGCCCCGGACACGCCGTCCACCGTGGCGTGGTGCATCTTGGTGAAGACCGCGATCTGGCCGTTCGCCAGGCCCTCGATCACCCACATCTCCCACAACGGTCGCGAGCGGTCGAGCGGGATCCCCGCGAGGTGGCCGACGATCTCCGCGAGCTCCTCCTGCCCACCGGGCGACGGGACCGCCAGTCGGTGCACGTGCCGGTCGATGTCGAAGTCCTCGTCGATGACCCAGATCGGGTGGTCGAGATGCAGAGGCACGGTGTGCAGCGTCCGCAGGAACTCCGGCATCAGGCTGATCCGGCGCTCGATGCCCTGCTTGAGGGTCTCGAAGGAGTACGTCTCGGGCATCGTCTCCGGCGAGACCATGACCACGCCACAGACGTGCAGCAGCTGTGTGGAGGACTCGAAGTACAAGAAGCTGGCGTCGAGCCCGCTGAGCCTGTTCATGCCACTCATGATATTGCCCGTTTCTAGAACGCGTTCTACTTTGGCCTATGCTTGTCGCATGCCGGACCGTTACCTCAGACGCCAGATCGTCACCGCCGCCTTGACCGCGAACGCCCTGCACCCCGTCCGGGGTGGCTGGCTCGGCATCCCGGCCATGTTCGGGGGATGGCTCACCAGCGAGCTCGCACCCCATGTGCTCGCGCTGACCGCGACCGACACCCTCGTCCACCTAACGCGCGGGAGCCGCGATGGTCACGCCAACAAGGGCGCTGTCGCTCTGTCTGTGGCGAGTATCGCAGGCCTGTCCTACCTGATCCGACAGGCCGAGGCGGCGAAGGGCGACGTGGACCGGGCGCTCGTGGAGGCGCTCGGGTCCGACTACATGGACGACCTGACGAAGGTCCACACCGACGTCGACATGGCCACTCCCTGGCGCCAGCTCGCGATGCCCTTCCGGATGCAGAACCCGGAGGTCGAGGTCATCAAGAACATCACGTACGCCGGCCGGGGCAGCAGCCGAGGTCTCCTCGACGTCTACCGCAGGGCGGGCGCGCCTGTCGAAGGTGCACCTGTCCTGCTCCAGGTCCACGGTGGCGGCTGGACCATCGGCAACAAAGACCAGCAGGGCATCCCCCTCATGCTCCACATGGCCGCCCGCGGTTGGGTCTGCGTGGCGATCAACTACCGGCTGAGCCCCCGGCACGCCTTCCCCACTCACCTGGTGGACGTGAAGCGCTCCGTTGCCTGGATCCGCGAGAACATCGAGCGCTACGGTGGCGACCCGTCGTACGTCGCCATCACCGGCGGCTCGGCCGGCGGCCACCTGACCGCCCTCGCAGCGCTCACGCCGAACGACCCGGAGTACCAACCGGGCTTCGAGGAGGCCGACACAAGGCTTCAGGCGGCGGTCCCCTTCTACGGCGTCTACGACTTCGCCGGCGCCACCGGTGACCCGCGCGCGATCCAGATGCGCGACTCCTTCCTGGGCCCGCGGGTGCTGAAGAAGGACCCGGCGTCGGACCTCGCGGACTTCGAAAGGGCCTCCCCGCTGCTTCGCGTCAACGAGGACGCGCCGCCGTTCTTCGTGATCCACGGGGTGCACGACACCCTCGTGCCGGTGTCCCAGGCCCGGTTCTTCGTCCAGCGGCTCCGCGAGGTCTCACGCAACCCGGTGGCCTACGCCGAGCTCCCCGGGACGCAGCATGCGTTCGACGTGTTCCCGTCGATCCGGAGCGCGCACGTGACCAGCGGCGTGGACCGCTTCCTGCGCTGGAACTACGCGCAGTGGCAGGAGTCGCGCCTGGCTGTCTGAGCTCGAGCGTCTCGCCCGGCCCAGCCTCAGCCCCGCGGCAGGCCCAGGATCCGCTCCCCCGCGACGTTGCGAAGCACCTGGGTCGTGCCGCCGGCGATGCTCAGGCATCTGGTGAGGAGCAGCTGGTGCAGTGCCTCACGCGCCTCCTCTCCGCCGACGAGCGCCTCGGGGCCGAGCAGCTCGTAAGCCAGCTCCGCGGACTCCTGGCGGTGGCGCACGCCGACGAGCTTCTGAACGCTCGACTCCGCTCCCGGCCCCTGGCCGGCCAGCGAACGCAGGGTCGAGCGGGCACCCAGCATCGTGACGGTGACCGCGTCGGCCACGGCGGCGCCGAGGCGCTGCTTCTCGACCGTCGTGATGCCACCGCGTGCCTGCACGACCCGCAGCGCCTGTTCGACGCTCATGCCGAGAGACGAGCCACTCATGGCGACGCGCTCGTTGGCCAGCGTCGTGCGGGCGAGCTTCCAGCCGCTGTCGACCTCGCCCACCACGCAGTCGTCGGGCACCACGACGCCGTCGAGGAACACCTCGTTGAACATCACCTCGCCGGTCATCTCGCGCAGCGGCCGGATCTCGATCCCCTGACTGCCCATGTCCAGGAGGAAGTACGTGATGCCCTTGTGCTGAGGTGCGTCGGGGTTGGTCCTGGC
>DASVBF010000040.1:0-11326 GCA_036375975.1 Nocardioidaceae bacterium | reverse complement strand
ATGCCGCGCAGGTGGTGGCCACCGACGATGGGGGAGAGGCCCACGACCCGGGCGCGGGTCGCCGCCATCGCCTCGCGGACCCGCGGGACGCCCAGGATGGTGCCGACGGAGACCACCGGGTTGCTGGGCGGGACGATCACCAGGTCGGCGTCGGTGATGGCGTCGATGACGCCGGGCGCGGCTGAGGAGTCCTCGAGCCCCACGAAGACGAGCGCCTCGGCGGGGACCTCGGCGCGCAGCCTGACCCAGTACTCCTGGAAGTGCACGACGCGGCGCCCGCTGGCGGCCTCGGGGTCGGTGATCGCGACATGGGTCTCGACGCGGTCGTCGGTCATGGGCAGGAGGGTCACCCCGGGCTGCCACCGCTTGCAGAGGGCGGCCGTCACCGCGGAGAGCGGATACCCCGCCTCCAGCATCTCGGTCCGCACGATGTGGGTGGCGAGGTCGCGGTCGCCGAGCCCGAACCAGGTGGGCTCCACGCCGTACGCGGCGATCTCCTCCTTGACGCTCCAGGTCTCGTCGGTGCGACCCCAGCCTCGCTCGGTGTCGATCCCGCCTCCGAGCGTGTACATGACGGTGTCGAGGTCCGGGCAGACCTTGAGGCCGTGCAGCCAGAGGTCGTCGGCGGTGTTCGCCACGACCGTGACCTCGGCCGGCATGCCGGTGGTCGCGTGGTGGTGGAGGAGTCCTGTGATGAACCTCGCCCCACCGATCCCGCCGGAGAGGACGACGACACGTCGAGGCGTCGTTCCGGAGTCGTTTTCCTGCCCTCGCGAAGCGTCTGGAAAAAGGTGCTTCGCGTGGGTTTGTTCCGAAGAGTCAGGGGTAGTCATCGCTGGGCTTTCTGTCGCAATGGCACGTCTGGGTCAACTTCTCGGGCGGGACGGGGCTATATAGCAGATGAAGTGTTGACTTCGGATCTGCGACAGGCATGTAATTTCAACAGTGTTCTTCATTTCGGTCACAGGGCGGAGTGATTGCCACTAGCGTCAGGCCAGTGCTCCACAAGAGCACAGGTAACAATGGGGGTCCTGGGAAGGATCTCACGGGTCGAAGGGCGGAATGCCGTGAGAGAGCTCTACGTGGTCGACGGAGAAGCCGAGGAACTTGGTTGGCAGGAGCGTGCTCTGTGCGCGCAGACCGACCCCGAGGCTTTCTTTCCCGAGAAGGGTGGCTCTACGAGGGAGGCCAAGCGGGTGTGTCTCACCTGCGAGGTGCGGAGCGAGTGCCTCGAGTACGCACTCGAGAAGGACGAACGGTTCGGCATCTGGGGCGGCCTCTCAGAACGTGAGCGGCGCAAGCTGAAGAAGCGGGCGGTCTAGGGCGACAACGGGCAGTGTGGCGAGAGCCGCACTGCCCGTCCCGGTTCCAGGGCGGTTGCCCGTCCTCGTTAGGGTTGGGCGCCGTGAGAGTTACTGCCCTGCTGGTGAGCCACAACGGTGCGCGGTGGCTGCCGGCGGTGCTCGACGGTCTCATCGCGCAGACACGTCACCCCGACCAGGTGGTCGCCGTCGACACCGGAAGCAGCGACGCCAGCGGGGACCTGCTGACCACCCGCCTGGGCACCCAGGCGGTCGTCGGCGCTCCGGGGCGGACCACGTTTCCCGACGCTGTCGCTCTGGGCCTGGAGCACTCGGCAGGGGCCGGCAACGACCCGGACGACTGGGTCTGGCTCCTGCACGACGACAGCCGCCCCGCTCCCGACGCGCTCGAGCGGATGCTCGAGGTGGCCGAGGCCAACCCGTCCGTGTCCATCCTCGGCCCGAAGCACCGGGAATGGCCCTCTCTCCGCCGCTTGCTCGAGGTCGGCATCACCATGAGCTATACGGGCCGTCGCGAGACGGGGCTCGAGCGGGGGGAGTACGACCAGGGCCAGCACGACCGGCTCCGCGAGGTGCTCGCCGTCGGCTCGGCCGGGATGCTCGTCCGCCGGGAGGTTCTGGAGGAGCTTGGCGGGTTCGACCGTCGCCTTCCGATGTTCGGCAACGACCTCGACCTAGGGTGGCGCGCCGCACGAGCAGGCCACCGGACGATGGTCGTCCCCGACGCCGTGGTCTTCCACGTCGAAGCCGCCTCCCGGGGCATCCGGCGTACGCCCCTGGTCGGCAACCACCGCCGCAACGAACGGCGGGCCGCGCTCTACACTCTCCTGGCGAACTGCTCGCTGGCCGCGCTGCCCTTCCTCCTCGTGCGCCTGTTCTTCGGCAGCCTGATCCGGGCTCTCGGCTTCCTGCTGGTCCGGGCCCCGCGGGAGAGCATCGACGAGGTCGTTGCGCTGGTCGGCACCTACGCACGTCCGGACCGGATCATCGCGGGCCGGATGGCCAGACGCCGGACGGCGACGCTGCCGGCGCGCGAGGTCAGACCGCTGCTCGCGCCGTTCTGGCTGCCGTACCGGCACGGTCTCGACTTCGTCTCCGACATCGCGATGGCCGTGGTGAACCAGGCGTCCGATGCGTCCACTGCCCGCAGGAGCGCACGGACGGCGGAGACCGGCCCGGAGGCCGAGGAGGCGGAGAGCCTTCCCGAGGACACCGGCCTGCTCGCACGGCTGCTGTCCAGCCCGACCGCCTGGGTCTTCGCGCTCCTGGTGCTGCTCGCCCTGGTGGGTGCGCGAGGCCTGCTCGGCAGCGGCTTCCTGACCGGAGGCGCGCTCCTGCCGTCGCCCGCGTCCGTCTCGGACTGGTGGCGCCTCTACCTCGAGTCGTGGCACGAGGTGGGTGTGGGCTCCGCGACGTCTGCTGCCCCCTACCTGCTGCCGCTTGCCCTCGCCGGGTCGGTCCTGCTCGCCAAGGCATGGCTGGTCGTGGACGTGCTGTTCCTGCTCTGCGTCCCGCTGGCCGCATGGGGGGCGCTCCGCTTTCTGCGCACCGTCGTCGGTCGCGGACGGCCGGCGCTGTGGGGCGCGGTCGCCTACGGCGTCTTTCCCGTGCTGTCCGGGGCGGTCGCACAGGGCAGGCTGGGCACCGTCGCCGCGGCCGTGGTGCTGCCCTGGGTGGCCAACGCGGCGGTCTACCTCACCCCCGCCCAGCCTCCGGACCGCCGTTGGCGGGCGGCCTGGCGCACTGCGCTCCTGCTGGCGATCCTCACAGCCTTCGTCCCCGTCGCCTGGGTCCTCGCGCTCGTGCTCGCCCTGGTTGCCGTCGTCGCCGGCCTGGTGGGCGCGCGCCCGGGCTGGGCGCAGCCGAGCACCTGGGGGCCGGTGGCGGTCGCCGTCGGCATGGTGCCGGCGCTGCTTCTTCCCTGGTCCGTCCTGCGCTTCGTCGGCGGCGGCGTCTCGGCGTGGTACGCCGAGGCCGGGCTGCCGGTCCCCGACCTGGTCCCCGACCTGGGCGTCTGGGAACTGCTCGGCGGACGTGCGGCGACGGCCGACCTGGGTGCCGCACCTGCCTGGCTCACCCTCGGCATCGCGGTCGCCGCGGCCGCTGCGCTGCTGAGGCGCAACACCCGCGCGGCGGTCATCGTCGCGTGGTTCGGCGTCCTCGTCGGCCTCGCGGCCGCCGTCGTCCTGGACGCCCGGGGCGTGTGGGCGGGCTTCCCGCTCCTGCTCGCACAAGGAGGCGCGGTCACAGCGGTGGCCATCGCCGGCACGGGGATCGGGGAGCAGCTGTCCGGGCGGAGCTTCGGCTGGCGGCAGCCGGTGGGCCTGGTCGTCGTCGTGGCCGCCCTGCTCGCGCCCGTGGTCGGCGTGCTGTGGTGGGCCGTGACGGGCGTCGACGGGCCGCTGGACAGGGGGCCGGCACATCGCATCCCCACCTACATGACCGACGCGGCGGTCGAGAACCCCGATCACGGGATCCTCGTGGTGCGAGACGAGGGCTCGGGGTTCGGCTACACCCTGCTCCGGGGGGAGGGGACCCGGCTGGGAGAGGACACCGTCGCTGCAACCGGCGACGCGCAGGACCGGCTCACCGCGCTGGTGGGAGACCTGGCAACCGCCCCGACGGCGGACCAGGTGGACAGGCTCAGCAGCTACGGCGTCAAGTTCGTCTATCTCCCACCGCCCGCGGACCGAGACCTCGCCGGCAACCTCGACGCGGTCAGCGGGTTGCGGCCGGCCAGCGCCCTGAGGCCGGGGTCGCGTGCCTGGGAGCTCGAGGCGGAGCCCAGCCGCGCCTCGCTTCCCGAGCGGCAGACGTCCTACCGGCCGGCCCTCCTGGTGCTCCAGGCTGTGGCCGTCGTGGCTGCCGTTGTCCTCGCCGCGCCGAGCAGGAGGGTCCGTCGATGAGCACACCGAGCGCCGGCCGCCGGGTTGCGACCCGCCGTCGACCGCGGCCGAGCAGGCGTCCCGCACGCGGCGCCGCTGTCGGCGCCGCACTCGTCGTGCTGGCAGCAGCCCTGCTCGTCCTGGGCGGCATGGTCGAGGCCCCGCCCGAGGCGGCTCCTCGCCCCAGCTCCGTGCCGGTCGACGAGGTCACCACGGCGTGCCTCGGCTGGCCCGGCGCGGCCTCCGGCCAGAGCTGGACCCTCGCCGCTCCCGTCCCGGACACGGGCGACGCCTCCGACGGGGGGGACCTCACGACTGGTCCGGTCGGTTCGAAGGGCACACCGGAGGTCCAGGGCGCGCGAGGCCGCGTGCGCACCCTCGACCCTCCGAGCTCGGGCGAGGGGCTCGTGGTGACCGCAACGGGTTCGGCAGCGGTCGGGCGTGCGACGTTCCAGGCCGACCGTGCCGACGGAGCAGGCTTCGCTCTGCAGCAATGCCTCCAGGCACGTTCCCGGTGGTCGTTCACGGGCGGCGGAGCCGCCCTGGATCACCGCTCCCAGCTGGTGATAGCCAACGTCGACCCCGGGCCGGCGGTCGTGGACGTTGTCGTGCAGGGGCCGTCCGGGGTCGCGGAGGATGTCGGCACCCGCGGCATCACCGTCGCTCCCGGCGAGGTGCGGACCATCGACATGGTCGACGTCGCCCCCCAGTCCGACGAGCTGATGGTCCGCGTGGACGCCACGCGCGGTCGCGTGGCGGCAGGGCTCGCCGACAGCTTCGCCACGCAGCCGGCCGCCGAACCCGGGCGCGAGTGGGTCCCGGGCCAGCTGGAGGCCTCGCGCTCGATGACGCTTGCGCCGCTGCCCCGCCTCGCCGACCGGCGCAGCCTCGTCGTGGCCAACCCGACCGACCGGGAGGCACTCGTCGAGGTGCGGATCTCCGGCGAGTCCGGCTCTTTCGCGCCCACCGGGCTCGAGGAGGTGCGCGTCCCGCCCCGGTCCGTGGTGACGGAGGACTTGGGTGAGGCGGTTGGTCGTGCCTCGGCGGCCGTCGTACTCCGCTCGCCGGTGCCGGTGACCGCGACCGTCCGCTCCTCCCGCGGCAGGGACGTCACCTACGCGGGGGCGGTGTCCGTCCTCGACGGGCCGTCAGCCGCGCTGCTCGAGGAGAACACCGCCGCCGACGTGCAGCTCACGGCCGGGGCCGCCGCCGCCAGGGCCAGGGTGACGGCCTACTCGGCCAGCGGCAAGGAGATCGACTCCACCGAGCTGAAGGTGCCCGCGACCGCTACTACAGCCTGGAGTCCGAAGGGAAAGGCCGCCTACGTGGTGGTCGATCCGGTGAAGGGCGATGTCTCGGGCGGTGTCTCCGTGGCAGGTGGCAGCGGCGACTCGCAGGTGCCGCTCCAGGCGCTGCCGCTGAGACTGGAGCGGCCGGTCGTGGTCCCGGTCGTGCGTTGAGCTACTCCACCTCGTAGCCCGGGTCGATCTCCTCGGGAGGCAGCCCGAGAAGGTCCGAGACCTGTTCGACGAGGATGGCCAGGACCATCGCGCTCAGGTCCGAACGTGTCTCGCACCGCAGCTCGATCGGTCGACGGAAGAGCACGATCCGGGTGGGCGTGGACCCCGTGCCTCGCACGAGAGAGGCCAGCGGGACGGTATCCGAGGTCCGGTCGGGGGAGCTGAGCGGAGTCTCTTCAACGGCGAACTCGATGCGCACGAGCTGCTCGTGCCAGCGTGCGTCGAGGCGGCGCACGGCGCCGAGGACGGCCGAGTCGAAGATCTCTCGGGGCGAGCGCGTCCCGGGCACCCCGCGCGGCGACAGCGGCCCCGGAAGCACCGCCGGCCCCCGCATGCCGCGCCCCCTGCGGTCACGGCGGCTGTCCCTCCGGGGACCCGTGACGGAGGGGGGCGGGGGTCCCGTCGAAGGGCGGGCTGACGATCGGCTCGCTTCCACGCCGCGAGCCTAGTCGCTGGCAACCTCGCCAGGATGTAGCGTCTGGGCCGTGAGTTCTGCCCGTCGCTGTTCGCGCACCGCTTGCGGACGTCCGGCGGTGGCCACCTTGACCTACGTCTACTCCGATCAGACTGCCGTCCTGGGGCCGCTCGCCACGTATGCCGAGCCCCATGCCTACGACCTCTGCGAAGCCCACAGCGATCGTCTGAGCGCTCCGCGTGGGTGGGAGATCATGCGCCTGGCGCCGGATCCCGACGCCCTCGGCCCGTCCAGTGACGATCTCCTCGCCCTCGCCGACGCCGTCCGCGAGGCAGCCCGGCCGGTGCCGCCCGAGGAGCGCGCGCATCCAGCCGTGGGGCTCACCCCCGACGGCACCCGAGAGGTCGGCCGCCGCGGCCATCTCCGGGTGCTCCGATCCCCGGACAGCTGAGCCTTCGTGGACGGTAGGGTCGAGTCATGTCCGCCACGACCGAGCCCGGGAACCTCGCTGCCGTCTTCAAGGCGTACGACGTCCGCGGCACTGTTCCGGACCAGATCGACGAGGACCTCGCACGGGCGACGGGCGCGGCATTCGTGCAGGTGACGGGTGCTGCGGGTGCCTCCGTGGTGGTCGGACACGACATGCGACCTTCCTCACCAAGCCTCGCCGAGGCGTTCGCCGACGGAGCCGCGGCCGCCGGTGCCGACGTCGTGATGATCGGGCTCGCCTCCACCGACGAGCTCTACTTCGCCTCGGGTCGTCTCGAGATGCCGGGAGTCATGTTCACCGCGAGCCACAATCCGGCCCGCTACAACGGGATCAAGATGTGCCGGGCCCACGCGGTCCCGATCGGCGTCGACACGGGGCTGACGGAGATCCGAGACCTGGTGGGTTCCGCACGAGCCTCCGTCGGGCCGTCGGGTCGACGAGGATCGGTCACGGAGTCCGACGTGCTCGACTCCTACGCGGAGTACCTGCTCTCCCTCGCGCCGGTGCGCGGGCGTCGGCTGAAGGTCGTCGTCGACGCAGGCAACGGGATGGCCGGCCACACGGTCCCCGCGGTGCTCGGCCGGGTGGACGTCGAGCTGGTGCCGATGTACTTCGAGCTCGACGGCACGTTCCCGAACCACGAGGCCAACCCGATCGACCCGGCGAACCTCGACGACCTGGTGGCGAAGGTGCGCGAGACGGGCGCCGACGTCGGTCTGGCGTTCGACGGCGACGCGGACCGGTGCTTCCTCGTCGACGAGCGGGGCGAGCTCGTCAGCCCCTCCGTCCTCACTGGCCTGATCGCCGCGCGCGAGCTCGCGAAGCATCCCGGCGCGACGGTGATCCACAACCTGATCACCTCCCGTGCCGTGCCGGAGCTCGTCGCCGAGAACGGCGGTGTCCCGGTGCGCACCCGGGTCGGCCACTCCTTCATCAAGGCGACCATGGCCGAGACCGGCGCGGTGTTCGGCGGTGAGCACTCCGGCCACTTCTACTTCCGGGACTTCTGGCGCGCCGACTCCGGCCTGCTGGCCGCGCTGCACGCGCTGGCTGCCTTGGCCGAGTACGACGGACCGCTGTCCGCGCTGCTCGCCGACTTCAGCCGGTACTCCGCCTCCGGGGAGATCAACTCGACGGTCCTCGACCAGGCCGAGGTCCTGCGCCGCCTCGAGAAGGAGTACGCCGACCGTCCCGGCGTCACCCTCGACCACCTCGACGGGCTGACCGTGACACACGAGGACTGGTGGCTCAACGTCCGCCCGTCCAACACCGAGCCGCTCCTCCGGCTCAACGCCGAGGGGCGGGACGCGGCCACGATGACGCGGGTCCGAGACGAAGCTCTGGCCATGATCAGGAGAGACGCATGAACCTGAACCCCACCCTGCTCGAGATCATCGTCTGCCCGGACTGTCACGGGAAGCTGCGGGTCGACGAGCCGGCCCAGGAGCTGGTCTGCACCGCCTGCGGGCTCGCGTACCCGGTCCGTGACGACATCCCCGTCCTGCTCGTGGACGAGGCGCGCCGGCCCGGGCAGGCCTGATGACCGCGGTCTTCGACGAGTCGCGGCTCGACGACGCGGAGGCCCTCGAGAAGGCCGACCTGGTGCTCAGGCCCCTGGCGGAGGCCGGTGCCCGGGTGCGCCGCGAGGCCGGTGGGGCGATGGCGGCGATCGAGGCGGCCGTCACCGCGACCGCAGGGGAGGCCCGCCCGCGCGCGGTCGTGGCGGCGGGACCCGACTCACGGCTGCTGCGGGCCGTGCTCGAGCCGTGGTGTCCGGTGCCGTTCGTGGCGTGGCCGGGGCCGAGCCTGCCGGGTTGGGCCGGCTCGCTGGACCTGGTGGCCGTCCTTGCGCCCCAGGGCAGCGACTCCGGGAGCGCCTCCGCGGTCGCGGAGGCGATCCGTCGAGGCTGCCAGCTCGTCGTCGCCTGTCCGGAGCGCAGCCTGGTCGCCGACCATGCGGCCGGGCGGCACAGCACGATCCTTCCGGTGACCACCGGTGACCAGCTGGCCACCGCGGTGGTGATGCTCGAGTTCCTCGACCGGCTGGACCTCGGCCCGGAGACCGACCCCGAGGCGGTGGCGACGGCTCTGGACGACGTGGCCCTGGCCTGTTCTCCCTACAAGGACCTCTCGGTCAACCCGGCGAAGATGCTCGCCATCGCGATGGCCGACTCGACCCCGCTCGTCTGGGGCGGCTCGGTGCTCGCGGCCCGCGCGGCACGGCGGGTGGCCGAGTCGATCAGGCGCACGAGCGGCCGTGCCGCTCTGGCCGCCGACGCCGAGCACCTGCTCCCGGTGATCGCGGCCGCGCGGCGACGGGACGTGTTCGCGGACCCGTTCGCCGACCCCTACGCCGAGGCGGCGGAGCCGACGCCGGTCGAGCGTCGACCGATCCTGGTGATCCTCGACGACGGCTCCGTCGACGCCTCGGTCAGGGAGCAGCGCGGCCGGCTGGTCGCGGCCGCTGCCGAGCGTGACATCCGCGTCGAGACCGTCGCCACCGAGGCGGCCAACGAGGTCGCACGGTATGCCGCCCTGCTGGCTACCGGCACCTTCGCCGCGACCTACCTCGGCGTGGGCCTGGACAGTCTGAACGCCGGACTCACCGGCTAGGGTTTTCCGGACGTTCCGGTCCGTCCAGGGCCGGTTCCCGATCGGAAGGAAGCTCATGGCAGCCGACGGCGGCACGAAGGCAGTGGTGGCGGCCCTGCTCGCCAACCTGGGAATCGCCCTCACCAAGTTCGTGGCGTTCTTCATGACCGGGTTCTCCTCCATGTTGGCGGAGGGGATCCACTCGGTCGCCGACTCCGGCAACCAGGGGCTGCTCCTCCTCGGCGGGAAGAAGGCGCGGAAGGGCCCGACCGAGGAGCACCCGTTCGGCTACGGCCGGGAGCGCTACATCTACTCCTTCATCGTGGCGATCGTGCTGTTCTCGGTCGGCGGCCTGTTCGCGCTCTACGAGGCCTACCACAAGTACGAGGAGATCCACGCCGGTCATGCAGAGACCGTCGCGGACTGGAGGCGGTTGGTGCCCGTCGTCGTCCTGGTGGTGGCGATCGTCCTGGAGTCGCTGTCGTTCCGGACCGCGATCATCGAGACGAGCAAGATCAAGGGGAACGCGAGCTTCCCGCAGTTCATCCGCCGCGCGAAGCAGCCGGAGCTGCCGGTCATCCTCCTGGAGGACTTCGCGGCGCTCGTGGGCCTCGTCTTCGCCCTTCTCGGCGTGGGGCTGAGCCTGATGACCGACAACCAGTACTGGGACGTCGCCGGCACCACCGCCATCGGCCTGCTGCTCGTCTCCGTCGCGGTGGTCCTGGCCCTGGAGACCAAGAGCCTGCTCCTCGGGGAGGCGGCGTCGGTCGAGGCGCAGCGCAAGATCCACGACGCGCTCGAGGGCACATCGGGCATAGAACGCGTCATCCACATGAAGACGCTGCACCTCGGTCCCGAGGAGCTGCTGGTGGCGGTGAAGGTCGGCGTGCCCCGCGACGCCGAGGCCGCCGCGGTGGCCGGGTGCATCGACCAGGCGGAGCAGGCGATCCGCGAGGTGGAGCCGACCGCTCACGTCATCTACATCGAGCCCGACATCTACGTCGCGGGTCACGTCCCGGAGACCCGCACCACGCCTCCTGCCCCGGCCGGCCACTGAACGCCGCCGTGGCCTGCGGCGGCGACCGATGGATGCACGGACCGTCGCCGGCGGCAGGTAGTCTGGCCGGGTTGCCCCCGAGATGAGGATGTTCATGGACTTCAAGGTTGCCGACCTCTCCCTGGCCGACTACGGCCGGACCGAGATCACCCTGGCGGAGCACGAGATGCCGGGTCTGATGGCGATGCGCGAGCGCTACTCCGACTCCAAGCCCCTGGCGGGTGCGAAGATCGCCGGCTCACTGCACATGACGATCCAGACCGCCGTGCTCATCGAGACCCTCACTGCGCTGGGAGCGGAGGTGCGCTGGGCTTCCTGCAACATCTTCTCGACCCAGGACCACGCGGCCGCTGCCGTCGTGGTGGGCGCTGAGGGCACTCCCGAGAACCCCGCCGGAGTCCCGGTGTTCGCCTGGAAGGGCGAGACGCTGGAGGAGTACTGGTGGTGCACCCAGCAGATCCTGCGCTGGCCCGACGGCGAGTTCGCCAACATGATCCTCGACGACGGCGGTGACGCCACGCTCCTCCTCCACCTCGGCGTCGAGGCCGAGAAGACCGGGACGGTCGACTCGCCGGACACCACGGACAACACCGAGAAGAAGGTCATCCTCCAGGTCCTCGCCGACTCGCTGGCCGAGGACTCCCGCCGGTGGACGACGATCGCCAACGAGATCAAGGGCGTGACGGAGGAGACCACCACGGGCGTCCACCGTCTCTACGAGATGATGAAGGAAGGATCGCTGCTCTTCCCGGGCATCAACGTCAACGACTCGGTGACCAAGAGCAAGTTCGACAACAAGTACGGCTGCCGCCACTCGCTGATCGACGGCATCAACCGAGCCACCGACGTGCTCATCGGCGGCAAGGTCGCCGTGGTCTGCGGCTACGGCGACGTCGGCAAGGGCTGTGCCGAGTCGCTGCGCGGCCAGGGCGCCCGCGTGGTCGTCACCGAGATCGACCCGATCTGCGCGCTGCAGGCGGCGATGGACGGCTACCAGGTCACCACCCTCGAGGACGTCCTCCCCGTCGCCGACATCATCATCACC
>DASVBF010000403.1:0-4810 GCA_036375975.1 Nocardioidaceae bacterium | reverse complement strand
CAAGTGGTGGCTCCAGGCGGTGTGTTCGTCGTAGAGGGTGTGGGTCTTTAGGCAGCCGTGGAGGATCCCGACGAGGCGGTTGGCGAGCTGGCGTAAGGCGGCTTGGTGACCGGTGCCGCGGGCGCGGAGCTGGTGGTAGTAAGCCCGCGCTCCCGGGGACCCGCGCAGCGAGCAGAACGCCCATTGCTGCAGCGCGTCGCCGAGTCGGCGGTTGCGCGCGTAGCGGGCGAGCACGACCTTCTTCTTGCCTGAGGCCTTGGTGATCGGGGCGGTGCCGGCGTAGTTCTTGCGTGCCTTGGCGTCGGTGTAGCGGTGTGGGTCGTCGCCGAACTCGCCGAGCACCCGGGCGGCGAGAACCACACCGAGGCCGGGTTGGCTGGCGTAGATCTCAGCGTCCGGGTGCCGGCCAAAATGCGCCTCCACCACCGCCGCCATCTGGTCGATCTGGGCGTTGAGGGTCGCCACGATGGCGACCTGGCTGGCCACGATCGCGGCGTAGGCCGACTCCACTGGGCTCGACCGACGCAGCTGCTCAGCACCCAGAATCTGCTGGATCTCGATGGCCCTGGCCTCGACGTTGCGCCGGTTGGCTCGGCGCAGTGCAGTGGTGATCCGGCGTCGGGTCAGCCGACGAGCGCGGTCGGGGTCGGGTGCGGCCCCAAGCAGCTCGACCGCGTCGGGTGCATCGAGGTCGGTGAAGGCCTCGAGCGCGGCGGGGAAGAAGTCCCGCAATGCCGAGCGCAGCCGCAGCACATGTCGGCTGCGCTCCCAGATCAAGCTCTGGTGGGTGCGCGCGACCAGTTTGATGGCCTCGGCCTCTTGGGTGTCTCCGGCCACCGGGCGGTGATGAGCTCGGTCGACGCGGACGATCTCGGCCAGCACGTGCGCGTCGCCAGCGTCGGACTTCGCCCCAGAGGTGGAGTGCCGTTCGCGGTAGCGCGCCACCGACATCGGGTTGATCGCGAACACCTCGTATCCGGCTGCGACCAGTGCCGCCACCCACGGTCCGCGGTCGGTCTCGATCCCGACCTTGACCAAACCCTGCACCTGCTCGGGTTCCAGCTCTGCCCACTCCTCGGGCAGGTGCTCGCCGACCAGCGCATGGAGCCCCGCGATTCCCTCGATGCCTTCGGGCAATCGCCTGCGGGCCAGCACCTGGCCCTGGTCGTCGACCAGCTCGATGTCGTGATGGTCCTCGGCCCAGTCATCTCCGATGAAGAGCACCGCCTCGCCTTCCTACTCGCCTCACCATGGTCAGCAGCGCGGAGGAGGACAGCCAGCGATCTAATGGTTCAAGTGCTCACCATCGAGATGGGGCACGACATCCCAGCAGCGGTTTACGCCTCCTCACGACCAACGGGCGCACGGTCTGCCGCGAGACCTGCAAGCGATCAGATGAGAAGAGTGCTGACCCGCTGGCCGCTACCGGAACCAAGCCTGCCGAAGCAGGCCGGCAGAAGCCATTAGATGAGGGTGTTACGACGATGGACGCTCCAAGTCGCTGAGGTGGACGTGCCCGTCCTCATCGGTTGTGAACTGGACGCTTCCTCTCCAGCGAGGCAACTTCCGTTGCAGCCGTCGGAGGATGCGAATGGACTCGTCGTCTGGGAAGCCGGAGACGATGGACCAGTCCAACCCCGCCCCTACCACGTCGCTTGCGAAGACGACCTCCGCTGCGAGCAATACGCGTCGCCAATCCGCCGCTGGCAAGGCACCTTCGGTTTCGAGGGTCTTCCAGAGGTTCCACACGTCGCGGGACAGGGATTCAGCATTGTGGAACCCCAACGCGACGGCGAACTCATGGGTCGGCTCGGCGGGGCCTCCCCAGTTGAGCATTGCCGCTCTCAGGAACTGTCGTTCGTCATCGTCAAGTGCGAGGGCAATGGGCTCGCCAGTCATGCCGCCATCTTGCCCGCTTTCGACACGTCCGCTCATCGGCAGTTGCGGACTTTCCTCAACGCGGCAGATCCGTGCGTTCTCGGGACTTGGGGACCGCGAGGCGGCAACACCTTATTCGTGAGCATGGTGGCGATTGTCGGGTCGGTGCGGATCCTTGGGCTCTTGGCGGTGCTCGCCGGCCAGGTCCTCTCCCTGGTGGGAGGGCATATCTCGCTCCTGACGCCCGGCCTGCTCCTGCTCGCGCTGGCCCGCACAGGGACCCGCGGTCCGATCGGCTACATCGATTGGACGGTTGGCGCCGTCGGCATCGCACTCCTGCTGCTCAGTGCGATGCAGCCCATGTACTGGCTCATGCCTTCGGAGCAGCTGCTCGCTGGGGGTCTTGTGGCATGCCTGTCCCGGCTGTGGGGAGCGTCCGAGTTGGCGGTCTGCCTGCTGGTCCTGCCTGGCCCCTGGGTCACGATCACGAGCATCGGCGCGTTGCTCTGGATCGGTGACTCCTTGCCGGGTCCCCACGGTCCGGCCGAGCTGGTCTTCACACTCGCGTCTCTCTACGGCCCGATCGCTGCTGTGGCCCTGTTGTCCTCGTGGGGACTTCGTCGGCGAAGGGTCAAAGCTGCGCACGGCGAAGCCACGCTTACCTTGGCATGAGCGCACGCTCATCGGCACGTCCGAGCTTCACTCTCCGCGGCAGAAGAGTGCGCTTCATCTACGCCCCAAACACCTGACGGACCTGTTCTTTGCCCGACCATCCTTCTGGCGGCCTCGTGGTGGTGGAGAACCAAGGGCATCCGTCCATCACCCAGCGAGCACGACATCCCGCGTAGTAACTGCTCGTCGGGTCACCACGGCCCTGGGCGGCATCGTCGTAGCCGTAGTGCAGGCCACAACACGGGCAGATCTGGTCGGACGCCGAGTCCCCATCCCACAGGGGTCACCGAGACCGGAGTTAACCGCACGCCAGGCATGTGTGCACGGATGGATGTCACACACCCGGGCTGGACGTCCTGTCATCGGCATGTCCGTGAAAGTCGGGCGGGCCGACAGACGGCGGTATGACACGGCGGAGTGACGCGGCTGAGCCACTGCCTGGTCAGTGTCGCAGATCACACCGATGGCTAGGATCGAGCACATGACTGAGCGGGCCGTCCAGAGCGTGATATCCGGCATGTCCTACACCGAATGCCCACGATGGCACGAGGATCGACTGTGGTTCGCCGACTTCTATACCCACGCGATCTATTCGATGACCGAGTCGGGCCAGGACTTGCGGACTGAGGTTGAGGTGCCCGCCCAGCCATCGGGTCTGGGCTGGTTGCCGGATGGCCGGCTGGTGTTCGTGTCGATGAAGGACCGCAAGGTGATGCGTCGCGAGTCCGACGGCAGCGTTGTCGTGCACGCGGACGTCACCGATGCCGTCACCGCGCATCCGAACGACATGGTGGTGGACATTGAGGGCCGGTGCTGGCTGGGCAACTTCGGGTTCGACCTCATGGGCGGAGCAGATATTGAGACTGCAAGCCTGCTGCGGATCGACCCTGACGGCTCGGTCACCGAGGTGGCCGAGGACCTGTGGTTTCCCAACGGCAGCGTGGTGACCTCCGACGGAGGCACCCTCATCGTTGATGAGACGTTCGGCAACCGCATCAGCGCGTTCAGGATCCAGCCTGACGGCAGTCTCGGTGAGCGTCGTGACTGGGCGAGGTTCGGTGACCTCCCGACCAGTCGCGTGGTCGGCGAGGCGGTGCCGCAGGCCGTCCTCGCTCCCGATGGCTGCTGCCTTGATGCAGAAGGCTGCATGTGGGTTGCCGACGCGGCTGGTGGTCGTGTCTGCCGGGTCGCCGAGGGTGGGGAGATCCTTGAGGAGATCATGCCGGGCGGTGGGGTGTTTGCCTGCATGCTCGGGGGCAGTGACGGGCGTACGCTGTTCCTCTGTTGCGCGCCTGACTTCGACGAACATGCCCGTAGCGCGGCTCGCGAGGCAGAGATCCGGGCGGTGCGGGTCGAGGTCCCGCACGCCGGTCTGCCCTGACGGGATCACGTCGAGGGGTCAGACCCGCCAAGCCTCGTCCTACTGGGCGCCTTGACGCCGCGGTCAGACGCGCCTTCTTGGCACCTCGACTTCCCTCAACGCGGCAGTTCCGGACGTCGGCGGGCGTCACCGACCGTGGCTTTACGCGGGAACCTCAGAGTTGCTTCCGCATGTGGACGTCGTCCCTGCGGGTCGTCGGGACGCACTCCCAGCGGAAGATCTCCTTGTAGTCACGCTGGACAGAGCGGGGGGCCTCGGGTCTGTTGGCTCTGGACAGAACGGCGGTGCCTGCTGACGATGAAGGGCGGCGTCACGAGGAGGAGTCCGTGCCAACGACCGAGGTGACGACAGCAGGCGGGGGTCCGGCATCCAAGCGACCCTTCGTCGTCGCACACGTCGCGGTGTCGCTGGACGGCGCGACCGTCGGCTTCCCTGCCGACATCGCCCGGTTCTACAAGCTCATCCGGACGTGGCACGAGGATGTCACGCTCACCGGTGCCGACACCGTGCTTGCCCAGGAGACCGCGATGCGCGAAGGCGACCACCCCGGTCCTGCGCGAGATGGTCCGCTGCTCGCCGTCGTCGACAGCAGGGCGCGCGTGCACGAGTGGGAGGCGCTAAGGACGGCAGGATACTGGTCCGACGTCGTGGCGCTGGGAGCCGAGGCCACGCCGGAGCGCTTCGAGCCCGTCGACGAGATCGTCGGCGGCGTCGACCGAGTCGATCTGGCTGCGGCTCTCGACACCCTTGCCCGGCGCGGCGCGCGGGTCGTGCGCGTTGATAGCGGCGGGGCGCTCATCGGTGCGCTCCTCCACGACGGACTGGTGGACGAAGTCAGCTTGTTGGTACACCCGTCCCTGACAGGCCATCCCGAGCGGC
>DASVBF010000402.1:0-4827 GCA_036375975.1 Nocardioidaceae bacterium | reverse complement strand
GCGAACTTGTAGTCGTACTTCGGGTGCCGGCCGATCGGGGCGTCCACGGTGCCGCGCAACGGGTCCGGGTGCCCCTGGACCAGCGCGTGGTAGGTCTTGTCCACGGTGCGCTGCCGGAAGGCGTTCTTGAGCACCGAGTAGCTGTGCTCGCTCTTCGCGATCACCATCACGCCCGACGTGCCGACGTCGAGCCGCTGCACGATCCCCTTCCGTTCGGCAGCGCCGCTCGTTGCGATCTGGAATCCTGCGCCGGCGAGGTGCCCCACGACGGTCGGGCCGGTCCACCCCGGGCTGGGGTGCACGGCAACGCCGACCGGTTTGTCGATCACGACGATCGCGTCGTCATCGTAGAGAATGGAGATCCCCTCGACGGTCTCGGGTGTCACGGCCACGGGGTCGACGAAGGCGGGGATCTCCACCTCGAGGAGGACACCGGGGTGCACCCGGTCCGACTTGGCGGCCAGCTCCCCGCCGAGGGTGACGTTGCCTGCGGCGATGAGGTCCGCGGCGCGAGTCCGCGACAGCCCGAACAGCCGCGCGATGGCCGCGTCGAGCCGCTCTCCCGCCAGACCCTCCGGGACGAGGAGCGAGCGGTACTCCGCTCCTCCGGGGGGTTCGAAAAATGCACTCACGAGCCGGCGGCCTTCCCAGCGCCGTCGGACTCGTCGCCGGTGGGCTCGCTGTGACGAGTGCCGTCGATGCTGACCCCGCGCAGCGCCTGGAGGATCATCGTGCCTGCCGCGATGTTGATGCAGATGTCGGCCACGTTGAAGACCGGGAAGTGCGGCAGCATGAAGAAGTCGACGACGTGCCCGCGCAGGAATCCGGGGTCCCGCACCAGCCGGTCGGTCAGGTTGCCCGCCACGCCGCCGAGCAGGAACCCCAGACCGATCGCCCAGCCGGCGCTCCCGAGACGCCGTGCCAGCCAGACGACCACGACGACGGCCACGATCGCCACGATCGAGAGCAGGGGTGTCTGGCCGGTCAGGAAGCTGAACGCTGCGCCCGAGTTGTGGGTCAGGTAGAGCGAGAGGACGTCACCGAGCAGAGGGATGCGCGGCTCCCCCCGGAGGTACTCCAACGCCAAGGACTTCGTGACCACGTCGAGCGCGTACGCGCTCGCCGCGATGACAGCGAACAGCCAGAGGTACCGACGGCGGCTCTGGCTGGACGGGACGGTCTGGGGATCGGTGTTGTCGCTGGAGTTCAGCGACGCTCCTCGCGCTGCTTGCATGACAGGCACAGTGTGGCACGCGGGAAGGCCATCAACCGCATCTTGCCGATCGGCTGGCCACAGCTCTCGCAGACGCCGTAGCTGCCGTTCTCGATCCGGTCGAGCGCGTGCTCGGTCTGCTCGAGCAGTGCCCGGGCGTTGTTGGCGAGGCTCATCTCGTGGTCCCGCTCGAACGTCGTGGAACCCACGTCGGCCTGATCGTTGCCCGCGCCGTCGCCGGCGTCGCGCATGAGGTCCGCCAGCTCCACCTCGGCGAGGTTGAGCTCGGCCCTCAGCCGCTCGCGCTCGGTGTTGAGCTCGTCGCGGACCTCGTCGAGCTCCGTGGCAGTCCAGGGCTTCTCGTCGGCCTTGACCGCGAGCTGCTCGACGGTCTTCTTCGCGGTAGTAGCCATCTTCTTCACCGAAGCCTTCTGTGTAGACGCGGGCGCCTTCGCGGCCGCCTTGCTCGGGGAGCTCTTCTTCGCGGCGGTCCCCGTGGGTGCCGTCTTCCTCGCAGTCGTCGCCGCCGTCTTGACTGCGCCCTTCCTGCCGCCGGTCCCTCCGGCGCTCGTCCTCGTGGTCTTGGCGACAGTCTGCGCCGTTGCCTTCTTCGGCGTGGGCTTTTTCGCGGTGGTCTTGGTCACTGCCGCTTTCGCAGTCGCCTTCTTCGGCGAGCTCTTCGTGGTCGCGGCCGGGGACTTCTTCGTCGGCTTCGCGGTGGTCGTCCGCTTTGCCGTGCTCGTCCTGCCCGCGCCGGACGCCTTCTTGGCCGGGGCCTTCTTCGCAGATGTCTTGGTGGCGGGGGCCTTCGCCGCTGACTTCTTGGTGACCGACTTGGTGGCCGGTGCCTTCTTCGCAGACGCCTTGGTGGCCGGTGCCTTCTTCGCAGACGTCTTGGTGGCCGGGGCCTTCTTCGCCGCAGACTTCTTGGTGACCGACTTGGCGGCCGGCGCCTTCTTCGCCGCCGACTTCTTCGCGGCAGGCGTGGCGGGGGCCTTGGCGGCCTTCTTGGCACTCGCAGTCGAGGACTTCGTGGCGGTCCTCGTCGCGGATCCGCCACCCCGTGTCGAAGCTGCTTTGGTCGTCGTAGTCTTGCTGGACCTCCGGGTCACCGTGGAGGTGACCCGTTTGGCGGCCGCGGCCGTCTTGCCTGCGAGCTTCTTCGCGGTGGTTCGTGCCATGGCCGAAGGGCCCCCTATCCAGCCTGGATGTGTGGTTTCCACCACACGCGTGCCGCGAGGATATGCCTTCACTCGCATGGCTTCAAACAAATCCGCATACGAACACCCGTGTGTCCGAGACGCAATCAGTCTGGCAGACTTGGAGGCGTCGCAAGGCGTTGATGGGACGAGTAGCCGCTGCACGGCCGTGAGCGACCCGGGGACGGTGTGAGCCCGGGGGTGTCGGCAACGGTGAAGATCACCCCGGAGCCGCCGGAAGAGCGTCCCGCCGCAGGTGGTCGGCCGGGACGGGTAGAACCGGCAGCGACGGCCCACGAGAGGGCCGTGTCGGGGGCTCGTCAAGACCCGGACGGCCAAGGAGGGTGGTACCGCGGGCCCGGTCCGGTGGCCGGGAGTCGTCCCTTCAGCCCCTGAGTTGTTGCTGAGAAGGACGCACGCGATGAGTGAGTACAACCCGGTCCCGCCGCAGGTCGACCTGCCCGCGCTCGAGCACGGCGTGCTCGCGTTCTGGGGCGACAACAAGATCTTCGACAAGTCGCTGGACCTGGCAGGCAGCCGGCCCACCTGGACGTTCTACGAAGGGCCTCCGACAGCGAACGGACTGCCGGGCACCCACCACGTGGAGGCTCGGGTCTTCAAGGACCTCTTCCCCCGCTTCAAGACCATGCAGGGCTACCGGGTCGAACGGAAGGCCGGTTGGGACTGCCACGGCCTGCCGGTGGAGCTGGCGGTGGAGAAGGAGCTCGGCTTCTCGGGCAAACAGGACATCGAGGCCTATGGAGTCGCTGAGTTCAACGCGCGGTGCCGAGAGTCAGTCCTGCGCCACGTCGACGCGTTCGAGGAGATGTCGGACCGGATGGGGTTCTGGGTCGACACCGAGGATCCCTACCGCACGATGGACAGCTCGTACATCGAGTCGGTGTGGTGGGCTCTGAAGCAGATCTACGACAAGGGCCTGCTCGTCGAGGACTACCGGGTGGCGCCGTACTGCCCCCGGTGCGGCACCGCGCTCTCCGACCACGAGCTCGCGCAGGGCTACGAGACCGTCACCGACCCCTCGGTGTACGTCCGCTTCCCGCTGACCTCCGGCCCGTACGCCGGCCGCGCGGGCCTGCTCGTATGGACCACGACGCCGTGGACCCTGGTGTCCAACACCGCCGTGGCGGCGCACCCGGACGTGGACTACGTCGTGGCCACCGACGGCGAGGAGACGCTGGTCGTGGCCGAGCCGCTGTTCGAGCAGGTGCTCGGTGAGGGCTGGTCCGTCGAGGCCACCCTGCGCGGGTCCGAGATGGAGCGCTGGACCTACCAGCGCCCCTTCGAGCTCATCGACTTCCCGCCGAGCGACGCCGGTGCCCACTTCGTCGTGCTCGCCGACTACGTCACCACCGAGGACGGCACCGGGCTCGTGCACCAGTCCCCGGCCTTCGGCGAGGACGACATGAAGGTCGCGAGGGCCTACGGCCTGCCGGTGCTGAACCCGGTGAGGGCCGACGGGCGTTTCGAGGACTCGGTCGCCCTGGTCGGCGGACAGTTCTTCAAGCATGCCGACGCCGACCTGGTGAAGGACCTCGACGAACGGGGGCTGATGTTCCGGCACCTGGCGTACGAGCACACCTACCCCCACTGCTGGCGCTGCCACACCGCGCTCCTCTACTACGCCCAGCCCTCCTGGTACGTCCGGACGACCGCCGTGAAGGACGCCCTGCTCCGCGAGAACGAGCGGACCAACTGGTACCCCGACACGATCAAGTGGGGCCGCTACGGCGACTGGCTGAACAACAACATCGACTGGGCGCTGTCGCGCAGCCGCTACTGGGGCACGCCGCTGCCCGTGTGGCGCTGCCACGAGGGCCACCAGACCTGCGTCGGCTCCCTTGCCGAGCTCTCGAAGCTGACCGGCTCCGACCAGTCCGGGCTCGACCCGCACCGGCCGTACGTCGACGAGGTCACCTTCCCCTGCCCGGCGCAGCTCGACGGATCCACGTGCGGAGCCGAGGCCCGGCGGGTGCCCGAGGTGATCGACGCGTGGTTCGACAGCGGCTCGATGCCGTTCGCCCAGTGGGGCTACCCGTACACCGCAGGGTCGGCCGAGAAGTTCGACCGGGCCTACCCCGCGGACTTCATCTGCGAGGCCATCGACCAGACCCGCGGATGGTTCTACAGCCTGATGGCTGTCGGCACGATCGTCTTCGACGAGTCGTCCTACCGCAACGTGCTCTGCCTCGGCCACATCCTCGCCGAGGACGGCCGGAAGATGTCGAAGCATCTGGGCAACATCCTCGAGCCGATGCCATTGATGGAGCAGCACGGTGCCGACGCCGTGCGCTGGTTCATGGCCGCGGCGGGATCGCCCTGGTCGGCGCGGCGGGTCGGCCACGCCACGATCCAGGAGACGGTGCGCAAGGTCCTCCTGACCTACTGGAACACCGT
>DASVBF010000400.1:0-7880 GCA_036375975.1 Nocardioidaceae bacterium | reverse complement strand
GCCAGGACGGTGTTGCCCTGGACGTACCGGTCGTACTGGTCGGTGATCCAGGACCTGTCACACAGGTTCGGGCTGGCGACCATGCGCAGGAGGGTCTCCCGGAGCTCGCCCGGCGTGCCGGGCCTGGGCAGTGTCTCGGCGGCATCCGCCTGCAGGTCGTCCTGCCAGGACGGCCGCTGGTAGGGGCGGTTGTAGACGGGGCCCTCGTGCGCGACGGTGCGCGGGGGTACGTCGACCACGGTCTCGCCGTGCCAGTCGATGACCAGCCTGCCCGTGTCGGTGACCTCGCCGACGACAGTCGCATCGACGTCCCACTTCGCGCAGACCTCGAGGAACCGGTCCACCTTCGCGGGCTCGACGACGGCCATCATCCGCTCCTGCGACTCCGACATCAGGATCTCCTCGGGAGACAGCGTGGAGTCGCGAAGGGGGACGAGGTCGAGGTCGACGTGCATGCCCCCGGTGCCGGCCGAGGCCATCTCGGAGGTGGAGCAGGACAGGCCGGCGCCGCCGAGGTCCTGGATGCCCACGACGAGGCCCTCCCGGAAGAGCTCCAGGCTGCACTCGATGAGGAGCTTCTCCATGAACGGGTCGCCCACCTGGACGCTCGGGCGCTTCGCGGGACCTCCCGCCTCGAAGGTCTCGCTCGCGAGCACCGAGACGCCGCCGATCCCGTCACCGCCGGTGCGCGCGCCGTACAGGATGACCTTGTTGCCGACCCCGGATGCCGCGGCGGTCTGGAGCTCGTCGTGCTTCAGCACCCCGACGCAGAGGGCGTTCACGAGCGGGTTGCCGAGGTAGGTCTCGTCGAAGACCGCCTCGCCGCCGATGTTGGGCAGCCCGAGGCAGTTGCCGTAGCCGCCGACGCCCGCCACGATCCCCGGCAGCACCCGGTGGGTGTCGTCGGCGTCGAGGGGCCCGAAGCGCAGCGGGTCCATCACGGCGACGGGACGCGCGCCCATGGCGAGGATGTCCCGCACGATGCCGCCGACGCCGGTTGCCGCGCCCTGGTAGGGCTCGACGTACGACGGGTGGTTGTGCGACTCGACCTTGAACGTCACGGCGTACCCGTCGCCGATGTCGACGACCCCGGCGTTCTCGCCGATGCCGGCCATCAGGGAGGCCCGCATCTCGTCGGTGACCTTCTCGCCGAACTGGCGCAGGTGCACCTTGCTGGACTTGTAGGAGCAGTGCTCGCTCCACATCACCGAGTACATCGCGAGCTCGGACGAGCTGGGGCGGCGGCCGAGGATGTCACGGATCCGCTGGTACTCGTCCTCCTTGAGGCCGAGGTCGGCCCAGGGCTGGTCACGGTCTGGATCCTTGCTCGCCACCTCGACGGTGTCGATCCGGGAAGGGTCAGGGCGCTGTTCGGTCACCGATGCTGGCTTTCGGGTGGGTCGATCAGGAGGACGGCCGAGGTCAATCTACCGGGAGGGGCGTCCTGACCCCGGGGTGAGGCCGTCGTCCGGGCGGGGCGAACCGTGCGCGATGTCTGTTCCGTCACGACTTGTCCGTGGCAAGGTATGTCACACACGCCGCCCGGCAGCCGGGCCTGCATCCGCAGCACGGGCGCCGACGAGGGGATGAAGCCATGGATCGTCGCACCCTCCTCAAGGCCGGCCTTGCGACCACCGCAGGCGGCCTTTTCCTGCCGGCGCTCGAAGGGCTCACCGAGAGCGCCGAGGCCGCCCCGCACGTCACCAGGGTGTTGGCCCGTAACCTCGGCACCCCCTGGGGCATCGCGTTCCTCCCGAACGGCGACGCGCTGGTCGGGGAGCGTGACTCCGGTCGGGTGCACCGGGTCCGCAAGAGCGGTGGTCGGCACCAGGTGGGCCGGCTCGCTGTCCGCAGCGAGAAGGACAACTGGGGCGAGAGCGGCCTGCTCGGCCTGGCGCTGTCCCCGAGGTTCCGGGACGACCGCTGGGTGTACGCCTACCTCTCGACGGGCTCGGACAACCGGATCGTCCGGATGCGGCTGGTCGACGGCTCGCTTCGCCGTCCGCAGGTCGTGCTGGCCGGCATCCCGACCAACACCCACCACAACGGGGGCCGCCTCGTCTTCCACCGCGGCCTGCTCTACGCCAGCACCGGCGACGCGGAGAACGGCACCCTCGCCCAGAAGCGCGGATCGCTCGCCGGGAAGATCCTGCGGATGACCCCCGACGGCCGGGTCCCTCAGGGCAACCCGTTCGGCAACTACACCTGGTCCTACGGCCATCGGAACATCGAGGGCATCGCGTTCGACCCCGACGGGAACCTCTGGGCTACGGAGTTCGGCGACGACCTGCGCGACGAGCTGAACAGGATCGTCAAGGGCGGCAACTACGGGTGGCCGTACGTCGAGGGCGGCGACGGCCGAGGCGGCTACCGCGACCCGCTCACCACCTGGCGCCCCGAGAACTGCTCGCCCAGCGGGGTCGCGGTCGCGCGAGGCAGGGCGTGGATCGGCGCGCTGCGCGGTCACGCGCTGTGGGCGGTGCGGCTCCACGGACCCAATGCCGGGCGCCGGGTCCGCTACTTCCACGAGCGGTTCGGCCGGATCCGCACGGTGCAGAAAGCGCCCGACGGCTCGTTGTGGATCACCACGAGCAACCGCGACGGGCGGCCGTCGAGCCCCAAGCCTGACGACGACCGCGTGATCCGGATCGGTCTATAGCCCGGCGCGGGGCTGCGGGAAAGCCCGTGTCAGCGGCCGACGGCCCTGCCAGACTTCGGGCATGTCCGAGTCGAGCGGGGTGAAGCAGGCAGTGGCCGGCGTGTTCGACCGCGCCGCGTCGACGTACGACCAGACCGGCGTGGACTTCTTCGGCGCGGTCGGGCGGGAGCTGGTGGACGTCGCGGACCCCCGTCCGGGCGAGTGGGTCCTGGACCTCGGGTGCGGGCTCGGCGCGAGCACCCTCCTCGCCGCCGAGAGGGCGCAACCCGGAGGTCGGGTACCGACCGAGGAGCAAGGACCGAAGCGTCCCGGGGAGGACGGCCCGTTCTCCGGGGTGGAGGTGATGGGCAGGTGCCTCTCGGAGGCCGGGTACGTCGACGTGCGCACCGACCTTCGGGAGCTGACCGTGGTCTACCCCGACGAGGCGACCTGGTGGCGGACGCTGTGGTCCCACGGCCGCCGGGCGACGATGGAGCGGCTGCAGGAGGCCGGAGTCGTGGACTCCACCATGCGACGCATGAGCGCCGACCTCGACGGCGTGCGCCGGTCGGACGGCTCGCTCGAGTGGACGGCGGAGATGGCCTACACCGTCGCTCGGGTCTGAGCTCAGCGCCTCGGAGGGGTCACGCGCGCAGGAGCGCGGCCACCGCCGAGGTGAAGAAGGCGAGCCCGTCCGTCCCGGGGCCGGTCAGGTCCTCCACGGCGTGCTCGGGGTGCGGCATGAGGCCGACGACGTTGCCACGCTCGTTCGTCACGCCCGCGATGTCGCGGAGCGAGCCGTTCGGGTTCACGTCCAGGTAGCGCGCGACGACCCGTCCCTCGCCCTCCAGGCGGTCGAGGGTGTCCTCGTCGGCGACGTACTTCCCCTCGCCGTTCTTGAGCACGACCGTGATCTCGGCGTCGTCGGCGTACTCGGAGGTCCAGGGCGTCCGGTTGTTCTCGATGCGCAGTCTCTGGTCGCGGCAGACGAACTTCCGGGCGTCGTTGCGGATCAGGGCGCCGGGGAGCAGGTGCGACTCGCAGAGGATCTGGAAGCCGTTGCAGATGCCGAGCACCGGCATGCCGTTGCCGGCCGCCTCGACGACCTCGGTCATGATCGGCGAGAACCGCGAGATCGCCCCGCACCGCAGGTAGTCGCCGTAGGAGAACCCGCCCGGCAGCACCACGGCGTCGACCCCCCGCAGGTCGTGCTCCCCGTGCCAGAGGGCGACCGCCTCGCCGCCGGCGAAGTCCACCGCACGCCGCGCGTCGACGTCGTCGAGCGATCCCGGGAAGGTGACGACCCCGATCCTCACGAGTCCTGCTCCACGTGGACCTCGAAGTCCTCGATGACCGGGTTCGAGAGCAGCTTCTCGGCGATGTCGTGGATCTCGGCGAGCCGCTCGTCGGTCAGCTCGTCGACGGTGAGCTCGAACCGCTTGCCCTGGCGGACATCGGTGACGCCGTGGACCCCCAGCCTCGGCAGGGCGCCCGCGACGGCCTTGCCCTGCGGGTCGAGGATCTCGGGCTTGAGCATGACGTCGACGACGACACGGGCCACGGAGGAGCTCCTTGAGGAGAGGTGAGAACCGGCGGGCTCAGTCTAGTGGCGGGCCCGCGGCGACGGTCCGCGGCTCGTACACCGACCCGCACAGCCGGCGCCGTCCACGGCGTGTCGGGCCCGGCGGGTGCCCGGGTCGTCGTACCACGGCGCGGGATGTGAGCAACGGACGCCTGGGTCCGGCGGGACCCGGCCGTTGCTCACATCTCGCCCCGACGAAGGCTCAGGTCAGCTCGCGCTTGAGGATCTTGCCCGTCGAGGTCATCGGGAGGGTCGGGGCGAACTCGAAGAGCCGGGGATACTTGTAGTCCGCCATCTGCTCCTTGGCCCACACGCGGAGCTCGTCCTCGCTGATGGACGCTCCCGGCTCGAGGATCACGAACGCCTTGATCTCCTCGCCGTGGCTCTCGTCCGGAACGCCCACGACCGCGGCCAGCGAGACGGCCTCGTGGGTCATGAGCACCTCCTCGATCTCGCGCGGGTACACGTTGAAGCCGCCGCGGATGATCATGTCCTTCGCGCGGTCCACGATGTAGTAGAAGCCGTCCTCGTCACGACGCGCGAGGTCGCCGGTCTTGAACCACCCGTTGTTCATCACCTCGGCCGTCGCATCGGGCCGCTTGTAGTAGCCCTTCATGATGTTGTGGCCGCGGATCGCGATCTCGCCGATCTCGTCGGTGCCTTCGACGGTCTTCCAGTCCTTGTCGACCAGCTTCACGTCGATGCCCCAGATCGGGACCCCGATCGAGCCGGGACGCGGGTCGCGCTCGGGATCGCTGAAGGTGGCCACCGGCGAGGTCTCCGAGAGGCCGTAGCCCTCGAGGATCTGCACGCCGAACTTCTCCTTGAACTGCCGGAGGATCTCGACCGGCAGGGCCGACCCACCCGAGACCGCCCGCCGGAGGTTGTCGGCGATGCGCTTGACGTCGACTCCCTCCGTCAGCGCGCCGAGCAGGCCCCAGTACATCGTCGGGACACCGGCGAAGAACGTGATGTGCTCGCGCTGCATCAGCCCGAGCGCCGCGTCGGCCTCGAACCGCGGCAGGAGCACGAGCGTCGCACCCGTCGAGAAGCCGGCGTTCATGTTGACGGTCTGACCGAAGGAGTGGAACAGCGGCAGCACGAGCAGGTGCGTGTCGTGCTGGCTCGCGAGGGAGTCGAACAGCCGGTTGCAGGTGAGCGCGTTCATCACCATGTTGCTGTGCGACAGCTCGGCCCCCTTGGGCTGGCCCGTTGTGCCGCTGGTGTACAGGATCACGGCGGTGTCGGTCGGCTCCGTGTCCACCGACTCGAACGAGTCCGGCTGACCGCCCAGCGCCTGCACCATCGTCTCGGTGCCCTCGACCGGCGAGGGGGCCATCATGTCGGCGGTGATCATGAAGAAGTGCTCGCAACCCGGGGCCTGCTCGAAGCCCTGGTGCCCGTTCGTGCCCATCGGCAGGTCGGGAGTCCCCTCGAAGCAGAAGTAGGCCTTCGCGTCGGAGTCCTCGAGGTGGTAGGTGATCTCGCGGGCCTTGAGCAGGACGTTGAGAGGCACGACGGTCGCACCGGCCTTGAGGATGCCGTAGTAGACGATCGGGAAGTACGGCAGGTTCGGGCAGGACAGCGCCACCTTGTCGCCCGGCTGGATGCCCCGGGAGACCAGGAGGTTCGCGACCTGGTTGGCGAAGCCGTCGACCTGCGCATAGGTCAGCCGGAGGTCGCCGAGCACGACGGCGTCACGGTCCGGGTGGCTGCGGGCGCTGGCTTCCAGGAAGACAGAGAGGTTGAGCACGGGACGCTCCTTCGGTCGGCGGTGCGGGGACGGTTACCTGGACGGGCTGGTGAACTGCTGGCCGGTGAGGCGCTCGTAGGCCTCGACGTACTTCGCGCGGGTGCGGGCGACGACGTCCTCGGGCAGGGCGGGCGGCTTCGCCCCCGAGGAGCGGTCCCAGCCGCTCTCCGCCGAGGTGAGCCAGTCACGGACGAACTGCTTGTCGTACGACGGCTGGGCACGACCCGGCTCCCAGCGGTCGGCCGGCCAGAACCGGGACGAGTCGGGGGTGAGCACCTCGTCGGCGAGCACCACCGTGCCATCGCCGCGCGACCCGAACTCGAGCTTCGTGTCGGCCAGGATGATCCCGCGCTCGCGGGCGATGGCCTCGGCGCGGCCGTAGACCGCGAGGGTGAGGTCCCGCAGCTCGGCAGCGCGCTGCGCACCTACGACAGCCGCCACGGCGTCGTACGACACGTTCTCGTCGTGGTCGCCGAGCGCCGCCTTCGTCGCCGGCGTGAAGATCGGCTCCGGCAGCCGGCTGCCGTCCACCAGCCCGTCGGGTAGGGGGATGCCGCACACCTCGCCGGTGGCGCGGTAGTCGGCGAGACCCGACCCGGTGAGGTACCCGCGGGCGACGCACTCGACCGGGAACATCTCGAGCGCCTCGCACACCACCGCCCGGCCCCGCACGGCGTCGGGTACGTCGGACGACACGATGTGGTTGGGCACGAGGTCGGCGAGCTGCTCGAACCACCACAGCGACATCCGGGTCAGGATCACGCCCTTGTCGGGGATCTCGGTGTCGAGGACGAAGTCGTAGGCCGAGATCCGGTCCGAGGCCACCATGAGCAGCCTGCCGTCCCGGAGGCGGTAGAGATCGCGGACCTTCCCCGAGTGGATGTGCGTGGCGCCGGGGATCTCCGGTGCCTCGGGGATGCCGAGGTCCCGGTCGAGCTCGGCGCCGGAGTCCGTGGTGGGGCCGCTCATGTCGCGATCCTACTGACCGGTCACCGAAAAAGGTCCGGGCCCGCGTCAGTCCTTCGCGACCTGCCGCATCTCCGGGCGGTGGCCGTTGCCCAGCACCTGGCCCGCCAGGTCCACGAGGCGCTCGGTCACGTGCTCGCCGGCGCTGTTGCCGAGCTTCTCCACGAGGCGCTCGGCGAGGGCGTGCAGCTTGGTGTTCGTCTCGCACGACGCGTTCTGCAACAGGCCGAAGGCGGCATCCGCCGAAATGCCGTGGACCAGCATGAGCATGCCCTTGGCCTGGTCGATCACCGCTCGGTGCTCGAACGCCGCCGAGACCGCCGACGAGGCGTCGCGCCGCACGCCGCGCGTCACGTCCATCATGTAGCCCTGGATCCGGACGACCTCACCGGTCCCCTCGTCCCGGATCCCCTTCCAGACCGTCACGACGCTTCGCACGCGTCCCGCCGCGTCGACGATCCGGTGCCAGAACGCACGCGGCTTCCCCGACTCGATCGCCCCCATGACCTGCTCTCGCCCGACCGTTCCGGCCCCCGGCTCCTTGTGGCGGAGCAGCAGCGCTGTGGTCGGCACGACCTCGCCGGGCACGAACCCGTGGATGCGGTACATCTCCTCCGACCACTCCCAGCGCTGCTCACGCCGGTCGTAGGAGAACTCCCCCGCAGGCTGCAGATCGCCGATCGGGAAGCCCTCTGCATCGCCTATGCCCCGTGCGTCCACTCCCGCACCTTTCGAAACTCAGCAGCGACCTCCGGCCCGGTCGCCGGACCCGTCGTCCAGTCTCCCCGCGCGGCGCCCACGCAATCGGGGGACGGCCCCGGTCCAGACCGATCGGGGCGTCGTCACAGGATGGCGCCGGGTGAGTACGCCGCGGCCCGTGGGTGGCGTGCGGTGACCTCAGCCACCCGGCGTACGACGGCGTCCACCTGTGAGACCGCGGC
>DASVBF010000141.1:0-91416 GCA_036375975.1 Nocardioidaceae bacterium | reverse complement strand
GCCGACGCGGTCCTTGCCGTAGGCGGCGCATGGGGCACGCTCTCGGAGATCGCGCTCGCCGCACGGACCGGCGTTCCGGTGTTCGCGGTCGACAGCTGGGACCTCCCCGCGCCGGAGGTGACCGCCTTCAACACCGTCGCGGAGGCTGTCGCGGGAGTCTCCGCCGCACTCGGCCGCTGAGCTCCCGAGACGTCAGGTACTATTCCTGCCGGTAGCCCCACAAGGGCTCCATCTGCGGATGTAGCTCAGTTGGTAGAGCGCGACCTTCCCAAGGTCGATGTCGCGAGTTCGAGTCTCGTCATCCGCTCCAGAGTCCGACGGCCCCGGCCACGCCTACGCGGGTCGGGGTCTCGTCATGTTGCACGGCAAAAGCCGCGAATGTTACGCCCGCAGCGGCCCACGCCTCAACGCTGGTCTGGACAGGATCAATCGCCCGAACCGGCACAACCTCCGCAGATTGAGCGTAAAGAACGAACACCTGGTCCCGGCTCCCTCCGGAAGTGGCCCGATGCCGTTATTGACCCGCCTGCGCGGGTACGTCGATGCTCCAGGTGATGGCTGGAGGGGCCATCCAGGGAGGGAGCAAGAGCATGTCTAGTTCGTCGCGCGTCGGAACGGCCATAGCGGCCGGGTATTTCCTCGGACGCTTCAAGAAGCTCCGGCTGGCCCTCGTGGTCGGGTCGGCGCTCGCCAACAAGAACGTCAGGAGCACCGGCCTCGGCCTGCTTCAGCAAGGCACCCAGGGACTGACCTCCTCACCCGAGGCCAAGAAGCTCACGGGCCAGATCTCCACGCAGCTCATGGAGGCCGGCAAGGCGGCCGCCGTTGCCGTCGCCGCTCAGCGGATCGACAAGCTCAGCGACAAGCTCAACGAGCGGAGCAGCGAGCTGCGTGACCTCGCCGAGCTGCCGATCTCTGACCAGGGCGAGGAAGAGCCCGAAGACGAGTACGAGGACGAGGGCGAAGAAGACGAGGAGCCCGAGGACGAGTACGACGAAGAGGAAGACGAGGAAGAGCCCGAGCCGGAGCCCGAGCCGGCTCCGAAGACCCGGAAGCGATCGCCACGTAGGCGCAGGGCCGCTTCCCCGGCAGGGAGGCGCTGACCATGGCTGCGAGCAAGTCTGGAATCACCGGTGTCGTCACCCAGCTTCCTGTCGGCCGGCTCAAGGAGGAGGCGCAGGGCCTCGGCTCGGCGCTCACCAAGCAGGGCCTGTCCCGGGCCAGCAAGGGCGTGGAGTCCGTGACCGGGAAGCTGACCGACATCGCGGAGGGCAAGTCCGCCACGGCGAAGACCGTGGCGAACGTCGCGCAGGGCGACTCGCCTGTGAAGGCAGGTCTCAAGGGGGCGGCGTCGAAGGTCAAGGACACGGTGAAGGAGAAGCTAGGGATGGGCGGTGGCAGCGGCGGCAAGCTCAAGGTCACCAACATCCTCGAGAGCGTCGACGTACCGGTGAACCGTCAGGTCGCCTACGAGCAGTGGACCCAGTTCGAGGACTTCCCGACCTTCATGAAGAAGGTCGAGAACGTCAAGCAGGAGGAGGACGAGAAGCTCACCTGGAAGGCACAGGTCTTCTGGTCGCACCGGAGCTGGGATGCCGAGATCGTCGAACAGGTCCCCAACGAGCGCATCGTGTGGAAGTCCGACGGCGAGAAGGGCAGCGTCGACGGCGCCATCACCTTCCATGAGCTGGCCGAGGACCTCACCCGCATCCAGATGGTCCTGGAGTACCACCCGAAGGGCTTCTTCGAGCACACCGGGAACCTCTGGCGGGCCCAGGGACGGCGCGCTCGGCTCGAGCTCAAGCACTTCGCACGCCACGTCAGCACGCAGACGCTGCTGCACCAGGACGAGCTGGACGGCTGGAAGGGCGAGATCAAGGACGGCGAGGTAGTCGAGCGCAAGGACAACTCCGAGGAAGAGCAGGGCGAGGAGAAGCCGGCCCGCCGTCGGTCGCGGTCTGCTGGCAAGAAGGCACCCGCGAAGCAGGCTGCGTCGGAGGAGGCACCCGCCAAGAAGAGCGCAGCGGCGAGGAAGTCCCCCGCCAAGAAGACGACCAGCACACGCTCGACCACGAAGAAGGCCGCGGCGAAGAAGGCACCAGCCAAGAAGACAGCCGCCGCCAAGAAGGCACCCGCCAAGAAGACGAGCGCAAGGAAGCGTTCGACGAGGGCGACCTCGAAGGCCACTGGCAGGTAGACCGTGGCCGCCGACGAAGACCGCATCAAGGAGCTCGAGCTCGAGCTTCAGCGCTTGATGCAGGAGGTCGACAGGTACCGCACCGCGACCGAGGACTCGCTGCAGCAGCTGGACTGGTGCATCGGTTACTTCACCGGCTGCAACAAGCAGCGGATCGCCAAGTCGCTGGGCGCCAACCGCGCCTATATCCGTCGTCATCTCCTGCACCGGGAGGAGGCCGGCATGCCGGCCTCCTCCGAGTCCGAGTGATCCCGAGAAAGGCTGGGCAAGCATGACCGTCACACAGTCCCGTTCCTCCAACCGGTACATCGAGCGGCCGGCTCCCAGCAGCCTTGCCGACGTGATCAACACGATCCTCGACAAGGGCTTGGTCATCGACATCTACATCCGGGTGTCGCTGGTCGGGATCGAGCTCTTGACGATCGACGCACGGATCGTGATCGCCAGCGTCGACACCTACCTCCGGTTCGCGGAGGCAGTCAACCGGCTCGACCTGACCGAGACGGAGACGAGCGGGATCCCCGAGCTCATGGAGAACATCACCAGCTCGGGGGCCAAGGGCAAGACGACCGGCGCTCTCGAAGGTGCCAAGGAGAAGCTGTCCGGCATCCTCCCCGGCGGCGACGAGGACGAGGAGGAGAAGGAAGAGCGGCCTCGTAGGTCGAGCAGCTCGCGGTCGGGAAGCTCGAGGTCGAGCAGCTCCAGCAGCAAGCAGCCGAGCAGGTCGCGTCCAGCCCGTAAGTCCAGTGCCCGGCAGAAGCGCACGGAAGAGGGCTGACCGTGGTCGTCCACCTGTACGGGGTGACCACGCCCGACACCAAGCCGCCGCCCGAGGTCAAGGGGCGTCAGGACGGCGAGCTGCGTCTCGTCGCCGACGACCGGCTGGCTGTGATCGTCAGTGACGTGGACCCGGATGCGCCGGCAGCCCGAAAGGACCTGCTGGCGCACGCGCACGTTCTCGAGGCGTACGCCGAAGAGGCGACCGTGATTCCCATGCAGTTCGGGATCGCGCTACCCGACGACGACATCGTGAGGGAGCAGGTGCTGGAGCAGGATCCCGAGTCCCTGGCGGACCTGCTGAGGTCCTTCGACGGGCTGGTCCAGCTCACGGTGCAGGCCTTCCACCACGAAGAGGCGGCTTTGCGTGAGGTTCTCAGACGCCGTCCGGACCTCGTCGCCGCCCGGGAGCGGATGCGGTCCTTCCCGGAGGCAGCGACGCAGGCGCGGCAGGTGGAGCTCGGCCAAGCCGTGGCGGAGGCGCTCGAGGACCTGCAGGAGGAGGATCGGCTGATGCTGCTCGACGATCTTGCTCCGCTCACCCGCGCCGTCGCCGAGAACGACACGGGCGGGGCGCACGAGATCCTGCACGCCGCCTTCCTGGTCGAGCGCGAGGCACGCCCCGCCTTCGACGAGGCGGTCGCCGAGCTCCGGCGGGCTCACGAGGAGCGGATGCGCATCAGGTACGTCGGCCCCCAGCCGCCGTACTCCTTCCTCGAACCCATGAGAAGTGGGGAGCTGACATGGGACTGATCACGGGCCTGCTCACCCTGCCGCTCGCGCCGGTGCGCGGGGTGGTCTGGGTGGCCGAGCAGGTCAAGCAGGAGGCGGACCGCCAGTGGTCGGACCCCGCCACGATCCAGGCGGAATTGGCCGACATCGAGGCGATGCGCGAGTCGGGTGAGCTCGACGAGCAGGAGGCGGATGCCCGCGAGGAGGAGCTGCTGCAGCGTCTCCTCGCGGCCTCTCCGGAGCAGAGCCAGAGCCTGAACCCGTGGGCGGGCGTGGACGATGCCTGAGAAGCTCACGATCCGCAAGGTCGGACAGATCGCCCTGGAAGAGCTGTCCGCCCTGGTCGGCTGCCCTGCCGAGGGGGTCAGCGGGATCCGCAAGAACGACAGCGGCTGGATCGTCACGGTCGAGGTCATGGAGCTCGGCCGCGTGCCGGAGACCACCGACGTGATGGCGTCCTACGACGTGCACGTCGACCAGGACGGCGACGTCATGGAGTACCAGAGGCTCCGCCGCTACCTGCGAGCACAGGTGGAGGACTGAGTGGACGACTCGAGATTCTCCGATCACGCACCCACGGCACGGCCCTCCCCGCGCACGCCGACCTTCGTCGGGACGCGGGGAGGGCAGCCTCAGAGTCTCGCGGACGTCCTCGAACGTGTGCTGGACAAGGGCGTGGTGATCGTCGGTGACATCCAGGTCCGGCTCCTCGACATCGAGCTCCTCACCATCAAGGTGAGGCTGATGATCGCGTCCGTGGACCGGGCCAGGGAGATGGGCATCAACTGGTGGGAGGGAGATCCCTTCGTGTCCTCCCTGGAGCAGAACGAACAGAACGGGGAGCGCAAGCAGCTCGAGGAACGCATCGCGCAGCTCGAGCGACGCCTGGAGGGGAGCGAGAAGGATGAGCGAACGTGAGACCTGCGTGATCCACGCCTACGGCCTGGTCGACCGCGCCTACTCGTCGCTGTCGATGCCCACCGGTATCGGCGGCGCCCCGGTGACGCTGCTGCCCGTGGACGGGTTCGCGGCGCTCGTGAGCGAGCTCGACGCCGAGTCGTACGGCCCCGGCATGTGGCGGGCCCATGCCGAGGACCCGCGGTGGCTCGAGCACGTGGCGAGAGAGCACCACGAGGTGCTGCAGGCGATCGTGCAGCAGACCGACGTCCTCCCCCTGCGACTTCCGGGTATCCACGAGAGTCCGGCCCGCCTGGAGCAGGTGCTCGACGAGCAGAGGGCCGACCTCACGGAGGGTCTGGCCCACGTGCGCGGCCATGTCGAGCTGGGAGGCCAGATCTTCCTCGTCGACCGGCGTGGTGCGGGGTCGGAGGCGCAGGGGTCGGACGCGCAGCAACGGCCCAGGAGCGGCCGGGACTACCTCAGGCGGCGCTCCGCGGAGGCCGAGGACCGTGAGCAGGCGCGACTGCGGCGTCAGGCCAAGGTCCTCGACGCCCACGAGGCCATGGCGCACGGCTCGACCCGCGCGGTGGTGAACCCGCCCCAGGACGCTGCTCTGTCCGGGCGGGAGGAGCCGATGCTGCTCAACGCGGCGTACCTCGTGCCCCGCTACGACCTCGAGGGGTTCATCGCGCTCGCCGAGCAGGTGCAGGACGACCTCGCGCCGCACGGGATGGTGCTGGAGGTCACGGGCCCCTGGCCGCCGTACAACTTCACCGACCTGCCCGAGCGTGTCAGTGCCGGAGACACCCGATGACCGTCCACGACGTCGGCATGCACGAGGACGTGGCGCTCGTCGACCTGATCGACCGTCTCATCGGCGGCGGTGTCGTGGTCACCGGCGACCTCGTTCTCGGGATCGCCGACGTGGACCTGGTCTACCTGGGCCTTCGACTCGTCCTCGCCCCCGCCCACGACGTCGAGCAGACCATCGTGCTGCGCCAGTCCCGCAGCCCGCTCGAAGCATGAGCGTGCTCCTCCCTTACGCCGTCGTCCCGGCCGACCGGCTTCCTCCCTCGGCCGGGGCGACGGGTGGCGGTCTGCTGACGGTCGTCGAGGGGTCCGTGGCGCTGGTGTGCGAGGAGCGCGACCAGGGACCCTCGCCGAGCCGTGGGGAGATGGTCGCGTTCGCGAAGGTCCTCCAAGCGCTCGGGGCCGACCGCCCGGCCCTTCCCGTCCGGTTCGGCACGGTGCTGGAAGACCTCACCGAGGCCAGGGAGCTGCTTCGGACCCGCGAGACACAGTGGCGGGAGCGCCTGTCGTACGTCGCCGGCCACGTCGAGCTGCTCGTGCACCTGTACGACGACCGCGCTCCTCGGCCCACGCCGCCGTCGACCGGCTCGGGACGGGACTACCTGCTGTCGCGGGCCGAGGCCCGCCGCCACACCGACGCGATGTCCGAGGAGGTGGCCGCCCTGCTCGCCCCGCACTGCCGCGAGACCCGACGGCTGCCCGGCAGGGACGAGGTCCGGGTCGCCTGCCTCGTGCGCGACGAGGGGACCGACAAGCTCCGACTGGCTCTGGACGGCTGGGTCGCAGCACAGCCGGGGCGACATGTGACGACCACCGGCCCGTGGCCGCCCTTCACCTTCGCCGAGGAGGACATGCCGTGAAGGAACGACCCGAACGCCCCGACCTGGACCGCTGGCCGTTCGACGAGGACGACGGTCACCGCGTCGACGTACCCGCACTCTCGCGGCGGGTGACCGCGGACCCGGAGAACGTGGAGAAGGGACTCGTCCAGCTCGTCCTCACCCTCGTCGAGCTGCTGCGCCAGCTGATGGAGAAGCAGGCGATCCGCCGCGTGGACGCCGGTGGTCTCTCCGACGAGGAGATCGACCGTCTCGGCGAGACGCTGATGCTGCTCGACGAGCGGATGACCGAGCTCCGGGAGCACTTCGGCCTCACCGCGGAGGACCTGAACCTCGATCTGGGGCCGCTCGGGCGTCTGCTGTGACGCTCCTCGCTTCCGTCCCGATGGAGGCTACTGGCGGGTAAGTTGGAGGTGTGCCCACGGAAGTCGCTCTCCGCGACGGGACGCGAGCCATCGTCTGGTCGCTGCTCCCCGGCGATCGCGAGCGGCTGCGGGAGCTTTACGAGCAGCTCTCCCCCGAGTCGCAGTTCCACCGGTTCCTGACCCCGGTTCCCCACCTGACCGAGTCGATGCTGGACCACCTCGTCGACGAGGTCGACGGCGTCGACCACGTCGCCCGCGTCATCTTCGTGCTCGACGGCGACAAGGTCGGCACACCCGCAGGGATTGCGCGGATGATCCGCTACTCCGACGACCCGACCGCGGCCGACATCGCTGTGACCGTCAGGGACGAGTACCAGGGTCGTGGGGTGGCCTCCGCACTGCTCCAGGAAATCATGCGCAAGCGACCTGCCGGCGTCGAGCGGATCGTCACCGAGGTCGCCACCGACAACGCGCCTTCCCTGGCCATGCTGCGCCGCCTGGGCCCCACGGCCATGGAGCAGGGAGGCACGAACCGGTTGCGGGTCACCGTCGACCTGCCGCATGTGCCGGGGTGGTCCGAGCAGTCGGACCAGCTGCCCGTCGTGCCCCGGGCGAGGACGGCACCGGACTCGGCCCCGGCCTGACGGCCGGGTCGGCGGGCGAAAGGCGGCGGTGGCCCGGTGTCGGGTGGACGCAGAAGGGCTCCCGGGTCAGCACCCGGGAGCCCCACCTGTGTCTCGGTCAGACGTGCGTCTTCCGGCCGGACGTCCCCTCGGCAACGCCGATCAGGAGCACCGCCGCGATGATCGCCACGATGGCTCCGAGGATGTTGAGCTCGAAGATGTTACCGGTGCCCAACAGGCTGGCGATGATCCCACCGATCAGCGAACCGGCCACGCCGAGCAGCAGCGTCATGCCGAGGCTGAGCCGCTGGCGGCCCGGCTTGATGAGTCGTGCAACTGCTCCGACCACGAGGCCGAAGACCAGAAATCCGATGATGTCCCACAGCATTGGGGGTTCTCCTTGGTTAGTTCCGTGTCAGCCCAGCGACAGTTCCCCCGTTCGTCTTTCGCATGCACGCGACAGGGCTCACTCGGAATGTAGCGCTCGGCGCGGCGGCCGAACAGAGGTCTCTGGAGCGGCCTGGCCGGCTGGTCCGTCGGGGGTGAGGCCAAGGTCTAGACCGCCGCCCACGAGGGGGACGTGGCCCGACCGCCCGGGTCCGAGTGACCCCTCGGCCGACGCGCCTTTTGCGGCCATCCGACATGATGTGACCCGACGGAAGGAGTCGGCGTGGAGTCAGCCCTGACGGGAGCCGCTGCCGCAGCGGTGTCGACGGCACGACGGGCGATGCGCATGTACCGGGCGACGGGTGCCGACCCGTTCTTCGGCGATCCCCTGCCCGCGCACGGCGTCGCCATGGAGGGGTACTTCTGGCGCTTCACCGATCCCGCCTCGAGGCGGGCGGTGATCGCCCTCAACGGCGTGAACCGCGACGGCCGCGGCTCCCACTGGGCCACGCTCGGCCTCGCCGCCCACCCCACAGGTTTCCTGCGGACCACGGCCCATCCGACCGCGCACGCGTCCACGGCCGGGCTCGGCGCCTTCGCCGGCGACGCCTTCTCCGGGACGGCCGACCGGCTCCAGGTGGACCTGGGGCCCGACGCCCGGCTCGACGCTCAGATCGAGGCGCCCGTGAGCTGGCCGCGGCGCAGCATGGGTGGCTCCAGCCTGTTCCAGGCCGTGCCCGCCCTGAACCAGTACTGGCATCCCTGGCTCCTCGGCGGTGTCGCCCGGGGCCACGCGGTCGTCGGCGACGAGGAGCTGGACCTCGACGGCTGGACCGTCTATGCCGAGAAGAACTGGGGGAAGGGCGGCTTCCCCGACTCGTGGTGGTGGGGCCAGGCACACGGGTTCGGCGACCCCGCCGCGTGCGTGGCGTTCGCGGGAGGCGAGGTCACGGCCGGGCCGTTGCGCACGACCGTCACCGCGCTCGTCGTACTCCTGCCCGACGGTCGGCTGATCCGCCTCGGCGACCCGGTGATCTCGCCGGTGCGGGCCGCGGTCAGCGACGAGAGATGGCTGCTGAGGGGCCGCAGCGCGCCGTGGCAGGTGGACCTGGAGGGGTACGCCCCGCTCGACGACGCCCACGTCCTGCCCGTTCCGCTTCCCGCCGAGCGGCGGAACGTTCCCGGCGCGATCGAGCACCTGGGGGCGATCGTGCGGGTGCGGGTACGACGGTGGGGCCGGGTCGTCTGGGAGGACGAGTCCCGGATCGCCGCGCTGGAGCACGGCGGGATCGAACGGGCGCGGGCGGAGGTGCTCCGTCGAGGCGGGCACCCGGACGCGACCGACGCGATGCCTGCGAGGAGCTGAGACGACCATGCCCGGCTTCAGCGGTATCCCCGAGGCCGCCCTGGACTTCTACGACGACCTCGAGATGGACAACACCAAGTCCTTCTGGGCCGCTCACAAGGAGGTCTACGAGACGGCCGTCCGCACACCCATGACCACTCTCGCCCAGGCGCTCGAGGAGGAGTTCGGCGCCGCGAAGGTGTTCCGCCCCTACCGGGACGTCCGGTTCGCCAAGGACAAGACGCCCTACAAGACCCACCAGGGCGTCTTCATCGCACGAGGTCCGGCCACCGGCTACTACGTCCAGGTGAGCGCCCCCGGCGTGCGGGTCGGCGTCGGGTTCTACGAGGCGTCAGGCCCGCGCCTGGCCCGGATCCGGGACGCGATCGCCGACGAGCGGCGCGGGCGTGACCTCGAGCGGCTCCTCACCTCTCTGCAGGAGTCCGGCTGGGAGCTGGGCGGCGAGCGCCTCAAGACCTCACCACGCGGGTACGACGCGGACCACCCGCGCATCGAGCTGCTGCGCCACAAGTCCATGACCCTGGGCAAGTCCTACGGCTTCGCGCCGTTCATTCACACCCCCCAACTGCTCGACCGGGTCCGGGAGGACTGGCGTGAGGCGACTCCGTTCGTGGAGTGGGTCGCCGACAACGCCGGCGGCGACTGAGGTTCAGTGGCCGGCCAGGAGGTCGGTGCGGAGCACCTGCTCCACAGCCTTGCGGGCGTCGAGACCGGCCTTCCGCATCTCCTCGAAGGTGTCGATCAGAGTCTGGGCGAGGTCGCGCAGCTTGATGTTGGCGTGCTGCGAGTTGCGCTTGAGGAGGGTGAAGGCGTCGTCCGCGCCCAACCCGAGCGTGGCCATGAGCATGCCCTTGGCCTGCTCGATCGTCCCGCGCGACTCCGCCGACCGGCGTACCGCCTCGTCGATGTCGCGGGCCGTCTGGCTTCGCTTCGACCCGGTGACGTCGACCATGTAGCCGCGGATCTCGACCAGCGTGCCCGCGTCGTCGCGCACCCCGTCACCCACCGAGACGACGGTCCTGGTCCGCATGCGGGCGTCGATGATGCGGTGCCAGAGCGCGAAGGGCTCCCCGCTCGTGAATGCGTTCAGGATGATCGCGGTGGCGACTGCGGCGTCCTCGGGGTGCTTGTGCCGGGTGAGCAGCTCAGTGGTCGGGACGACCTCGCCCGGCTCGAAGCCGTGCATCCGGTAGATGTCGTCGGACCACCACCATCTGCGGGTGGCGACGTGGTACCGGAAGGACCCCCAGGGGCCGGTGATCACTGTCGTCATGGCAAGCGAAAGGAGCGCATCATCCAACTCCGGGGTGTGGACGGCACTGGATCAGTCCTCGGGCATGCTTCCCCCCCGACGACCCCGGCCGTCGGCCAGTTGGGCTGCCTTGCTCAACCCAGGAGGAATTAGAGCACGACCAACCCGCAAGTCTCCAACGGGTCCGAGCCTACCCAGGTGGCTTGGCTCCCACACCCGGCGGAAGCGAGCCGGTCAGTCCCTTCGGGCGGTCGCCATTGCCCGGTCGAACTCCCAGTGCGCCCGCATCGACTTGATCAGGCCGTGGTCGTCCACCCGGTAGACGAAGACGCCCTCGGTGTCGACGCGGGTCCCGTCCTCGAGCACCGTGGTGATCGTGCCGACGTTGGCGCACGAGTCGCCGTTCGCGAAGGAGTCCGTGATCGTGAAGTGGAAGCGACTCACGCCGGAGATGGCGAGGTCCCAGAAGGCGCCGATCCCCTCGTGCCCGTGGTGCCCCTTGCCCTCCGGGTCGAAGACCGACGGCCCCACCGGGTCCTCGACGACACCGTCGGGGGCGAACAGAGCGACCCACTCCTCCTTCACGCCGCGCGCGACCGTCGCGGCGGACATCTGGGAGGCACGGCGGGCCGGGTGGTCGTCGTCGGGCGCGGTCCAGGTGATGGCGTCGGTCTCGATCACGAGAGGACTGTAACGCGTTCTAGTTCACCGGGGCCAGAGCCGATCTGACAGACTTGCACCCATGCGAGTGTCCGCGAAGTCCGACTACGCGCTCCGCGCGCTGATCGAGATCGCGGCACAGGACGACGGCGCCGCCGTGAGCGCCGAGGAGCTCGGGCGCCGCCAGGACATCCCCCGCGGGTTCCTCCAGGCGATCCTCGCGGACCTGAGACGAGCCGGCATCGTGATGAGCCAGCGCGGCCAGGCCGGAGGCTGGCGCCTTGCACGGGACCCCGACGCCGTGACCGTCGCCGACGTGATCCGGGCGGTCGACGGCCCACTCGTCAGCGTGTACGACGTCCGCCCCGAGGCCGTGACCTACAACGATTCCGCCAAGGTCCTGCAGCTCGTCTGGATCGCCGCGCGCACGAGCCTCCGCGACGTCTTCGAGCGGGTGACGCTCCGGGCCCTCACGGAGAAGCGGCTGCCCGACTCGGTGATGGCCCTGACCAAGGACGAGGACGCCTGGCGCCCCCACTGAGGGTGACCAGGCGTCCCGGTCCGAGACCGGGCGGCGGGGTCAGGCCGCGATCGAGGCGAGCTCCTCCTCGAGCGCCCGGGCCGCCCTCTCCTGGCGGACCGCCCAGACGATGAGCGCGACCCAGGTGAAGGCGAGCGCCGAGATCGTCACCGCGACCGGGAAGCCCGTCACGCCGAACGACGCGAGGATCGTCTGCGTGTTGGTCAGGATGATGAAGCCGCCCGCGGCGACACCGAGGACCCGCGCCGGGAGGTGCCGGACCAGCCAGGCGGCGAACGGCGCCGCGACGATGCCACCGGCGAGCAGGGCGCCCGCATACGCGAAGTCGATGCCCTGTGAGCCCAGGGCAAGGAGGAAGCCGAGCGAGCCACCGACCGCGACCACGAACTCCGAGGTGTCGATCGACCCGACCACCTTGCGCGGCTCGAGGCGGCCCGAGGAGAGCAGGGAGGTGGTGCCGACCGGCCCCCAGCCGCCACCGCCGATCGCGTCCATCAGTCCGGCCACCACGCCGAGCGGCGCGAGGAAGAACGCCGAGAGCTTCCCGCTGAACTGCGGGCGCCGCCCACCGAGGACCAGGAACCGCCACACGACATAGACACCCAGTCCGAGGAGCAGGGCGGCGACCCAGGGTGTCGCGGTGTCCCCGTCGAGGCTCGAGAGGAAGGTGGCACCCGCGAACGCGCCGATGCCGCCCGGGACGGCGATGATGCTGACGGTGCGCCAGTCGACGTTGCCGAGCTTGTGGTGCGAGATGCCGGAGACGAGCGTCGTACCGATCTCGGAGAAGTGCACCGCTGCCGACGCCGCCGCCGGGGCGATGCCGGCCGCGAGCAGCAGGGTCGACGACGTGACGCCGTACGCCATGCCGAGCGAGCCGTCGATCATCTGGGCGATCAGACCGACCACGCCGAGCACGATCAGGTTACGCATCGAAATACCCTTCCGGTCCGGGAGCGGCAGTCCACCGCTTGTGTCGTAACCTAATCTATTCACTAGACTTACATGAGTCAATCTACTTCATGTTGATTGGGTACGACAGCCCACCAGACCGGGCGGTTCGGCGTCAGTTGCGCGCGGGTGGGCGGTGGCCGTCGAGGCCCATGTCGGCCTCGCGCATCAGCTTGGAGACCAGCTCGTGCCCGACCTGGAGGGTGTCCTCGAGCGTCTTCAGCCCGGACTCGTAGCGGCCCGCCTCGAGGGCCCACTTGGCCGCCGCTATGCCCTGCACCAGGGTGTCGTTGACCTCGGTGGCGTCGCGCTGCCTCTGCGCGGCCGCCTCCAGGACACGTTGCCGCGCGTCCGCCGCGACCAGCCGGTCGGCGGCATCTCCGAGCAGGGCTCCGAGCAGGAGCATCGGCAAAGCCCGGGACGCCCAGCCGAGCGCCGAGAGATCGACGGCGTCGATGACGACCCAGGCGGCCACGAGGATGACACCGAGAAGCCCCGCGGCGATGCCGGCCGACCGACCGAAAGCCAGCGCGATCAACGCGATCGGCAGGGCGTAGAGCATGTTGGTCGCGTCCTGGGGGCCGCCCACGAGCACGCGCAGCAGGAAGACCGACAGGTAGAGGACCGCAGCGACGGCGATCACCGAGCCAGGGCGCGCACGAAACCAGGGCAAGGCTCCGCCGAGGTCGCGCTCGGCCGCACCTGTGAAGTCCATTCGGCCACTGTGCCCTGACGACCACTTGTGAGTCATCGGGGCGAAAGTCCCTGTTTCGGGGGAGCAAGGACACTCTCGGAAAAGTCGGGGGCGAGCGGGGGAGCCAACGTCTACGCTGACCGATGCCCCACCCAGACCGTCTTGGAGGAGTCACCGCCCATGCCCGCGCGCGCTCGTGTCGCCATCGCCGTCCTCCTGGCGGCGCTGCTGGGCGTGGCCGTCTACCTCCTCGCCACCGTGGGCATCCGCGCGGCGACGTCGTCACAGGTGAGCACCAGCACGTCTGCGGGCAGCGTCCCGGAGTTCGTCTACAACCCTCCGGAGACGGTCCCCACCACCGAGGACTACGGACCGGTCGGGCCCGTGTCGATGGTGTTCGCCGGCAACCGGGTCGAGACCGGACTGTTCGGCACGATGGAGCGCCCCTGGATCGCAGTCTCCAGCCAGAACGGCGACTACCGGGCGCTCTCGGCGCCCCACCGGCCGGCACCCACCCGCGGCGCTGTCGCGGTCTCCCCCGACGGCAGGTCGGTCGCCTGGGCCTTCCGCGACGGGGTGGTGGCCTACGACCCGGTCGAGGACACCGCGAGAGTCCTCCGCCCCGACCTGCGGCAGGAGCCCACGGTCGGTCGGTTCTCCCCCGACGGCCACTTCCTGATCGTGTACGACGGCAAGCTGCACGTCCTCGACATCCGGTCCGGCGAGGTCGCGGCCACGCTGGCCGGCGTCGACGCCAAGGCGGCCCGGCAGGCGGTGTGGACACCCGACGGAAGCGCCCTGACCTACGTCTCCGGGAGTCGGCTCGTCATCCACTCCTGGCGCTCCGACGCTCGGGTCACGAGCCCCACGACGATCGCTCCCGGAGCCGCGCTAGCGTGGCAGCCGTCCGGGAAGCAGCTCGCAGCACTGCACGAGGAGCACGGCGTCCGCACTGTCGACCTGTTCGACGTGCTCGGCGATGGGCGGGTCAGACCCGGCGACTCCGTGAGCCGCGACGGCTATGCCATCCAGGACCTGCTCGGCTTCACCAGCGACAACCGAGTCGCCGTCACCGCGATGGGCCTGGAGAGCGGCCCGCTCCCGATCGTCTACACGATGTCGACGGTGGACACTTCGCCGCCGACCAAGGTGATGCAGCTCTCGGGTGACGGCAGGTGGAGCACCCTCGAGCTGGCCGGCCAGCCCTTGACCTTCGGCAGCTCGGCGTTCAAGGAGCCCAACTGGCCCGCGAGCGACCTGTCCAAGCTCGTGGCCAGCGCGATCGTTGCGTTCTTCGTGCTCGGCCTCTACCTCACCCGCCGCCCGAGGGCGAAGGCGAAGAAGCGCCGCCGCCTCGACGATGACAGCCGGGCCCTGGCGGGACGACCATGATTTCGTGACCGACAGCTCCGCCTCGGGCGCCGCCCTCGAGACCGTCGACGTCCTGGTCGTGGGTGCCGGACCGACCGGGCTGGCCCTGGCCGTCCAGCTCGCGTCTTTCGGAGTCTCGGTGCGCGTCGTGGACGGCAAGGCACACCCGGTGGCGGAGTCGAGGGCGCTCGCGTTGCAGCCGCGCACCCTGGAGGTGCTCCGGGGCAGCGTCACCGACCGGCTCCTCGAGCGCGGCAACCCCGCTGTCCGGCTGTGTTGGCACGTCGGCGACCGGACCGCGACCCTCCCGCTGTTCGACATGGGCATGGCAGACACGGCGTACCCCTTCCTGCTGTTCCTGTCCCAGGCCGAGACCGAGCAGGCACTCGTCGACCACCTGCGGGACCGCCACGTGGCCGTGCAGTGGAACACCCGCCTGGTCCGCTTCGCCCGTGGCGCGCCGGAGGAGGGATCCGCGAGCGGGCGGCTGTCCTGCGAGCTCGTCGATGCCGAGGGGCGGCGACAGACCGTGCTCGCCAGGTACCTCGTCGGATGCGACGGCGCGCACTCCACCGTCCGCGAGCAGGCCGGCATCTCGTTCACGGGCGGCCGCTACCCCCAGACGTTCCTGCTCGCCGACACCGACGCCGAGGGGCTGGCCCCGGAGGCGGCGCACGTCTGGTTCGGCCCCGACGGACCGCTGTTCTTCTTCCCGCTCGTGCGGCCGGCCGCATGGCGGATGCTCACGCCACGGCCCGAGCGCGGACCGGATGAGCACCCAGGCCGCCCTCGGCCTTCGGCAGCCGGTCCCGTCGACGCGGGACCGGTCGATCCCGAGGAGCTGCAGGCGGTGGTCGATGCGGCCACGGGCGGGGGCGTCAGGCTCGCGCAGCCGGAATGGTCAACGGCGTTCCTGATCCACCACCGGCAGGCGGCCACATACATGGCCGGCCCGGTGTTCCTGGCAGGCGACGCTGCCCACATCCACAGCCCCGCGGGCGCGCAGGGCATGAACACCGGGATCCAGGACGCCGTGAACCTGGGCTGGAAGCTGGCGCTCGTCTGTCTCGGGCGCGCACCCGAACGGCTCCTGGACAGCTACGACCGCGAACGGCGGCCGGTGGGCGCCTTCGTGCTGAGGTTCACCGACCGCGCCTTCACCGCTGCCACGGCCACCTCCGCGGCAGCCCGGCTGATCCGTGCGCATCTGGCACCCCGGGCTCTCGCACTCGCCGGCCATCTGCCGCGCGCCCGGGCCCTGGCATTCCGGACCGTGTCCCAGCTCGCCATCACCTATCCGGACATCCTGGGAGGCGCTTCGGACCTGCCCTCCGGCCCTCCCCGCGACCGGGACCGGGCGGGTTCGAGCGCGGTCCGTCGGTTGTCCGCCCGCGTCGGCCGCACGGCGACCGCGGCCAGGGCCCGTCGACCTGCCCCGGGTGACCGGCTGCCCGACGCGAAGGTGACCGTCGGCGGGCGCACCCGGTGGCTGCTCGACTCGTTCACCGCGCCGGCCTTCCACCTGCTGCTGTGCGGACCCGTCGACGCCTGGAGCAGCCGGGACGTGGACCAGCTCACCCGCCGGCACGGCGACCTGCTCCAGGTCCACCGGCTCACTCCACCGGCCCACGCCGGCGCCGACCCCGGCATGAGGCGAGTCGCGGGTGACGACGAGACCGAGGTGCTCGTCGACCACCTCGGCGAGGCACTGCGGCGACTCCGGGTCCGGGGCACCGGCTCGTTCCTTGTGCGCCCGGACGGCCACGTCGCGGCGCGCAACGACGACGCGGACCTGTCGGCCGTGCAGCGGCTGCTCGCCACCTGGCTCACCGGTGAGCCACCGCGGTCCTGATCCGGCTCGGCTCGGGTGCTGTCCGTGTCCGATGACACTGCGGGGATCAACAGCGGTGACCAAAGCCCCGTGTTCCGTGGACACCGTCTTGACACGATGAAGGGGTGGTGACACGGGTCGGAGGGGCCGGAGATCTGCAGATCGGTCCGCGCACGGCAAGACCGGACCGCCGGGTCGATGCCCTGCTGCTGCTCGCCGCGACGTTCGCTGCGGTCGCGGTCTACGTGGCCGCGCTGCTGCTGCACCAGCGACCGCCACGGGCTCTCAGCATCACGTTCTTCGCCGCCGCTCCGGTCTGCGCCGCCTTCGCACTCGTGGTCCTGGAGTCGCGGGCTCGCGCCGTCCGCGACGGCGCGCTGGCATGGGTAAGCGCGGGCCTGACGGTGGGGATCGTGGCGATGGCGCTGCAGCTGGCCTCATTCCCCACGGTGACCACCGCTGGAGGGCTCCTGAAGACCAGCGACGACGCGAGCGCGGCGCTGTACCTCGTGTTCCATGCCAGCCTCGCTGCCGGTGCTGCGGCCGGCGCCCTGGGCGCACCCGTCCGGTGGCGGGCTCCCGCAGTCGCGGTCGGATGCGCGGTGGCGGTGCTGCTCGCGGTCGACGCGTTTCCGTTGCCGGACCTGATCCGCGCCGACACCTACTTCACGCCCCTGCTGGTCGGGGTGGAGTTCGTGCTCGCCGTTCTCATAGCCGCCGTCACTGCCTTGTGGGTGCTGCGCCTCGGCAGGGCAACGGCGGCCCTGTACGGCTGGATCGGCGTCGCGCTTTCGCTCTCGGTGTACGACGTGGTGCTCAACGGCCTGGGCGCCGAGCGCTATGACGCGGTTTGGTGGGGGAGCCTGTCGCTGCGGGTGGCGACCTACCTCGTCCTCGCGGTGGGGCCGCTGGTCGCGGTGCTGCACAACCTGCGCGACGCCGAGGCCTACAGCGAACAGGAGCTGGACCGGCGGGAGAACCAGCTGATGAACTCCTTGTCGGTCATCGCGGTCCTGCTGTCCTCCGCCGAAGACCTGTCCCGCGCGGTGACCTCCGCGCAGGTGGCGGACCGACTGAGTGACAACGCCAGGGCCGCGTCCATGGCGGGCCACGCGTTGGTTGCGGTGGGACGGCAAAGCGGACCGTTGCGGCTGGTCGGTGCGAGCGGCTGCCCCCCGGAGGTGAGGACGCAGCTGGCGCAACTCGGCTGGAACGAGATGCTGGCTGCTCCGCGCGTCACCGGCGAGCCACAGTTCCTCGAGACACGGCCCCAGGTCCAGCAGCGCTTCGGAACCCGCACGGCGATGCCGATGGGACAGGCCGCCGCGCTGGCGACGCTGCCGATCAGCCTGGGAGACGACGTCATCGGTCTCCTCTCGGTTTGGGACGTGCACCCACGGCAGTGGTCCGCGACCCAACGTCGGATGCTCGCCGGGCTGGCGGCGCAAGGGGCGCAGGCGCTCGCCCGGGCCCAAGCTCACGAGGCTCAGGCCGGATGACCCGCTGAAGGGGCGACGACGCTTTCCGCCGCGCCGGAGCGATGCACGAGGTGCCCGTCACACGGGGGTTGCCTTTATTACTGACGGGTACCATACTTTTGTTACTGACGAGTATCCCGAGCTTCCCCTGCTCGTGGATGGTTCCGGACCGGACCGCGACTGCGCCGGTACCCCGATATCGAAGGTGGAGCTGTGAGCCACTACAAGAGCAACATCCGCGACATCGAGTTCAACCTCTTCGAGGTGTTCGGTCGCGACGAGGTCCTCGGCACCGGCCTCTTCGAGGAGGTCGACGTCGACACCGCGAAGTCGATCCTGTCGGAGATCGACCGTCTCGCCCGTGAGGACATCGCGGCCTCGTTCGTCGACGGGGACCGCAACCCGCCGGTCTTCGACCCGGAGGCCCACTCGGTGAAGATGAACGAGAACTTCACCAAGAGCTACCAGGCCTTCATGGACGCGGAGTGGTACCGCCTCCAGCTTCCCGCCGAGCTCGGTGGCCAGCCCGCCCCGGCCTCCCTCATCTGGTCCATGGCCGAGCTGATCCTCGGCGCGAACCCGCCGGTGTGGATGTACGCCGCCGGCCCCAACTTCGCCAACGTCGTCCACCGCAACGGCACGCCGGACCGCGACCACAAGATCGCGCAGCACATGGTGGACCGCCAGTGGGGGGCCACGATGGTCCTCACCGAGCCCGACGCCGGGTCCGACGTGGGCGCAGGCCGCACCAAGGCCACTGCGAACGACGACGGCACCTGGAACATCGAGGGCGTCAAGCGCTTCATCACCTCGGGCGAGCACGACATGAGTGAGAACATCATCCACCTCGTGCTCGCACGCCCCCAGGGCGTCGAGGGCGCGGGTGGACCGGGCACCAAGGGCCTCTCGCTCTTCATCGTCCCGAAGTACCACTTCGACGTCGAGACCGGAGAGCTCACCGGCGAGCGCAACGGCGCCTACGTCACGAACGTCGAGAAGAAGATGGGCATCAAGGTCTCTACCACCTGCGAGGTCACCTTCGGTGACCCGTCGGTCGGTGGCGGGGAGCCCGCGAAGGGCTGGCTGCTCGGCGAGGTGCACGACGGCATCGCCCAGATGTTCCAGGTCATCGAGAACGCCCGCATGCTCGTGGGCACGAAGGCCATCGCGACCCTGTCGACCGGTTACCTCAACGCGCTGGATTACGCCAAGGAGCGCGTCCAGGGCGCCGACCTGACCGAGGCGTCCAACAAGACCGCCCCCCGAGTCACGATCACCCACCACCCCGACGTACGCCGCTCGCTGATCACTCAGAAGTCGTACGCCGAGGCGCTGCGAGCGCTGGTCCTCTACACGGCGACGTGGCAGGACAAGGTGCAGATGGCGGAGTTCAACGGCGAGCGCGACGAGCTGGCAGAGCGGGTCAACGACCTGCTGCTGCCCATTGTCAAGGGCTACGGCTCCGAGCGGTCCTGGGTGCTGCTCGGCACCGAGTCCTTGCAGACCTTTGGCGGGTCGGGCTTCCTGCAGGAGTACCCGATCGAGCAGTACGTCCGCGACGCGAAGATCGACACCCTCTACGAGGGCACGACCGCCATCCAGGGCCAGGACCTGTTCTTCCGCAAGATCGTGAAGGACCAGGCGCAGGCGCTCGGACACATCGCCGGCGAGATCGAGAAGTTCATCAGCAGTGAGGCCGGCAACGGCCGCCTCAAGGTGGAGCGTGAGCTGCTCGCCAAGGGTCTCGAGGACGGCCAGGCGATCGTCGGCACGCTGATCAACCAGCTGATGTCGGCCGACCCGAGCGCCGAGGGCGGCGAGATGCGCAACATCTACAAGGTGGGCCTCAACACCACCCGCCTGTTGATGGTGCTCGGCGACATCGTCTGCTCCTGGCTGCTGCTCCGGCAGGCCGAGGTGGCGCTGGAGAAGCTCGCGGGCGACGTGAGCGACAAGGACAAGGCGTTCTACGAGGGCAAGGTCGCCGCGGCGCAGTTCTTCGCGCGCAATGTGCTCCCGAAGATCACGCCTGAGCGCCAGATCGCCGAGGCGACGGACCTGTCCCTGATGGACCTCGCCGAGGAAGCTTTCTGATCCTCGCCTGAACCACCACGTGGGCCGTCTCACCGACTGGTGGGGCGGCCCTCGTGCTCTCCGTCACCCTTTACTCTCGCTGTGATTGACCTTCGCCCGCGACGGGTACCTATCGGTGACAGGCGTGCCGCCGTACGGGTCACGCCGTCAGGCAGCGAGGGCTGCCGTACGGACAAGAGGAGTGAACATGGGCATCGGCCTCGGCATCGTGCTTCTGCTAATCGGCCTGATTCTCGTCATGGACGTCATCCCGGGTCTCGAGAACCTTCCGGTCGACAGCGCAGCGCTGGGCTGGATCTTCGTGATCGTGGGAGTCCTGGCGATCGTCCTCGCGCTGGTCATGAACAAGCAGCGCTCGGAGACCAAGCACATCGAGGAGCGGCGTTACGAGGGTGGCGGCGGACCGCGCTACTGACTGGCTGTCGCTTCGACAGACGGAGAACGCCCCTGGGGCTCGGATGAGCACCAGGGGCGTTCTGCTTTCTCGTGAGCCGTGGATGTCGATCACGCGGCGGAGAACCTCCCCGTGTCCGCCCCAGTCGGCGCCTCAGGAAGGGCCGGAGCGGCCCGAGAGCGGGAGGACAAGCCGTCGTACGCCGTCACGGCTGACCCGGACGGGCACGCCCCAGTCCTGCTGGTGCATGTGACAGGCGGCGCCCTCCCCACCGGCCACGTCGCAGGAGGCGGCGCGGGCGGCGATGTGAAGCACCCCCTCCCCCACCGCAGGATCGACCACCAGCGTCCGGGTCAGGTCGGTCCCTCGCCCGTCGCCGTCCTTGAGGAGCGCCGGTGGCGTCGCGGAGACGGTCAGCTGGGCGGCGGGTCCGAAGCGGTCGTCCACCTTCTGGCCCGGCGGGGGCTCGAAGCTCACGACGAGCACGAGCTCACCGGGGCCGATCTCCGTCACCGGCCGATGCGTGCTGTGGGTGAAGCCCTCCACCTGGGCGACACTGCCGAGCGAGACCCGCGTGAGCCTGTGAGCGGCCGACTCGACCACGACCAGGTGCTCGCCGTCGAGAACGGCGCCGCTCGGCTCGGCGAGATCCGTCGCGACCGTGGTCACGGTCCGCGTCGCGGGGTCGTAGCGGCGGACGGCGCCGTTGTAGGTGTCACAGACCGCGACCGAGCCGTCCGGCAGCATCGTCACACCGAGGGGGTGCTGGAAGAGAGCTTCGTCGGCCGGGCCGTCCCTGAAGCCGAAGTCGAACAACCCCTGACCGACGGCAGTGTGAACCTCGCCGTCCTCGACGTAGCGCAGCGACGAGGTCTCCGAGTCCGCGATCCACAGGCGGTCCCCGTCGACCGCGAGCCCCGAGCTCTGCGCGAACCAGGCGTCGGGCAGCCGGCCGTCGAGCAGCCCCTCGTTGGTGGTTCCGGCCGCGACCGCTACCTCCCCCGTGAGGGGATCGAACGTCCAGAGCTGGTGGACACCTGCCATCGCGACCCACACCCGGTCGCGCCACCAGACGGCGTCCCAGGGGCTCGAGAGGCTGGTCGTCCCGTCACCCTGCATCCACTGCGTGCCGCTGCCGGCGAGGGTGGTGACGGCCCCCGTGGCGAGCTCGACCCCTCTGAGCAGGTGGTTCACAGTGTCCGCGACGACGACGTCGTAGCCGACTGCTGCGGCGATCTGCTGCGGGATCGCGGCAAGGCCGTTGGGCTCGTTGAGGCTCGCGCGGTCGGCAGACCCGTCCGTGCGGCCGCGCTCGCCCGAGCCGATCCGGCGCACGACGGTCTCGGCGTCCTCACGTAGCTCCACGAGCTGGTGATGGCCGGCGTCGGCGACCAGGAACCCGCCGTTCGCGAGGTGGATCGCCTTTGCGGGGAACCTCAGGTCGCGGGGCTCCGGAATCGGCGGGACGTAGGGCGAGTCACCGGCGCGCAGGGTGCCCTTGGCGAGGTGCTCCTCCCGCAGCTCGGTCAGGAGCGCGTCGATGGCGTGCTCGTGGCCCTCCCCGGCGTACTGCGCGACCACGTAGCCCTCCGGGTCGACCAGCACGAGGGTCGGCCAGGCCCGCGCGGTGTAGGCCTGCCAGGTCACCAGGTCGGGGTCGTCCAGCACGGGATGCGCGACCTCGTAGCGCTCGACGGCCGCCGCCAGCGCGTCCCGGTCCGCCTCGTGGACGAACTTCGGCGAGTGGACACCCACGACGACGAGCTCACCGTCGTACTTCTGCTCCAGGGGCCTCAGCTCGTCGAGGACGTGCAGGCAGTTGATACAGCAGAAGGTCCAGAAGTCGAGGAGCAGGAAGCGACCACGGAAGTCGCCGATCGAGCAGGACTCTCCGCCGGTGTTCAGCCAGCCTCGGCCACGGAGCTCGGGAGCACGGACGCGAGGGCGACGGTTCATGGCGTCAAGTCTCCCTCCCGGAGGCAACGACCGAGGAGTCGCCTACCCGTGGGTCGGGACACTGTCCGAGCGCCCTGGCCGGGCGAGCCCGTTCAGGTGTCTGGTCCTGGGCCGTTGGCCTCTGCTGCGGTGAGACGTGCGTCCCTAGGTTGGAGTTGGCACCAAGGGAGGCCGAGCCGCTCCCTCTCATCTGCTGCCGACGGCGGCCCGGCCGTGACGAGCGACAGGAGATGAGCGCCATGGTTGCCAGACAGAGCTTCTACGTCGACGCACCGGTCCAGACGGTGTTCGACTACTTCAAGGACCCGAACCAGCAGCGCGACGCCGTGCTGTTCGACCTGCACGACGTGAAGGTGACCAAGGACGGCGTCGGGACCCACTACAGCTGGGACTTCAAGGTCGCCGGCCTCCGCTACGAGGGACTCGAGGTCCTCACCGAGGTCGTCCCCAACAAGCACATCACCGAGCGCTCCTCCATGGCCCTGGCGGGCCTGTGGGAGTACGACTTCAAGCCGGAAGGCACCGGCACGAGGGTGACCATGACGGTCCACCCGCAGTCGTTCTGGCGGTTCCCGCCGCTCGACCGGCTGATGGGCTTCGCCTTCCCCCGGGTGAGCAAGGCGGTAATGCCGCGGTTCATCAAGGCGATCGAGGAGACCGCGACGAGGAAGCCGAAGGTCGCGCCGAGCAGACCACGCAAGACTGCCGCGAGCCGCTGAGGAGGTAAAGCGAGATGAAGCAGAGCATCTACATCGAGGCCCCTGTCGAGACCGTGTTCGACCACTTCATGGACCCGAGGAAAGACATCGACCTCATGCCGATCGACACGGAGGTCCTCGAGTTCAAGTTGACCGAGGAGGGCATCGGCACCTACACCAGCTACCGCTCCAAGATCGCCGGCATCCCCTTCGAGATGTTCGACGTGGTCACCGACATGGTGCGGAACAAGCGCATCACCTCGAAGTCCTCGAGTGCCATGGAAGGCACTTGGACGTACACGTTCGAGCCGGAGGGAACGGGCACCAGGCTCACCCTGGAACACCAGGCGGGGTCGCTGTGGCGGCTGCCGCTGCTGCGCAACGTCATGGACATGACGACGTCGAGGATGACCGCGTCGTACCTGCCCAAGGCGAAGGCCAGGATCGAGGCCGAGGCGAGGAAGCCGAAGGTTGTTCCCGGGCAGCGCAAGCCTGCGGCAAGCAAGGCGCGGAAGCCGGCCACCCGTAGCTGAGCGCAGCGACCGTCGAGGCCCTCGGCGCGACGTGGCGGCTTCGAGACGTCGGTCGTTCATCACGCGGTCCCCGCAGCCACGAATCGTCTGTGTTGTCTACGCTTCCGACATGATCTCGGACCAGGAACGCCTCAGTAGGTACGTCGAGTCCTGGCACAGCGCCGTGACCGACGTCGTCGCCCTCCTCCGCAGCCTCGAAGACACCGACTGGTCACGTCCGACCGACCTCCCGGGATGGGACGTCAAGGGCGTTGCGTGCCACCTGGCTCACATCGAGTCCGACCTGTGCGGCGTCAAGCAGAAGCGGGTCGAGGTCCCCGAGCTGGAGCACCTGACGTCACCGACGTCCGTGTTCACCGAGATGGGCCTCATCGCCCGCGCGGACATGTCCGGCGCCGAGATCACCGACGAGCTCGAGAAGTGCGCGCACTCCCGCTACGAGCAGCTCCTGGCCGATCCGCCTACAGACGGCAAGGCCGACCCGCCTCGCACCCCCGGCAAGATCGGGTGGAACTGGGAGACCCTGCTGAGCAACCGCGTCGTCGACGTGTGGATGCACGAGCAGGACATCCGCCGGGCCGTGGGTCGTCCGGGCGGCATGAACACTCCCGGCGCCGATCACACGATCTCGACGTTCGCCCGTAGCTTCCCTTACATCGTCGGCAAGCGCGTCGCTCCCGCGGCCGGTACGACGGTCGTGCTCGACGTGACGGGTGTGAGCCCGATCCACCTCGCTGTGGAGATCGACGAGTCGGGCCGCGCCGTACCCACGTCTCCGGACCCGGCCGACCCGACCGTGACGCTGCGCATGGACGTCGAGACCTTCGCGGTGCTCGGAGGCGGACGCCGGTCCGTGGCCGACCTGCCCGTCGAGATCGAGGGCGACCAGGAGCTCGGCAGGAGGATCCTCGAGGCCGCGGCGGTGACCCCGTGAGAAAGGTGACGAAGAAGTCCGACTGGACGCTGAGCGACATCCCCGACCTCTCCGGCAAGCAGGCCCTCGTCACCGGCGTGACCAGCGGGCTCGGGTCGCAGACCGTGCTCGAGCTCGTCCGGCACGGCGCCAGGGTCGTGATGGCGGCGAGGTCCGACAGCAAGCTCCGTCACACGATCGAGGAGATCCGCCGGGTGCAACCCGACGCAGACCTCGTCCCGCTGATCGTCGACCTCGCCGACCTCGGCTCGGTGCGGCGCGCCGCGGACGAGGTCAGCTCTCTCGGCGCGCTCGACATCCTGGTCAACAACGCGGGCGTCATGGCGACACCCCACCGACGTACGGTGGACGGCTTCGAGCTCCAGTTCGGCACGAACCATCTCGGCCACTTCGCGCTGACCGGGCTGCTGTTCCCGCTGCTGGCGAAAGCGCAGGCCGCGCGCGTGGTCACGGTCGCGTCGCAGGCCCACCGGATGGTTCGCAGTGTGCCGGTCGAGGATCCGCGCAACGACCAGCGGCGCTACCGCAAGTGGATCTCCTACGCCGAGTCGAAGCTGGCGAACCTACTGTTCGCGTTCGAGCTGGACCGGCGGGCGCGGGAGGCGGGCTCGAACGTGTCGTCCATGGCGGCCCACCCGGGCTACGCGGCCACGAACCTGTTCTCCGGAATCAACCTCGGCGGCAGCAAGCCGGACGGCGCGATCGTCGTGGCCGCCAGCCGACTGCTCGCCCAGCCCTCGTCCATGGGAGCCCAGCCCACGCTCATGGCTGCGACCATGCCCGGGCTCCCCGGCGGCAGCTACGTCGGTCCACGCGGACCCGGGGAGATGCGCGGCACGCCGACTCTCGTGACGCCCTCCCGAGCCGCGCGCAACGAGGACCTGGCACGTCAGCTGTGGCAGGTCTCCGAGGAGGCCACCCGCGTCTACTTCCCCTAGTTCGGGCTGTTCCGACGGCCGGAATCGTCCACGTGAACGATTCTGGCCCCCGTTCGGCCCGATCCAGGGGCCATCGCCGTCCACATGGACGATTCTGGCCCCGGCCTCAGTTGCCCTGAAGGATCCTGCGTCGCAGGGCCCAGGAACCGAGAGCGAACAGCGTCGCGGCGTAGGCCAGGAGCACACCCAGCTGGCCGAGGATGTCGACCATGGTCCCGTCGTGGCGCACGAGGGTGGCGAACCCGTCCACCGCCCAGGCGTGCGGGGTGAAGTGGGCGACGACGAGCATTGCGGGTGAGAAGAAGTCCAGGGGCATCATGCAGCCTCCGAGAGCCGACAGCCCCAGACCGACCAGGAGCCCCGCGCCGATCGCCTGCTGCTCGTTCCTCGACAGAGCTCCCAGCAGGAGCCCCGCGGCTCCGGCAACGGCCGCGAAGAGGACCATCAGCGCCACTGCGCCGAAGGCGTTGCCCCAGGACACGCGAAAGAGCAGCGCCGAGCCGGCCATGATCACGATGCCCTGCACCACAGCGACCGCGACTCTCCCCAGGGCCTCCCCCGCGACGATGCTCGAGACCCGCGTGGGTGTGGACAGCATGCGGCGCGAGACCCCGAGGCGTCGGGACTCGATCAGCGCCGTCGCCGCCGTCATGGACGTGACGAAGACGAACAGCAGGAGCATGCTGCTCGCGCCGACGTCGAAGCGTCCGAGGTCCTCGGGGAACAACGCCGTCCCGGCGGTGCGGGTCACGACACTCACCTCGGCCAGCGACACGGAGGCCTGGTCCGCACGCGCGAGGTTGGCCGGCAGAGGGCCGCCGAGGCGGTCCTGGAGGACACGGGCGACGCGGATCCGGGAGGACTCCGTCTCGACGGCTCCGGCCACGACCATGCCGATCTGCTGAGCGGACCTGTCCCCCTGGGAGACGTACTCGACGTCCACCTCGCCCCCGCGTGCAAGGACTCGGTCGTAGTCGGCGGGCACCACGACGGCCGCGGACAGGCGCCCGTTCTCCACCTCGCCCACCGCCTGGGCGCGGTCGTCGAGCCGCTCCACGTCGATGCCGCCCGTGGACTCCAGCTCGTCGACAAGGGCACCCGAGAGCGGTCCGGACTGCCCCACCACGACGGCGACGCGCGGCGTGTAGTCACCGCCGAAGGCGAGGCCCAGGACAGCAACCATGAGCAGGGGGAACAGCACGACGAAGAAGGCGTTCGTCCGGTCTCGTAGCGTCCGCCGAAGATTCACACCAGCGATCGCGAGCGGGGTCATGGCGCCACCACCCTGGCGATCCTGCGCCAGGCCAACGCGCCCGTCAGCGCGGCGATGACCAGCAGCGCGGCCACGGCCGGAAGTACGTTCAGGACCGCCCCACCCCCGGCCAGGCTGCCGAGTCCTCGGAAGAACCACGCATGCGGCGTGACGAGGCTGAGTGTGGCCATCACCGATCCGGTCTGCTGGATGGGGAAGAAGGCTCCGCCGAGGAGGCCCAGCGTCACCGCGACCACCGCCTGCCAGCTCCCCGCCTGCTCCGGCGTCTTGGCGAAGGAGGCGACCACCGAGGTGATCCCCGTGGCGGCCAGCACGCCGGCGACGATGAGCAGGGCGACGCCGAGCGGGTTGCCCCAGGTGGCGCCGAGGAGCAACGACGTGGCGACCACCAGGACCGTGAGGCTGATGACTCCCAGGGCGATCGAGGTGAGGAGCTTGCCCACGAGGATCGCGGTCCGTCGTACCGGCGCAGCGAGAAGCCGCGACAGAGTCCCCTCCGAGCGTTCCTCGATCAGGGAGGAGACGCCGAACTGGACGGTGAACATCAAGAAGAACACAGCCATGCCGGCGGCGAAGAAGGTCTTGGTGTCCAGCACGTGTGCCTGGGCAGAGATGTCCCGGATCCGGACCGGTGAGACGGCGGCGACAGTCTGGTCGGCGATCTCCCGCAGCTGGTCCGGGGAGGGTGAGGGTGTGTCGGATCCGTGCGCGACGGCGGCCACGGCCACCCGGACGGCGTTGAGCCCCTCGGTGTACGAGGTCGCGACCGAGCGCGCCACGTCCGTCGCCGTGGCGGCGTCCACGCTGCCCACCACGTCGATCTGGGCCGGAGCCTGGCTCTCCACGCTGGTCGCGAAGCCGGCCGGGAAGATGAAGGCCGCATCGAGGTCTCCGTCACGGACGGCCGCACGGGCGTCGGCGGCGTCCATCCCCCTCACGGTCGCGATGCCGTCGTCCTCGAGGCTCGTCAGCACGTCGGTACGGAAGGACCGGGAAATGGCGCTGTGGTCCTGGTCGGCCACCGCGTAGGCGAAGGGGCTCGGCGTCGCGGCGGGGCCGAAGATCAGGCTGAAGATCGCGGCCAGGCCGAGCGGTACGACGATCGCCAGCATGATCGCGGAGCGGTCTCGAACCCGCATCCGGAGGTCCTTCAAGGCGATCAGGAAGGCCGCGGACACGTCAGTCACGCAGCCGTTTCCCGGTGAGGTGCAAGAAGACCACCTCCAGGTCCGGCTCCTGCACAGTCACCGACCGGATCGACGCTCCGGCGCCCATCGCCGCCTGCATGACCGCGGGCAGCGCGGACTCCGCATCCGTGACGAGGACGTCGACCACGCCCTCGTCCCTCGTGGTCCTCCCGACCAGCGGCAGGGCGTCGACAGCCGCGACGACCCGCGTGAGATCGCCCTCCGCCTCCAGCATGATGTGCTCGGCCTGACCCAGCTCGGCGGTCAGAGCGCGCGGCGGACCCTCGGCGATCATGTGTCCCAGGTCCACGATCCCGACCCGGTCGCAGAGCCGTTCGGCCTCCTCCATGTAGTGCGTGGTGTACAGCACCGCCATGCCCTCGGAGCTGAGGGCCTCGATGCTGTCGAGGATCGAGTTGCGGCTCTGGGGGTCCACGCCGACGGTGGGCTCGTCCAGGATCAGCAGCTGCGGGCGATGGATCAGGCCGACCGCGATGTTCAGGCGGCGCTTCATGCCGCCGGAGTACTTCTTCACCTGCTCGTCCGCCCGCTCTGAGAGCCCGACGACGTCGAGCACCTCGGCCACGCGCGCCTTCGCCTCAGCCCGGTCGAGCTTGTAGAGCGAGGCGAAGAACCGCAGGTTCTCGCGGGCGGTGAGGTCCGGGTAGAGCGCCACGTCCTGCGGGACGTAGCCGATCAGCGCCTTGGCGTCGAGCGCGGACGGGCCCATGGGCAGGCCCTCGAGAGCGACCGCGCCGGTGTCCGCCTCGAGCACCCCGGCGATGATCGAGATGACCGTGGTCTTCCCGGCCCCGTTGGGTCCGAGCAGGCCGTAGGTCTCGCCGGCCCGGATCTCGAAGGAGATGCCGTCGACCGCCTTGAGCGACCCGTAGCTCTTGTGCAGGTCCGTGCAGCGCAGCATCACATCCCCGTCCTGGACGCCGAGACCCTCTGCCGCCGGGGTAGTCGTCACCATGACTCGATCGCAACACCCCGGCGATCTGCCGACAAGGGACTTAACGCCCCTCTCATGGGGTCAGATGTGACGACGCGACTGCACGGTTCGGAACCTCGGCGCCACGTAGGCGGTGTCGGTGTACGACGCGTTTGCCGCCGGGTTCGCGCCGGTTCCGTGGAAGTCCGAGAACGCCGCGGACTGGTTCACGAAGACCTGCCCGGTGAGGTTCTCCGACAGGGCCACCCCGGCGTCCAGAGCGGCCTCGCGCATCGCCGCGACCACATCGGGGGAGGTGCTGTAGACGGAGGCGGTCATCGCGCCGTGCTCGGTGACGGTACGTCGGAAGAGCTCGATCGACTCGGCGGTGCCGGAGGTGCTGATCAGGTAGGACACCGGCCCGAAGCACTCGCTCTCGTAGACGTCAGCGTCCTTGGCCGAGAGACCGACCACCATCGGCGTACGCACCACGGCGCCCTCGAACGCGGGGTGCTTGACCTCCCGGGAGGGCACGAGCACCTCGCCGCGCGACCCCGCCGACGAGAGCCGGGTCAGCACACCCTCGTTCACCACGCCGCCGAGCAGCTCGACCGCTCGCGCGTCGTCGCCGAGGAGCTTCTGCAGTGCCGCCTCGACTCCCGCTGCCACGTCGGCGACCGACTTGTGCCCCTCGTCGGTCTCGATCCCGCCCTCGGGGAGGTACACGTTCTGGGGCGCGGTGCACATCTGCCCGGTGTAGAGGGAGAACGAGAACGCCAGGTTCATGCACAGGCCGCGGAAGCTGTCCGTCGAGTCGACCACGACGGTGTTCACGCCGGCCTTCTCCGTGAAGACGACCGCCTGTCGGGCGTTGTCCTCGAGCCACGCCCCGAAGGCGTTCGATCCGGTGAAGTCGATGAGCCTCACCTCGGGCCGCACGGCGAGCACCGCCGCGAGCCGGTCCGCCGGGTCCTCCGCCGCGAGTGTGACGAGGTTCGGGTCGAAACCGGCCTCTGACAGCACCTCCTGGGCAGCCTGCACGGTCAGGGCGAGCGGGAGCACTGCGCCGGGGTGGGGCTTCACAACGACCGGGTTGCCGCAGGCCAGGGAGGCGAAAAGCCCGGGCCAGGAGTTCCAGGTCGGGAAGGTGTTGCAGCCGATCACGAGCGCGACGCCGCGCGGCACGATCGTGAACGTCTTCTCCATCCGCAGCGGCTCGCCCCTGGCCGGCTTCTCCCAGACCGCGGTCTCCGGGACCCGGGTCATCTCCTCGTACGCGTAGGCAAGGGACTCGAGCGCCCTGTCCAGCGCGTGCGCGCCACCTGCCTGGAAGGCCATCACGAAGGCCTGTCCCGAGGTGTGCTGCACGGCGTTGGCGAGCTCGAAGATCCGGCTGTGCAGCCGCGAGAGGATCTCCAGGCACACGCCGACGCGCGCCTGCGGTCCGGCGTCACGCCAGGCCTTCATCCCGGACCGCGCCGCCGCCAGGAGCTCGTCCACGCCCGCCTCGGTCACGCGCGGGTACGACACCCCGAGCTCGAAGCCGAACGGCGACTTCTCGGTGGACACCGTCCCCGAAGCGCCCGGCGTGGAGAGCGGGAAGGCGGATCCGAGCAGCGACTCGAACGCCGCCTTCCCTGAGGGAGCGGCGTCCTCGCCGTACACCCGCGGCGAGGGGCTCTCGTCGTACGCCGAGAAGTACTCGCGTGACCGAGTGGCGGCCACCGCCTTGTCCAGCAGGTCGCGGTGGCGGTCGAAGAGTTCGTGGCTCATGCGCATGTCCTCGTCCCGGGGATCGCCCGTTGTGACAGGTCTTCGCTGACAGTGCGCCAGTGTGTCACATCACACTCACCCGCGGGAGGAGCCCCGGGTACGGACAAGAGGCTCCTATGGTGTGACCGTGAGGTCGTCCGACAAAGTGCCGCTGCACGTGCGTCTGGTCCTCGCCAACGGACTCATCCTCGCCTTCGCGGTCCTGGCCATGTCGATGGCGCCCGAGGGGCAGCACGGCCCGGTCGCCCTCGTCGTCCTGGTGGTCGGGCTCTTCCTCGTCGTCGCGGTGAACACCCGTGATCTCCGGCGTGCCCTGCCGCCGCTCCTCGCCGCGATCGGCACCCTTCGCGCCAGGTGGGAGGGCGAGCGCCGGGCCCAGACCGCCCGGACGCTCGCCACGAGGGAGTACGACGGCCAGCGGCTGGCGAGCCAGCTCCACGACAACGTCGGCGACAACCTGAGCGCGGCCCTCGTAGGGCTCAAGAAGGCCATCGACCACGCCCCACCCGAGCTCGCGGACGAGCTGAGGAGCGTGCGCCGCCACGCGCAGCGCAGCCTCGTCGAGGTGCGCAACATCGGCCGGCGGCTGCTCCCCGAGATCCTCGAGGAGCAGGGCCTCCACGACGCGCTGTCCACGCTGGTCACGCGGTTCGCCGCCCAGAACCCCGGCGTGGTCGTGCAGCGGCACCTGGAGGGGCCTTTCCGCGGCCTCTCCGACGAGGCGCAGCTGGTGATCTACCGGGTGGCGGAGGAGGCGCTCACCAACGCCGGGAAGCACGCGATGGCCGGTCGGGTGGGGCTCACCCTCGAGAAGAAGGGCGACCACGTGCTCCTTCGCGTGACCGACGACGGCGTCGGCCTCGGCCCGCACCAGGCGGGCACCGGCATCCTCAGCATGCGCGAGCGAGCGACTCTCGTGGGCGGCCGGCTCGCGGTGGGCCCCCGTGACGGTGTCGGCACCGAGGTGCTCCTGGAGATCCCCGCCTGACCGAGGGCGAACGTCGTGGCAGGCTGTCCCCGTGCCGAAGCTTCGCCGCATCGAACCCAGCGACCACGCGGACGTGCTCGCCCTCAACGAGGCGAACGTCGTCGCCCTCGCCCCCATGGACGAGGCCCGTCTCCTCGAGCTCGACGGCCTCGCGGACCGCTTCGACGTCATCGACGTGGACGGTGACTTCGGGGGGTTCGTCATCACGTTCGGCCCGGGGTCGACGTACGACTCGGAGAACTACCGCTGGTTCGCCGAGCGCCATGACCGGCGGTTCTACTACCTCGACCGGATCGTCCTCGCCGAGCGGCACCGGCGGCGAGGCCTCGGCAGCTTCGTGTACGGCGAGGTCGAGCACGTCGCGCGGCGCTACGGCCGGCTGGCGCTCGAGGTGAACCTCGTGCCGCGCAACGATGTGTCGCTGGCGTTCCACGACCGCCGGGGGTACGCCGAGGTGGGCCGGCTCGGCGACGAGCAGCACCTCGTCTCGCTCAGGGAGAAGAGGCTCTCGTGACCGGCTCAGAGGAGACCACCCGCGAGGAGACCACTCCCGGGAAGACCACTCCCGCGGAGACCGGCCCCGAGGCGACCGCGCGCCGGAGCGCCGAGACGATGTGGGCCGGCGACGCCGCGAGCCAGGGCCTCGGCATGCGGATCGTCGAGGTGGGGCCCGGGACGGCGACCCTGGAGATGACCGTCCGCGACGACATGGTCAACGGCCACGGCATCGGGCACGGCGGCTTCACGTTCTCCCTCGCCGACTCGGCCTTCGCCTTCGCGTGCAACAGCTACAACCGTCGGACCGTCGCGCACACCTGTCAGATCACCTACCACCGACCCACGCGGCTCGGCGACGTCCTCACCGCGACCGCGAAGGAGCGCACGCGCGAGGGCCGCGACGGGGTCTACGACGTGGTGGTCCGCAACGGCGACGGTGTGGTGGCGGAGTTCGTGGGCACGAGCAAGGAGATCCGAGGTCCGTTGTTCGAGGAGGGTTCCTGATGGGACTGACCGTCGCGGTCACCGGGCCCACCGGTGAGATAGGCATCCCGACCGTCGACGCCCTGGAGCGCGAGCCGGAGGTCGAGCGGATCCTCGGCATGGCGCGGCGCGACTTCGACCCCACGTCGTACGGCTGGGTGAAGACGGAGTACCGCCGCGGCGACATCCTGGACCCGACGGCCGTGGAGCGCCTCGTCGAGCAGGCCGACGTGGTCGTGCACCTGGCCTACCTGATCATGGGATCCCGGGCGGCGAGCCAGATGGTGAACGCCGACGGCAGCCGCAACGTCTTCGCGGCCACCGTGGACGCCGCCAGGCCGAGGCGGCTCGTCTACACCTCGTCCGTCGCGGCGTACGGCTACCACCCCGACAACCCCCAGCCGCTCACCGAGGACGTGCCGGCGCGAGGCTCGAAGGAGCACTACTACTCGCAGCAGAAGGCGGAGTGCGAGGCGCTGCTCCGTGACGTCACGACCGGCACGGACCTCGAGGTCTACCTGCTGCGCCCCTGCATCGTCGCGGGTCCCCAGGCCACCGTGCTCGCCGACTCGATGCCCTGGCGCCAGGTCGTCGCCCGGCTCCCCACCCCGGCACGACGGGCGCTCCACCGTGTGCCGGCCCTGCGCATGGTGGTGCCGGACCCAGGAAACCTGCTCCAGCTCGTCCACCAGGACGACGTCGCCCGCGCGATCGCCGCGGCGACGGTGGGCCGGGGCGAGCCCGGCGCCTACAACATCGCCGGCGAGGGCACCGTGACCTTCGGCGAGGTGGTCGGCGCCGTAGGGGCGCTGCCCGTGCCCGTGCCGCGCTCCGCCGCCACGCTGGCCTCCGAGGTGGTCGCGAAGCTGCCGTGGGTGCCCGCTCTCGCCGAGTGGATCCACGTGGCGCGCACGCCGGTCCTGATGGACACGACCCGGGCGAGGACCCTGCTCGGCTGGACCCCCCAGCACACCGCCCAGGAGACCCTCGAGGCGATGGCGTCCGCGGTGAGGGCGAGAGCCGGCGGGTAGCCCCCGGCCACGGCTCCGGGCACTGGTCCAGCGGGGGCATTGGTCTAGTCGGCCCGGCGATCTCACGTGACCCAGGTGAGATCGGGGTCGTTGAAGGGAAAAAGATCCAGTGCCCCCCAACCTCGACCGCCGGTGGCCGGACCTTGCCCACCGGCGGTCGAGTTCCACTGGCCCTCTGACGAGGCCGGTCGTCGCGTGGGCGGGTCACCCTCGTGGGCACGGCCGCCCGTCCACGACGCCGCCACGGCAGAATGTCCCGAATGAGCGAGCGACTCTCCGCGACCGAGCTGATCGACCTCGTCCTCGACGCAGGCTCCTGGGTCTCCTGGGACACCCCGCCGGTCCGCGGCCCGATCTCCGAGCAGTACGCCGCCGAGCTTCGGGCGGCCGAGGAGAAGACCGGCCTCGACGAGTCCGTGGTCACCGGCGAGGGACTGATGCGCGGACGGCGGGTCGTCGTGGTGGCGTGCGAGTTCCGCTTCCTCGCGGGGTCGATCGGGGTCGCGTCCGCGGAGCGTCTGGTCGCCGCCATCGAGCGCGCCACGGCGGAGCGGCTCCCGCTGCTCGCGGCGCCCGTGTCGGGCGGGACGCGCATGCAGGAGGGCACGGTGGCCTTCGTACAGATGGTGAAGATCTCCGCTGCGATCGCCGCCCACAAGACCGCCGGCCTGCCGTATCTCGTGTACCTCCGCAACCCGACGACCGGTGGCGTCATGGCGTCGTGGGGATCCCTCGGGCATGTCACCGTGGCCGAGCCGGGAGCACTCGTCGGGTTCCTCGGACCGCGCGTGTACGAGGCCTTGTACGACAGGCCCTTCCCCCCGGGCGTGCAGACCTCGGAGAACCTGTACTCCCACGGCCTGATCGACGCCGTCGTACCCCCCGACGAGATCGCCGGGATCCTGGACCGGGCGCTCTCGGTCCTGCTGGCCCCCCGGGTGCCGCTGGTGGACATCCCGAACCCGGTCGACGAGGAGGTCCCCGAGGTCGACGCGTGGGACTCGATCACCCGCTCGCGGCGGCCCGAACGCCCGGGAGTGCGTCGGCTCCTCAGGTACGCCGCGACGGACGTGATCCCGTTGAACGGCACCGGCCAGGGCGAGGCCGATCCCGGGCTGCTGATCGCTCTCGCCAGGTTCGGTGGCTCCCCTTGCGTGTTCCTCGGTCAGGACCGCCGGGGCCAGACTGAGGCGCACCCGCTCGGGCCAGGCGCTCTTCGGGAGGCCCGCCGGGGCATGCGGCTCGCGGCGGAGCTGGGGCTCCCGCTGATGACGGTCATCGACACCCCCGGTGCGGCACTGTCCGTGGAGGCCGAGGAAGGCGGGCTGGCCGGCGAGATCGCCCGATGCCTCGCCGACCTCGTCACCCTCGACGCTCCCACCCTGACCCTCCTGCTCGGGGAGGGGACTGGCGGCGGTGCGCTGGCTCTTCTCCCCGCCGACCGGGTCGTGGCGGCCCAGCATGCCTGGCTCTCACCGCTGCCGCCCGAGGGGGCGAGCGCGATCGTGCACCGCGACGTGAGCCACGCCCCGGACATGGCCCGCGGCCAGGGCGTCCGGGCGGTCGACATGCGGGCAGCCGGGATCGTCGACCGCATCGTGGTGGAGAAGCCGGACGCCGCCGACGAGCCCGAGGAGTTCTGCGCGAGGCTCGGCGAGGTGCTCAGGTACGAGCTCGCGGAGCTCGGCCAGCGCGACCGGTCGCGGCTCGTGGAGCAGCGCACCGCGCGGTACCAGAGGGTCGGCGCCGCCGCAGGAGAATCACCATCTCGTTGACAACCTGTTGAACTGTCCGATTTGTGTGATTGTTCTGTATCCGAGGCTTTCGCCTCTCGTGTCCCGTTTGGGACACCAGCCGTCGTACCTTTGAATCACGCGCTTCCGGGGGGAGGCGAGTGGTTGGGTTCACCGGATGGATGGGGGTCCGTCAGGAGAACCGCATGGTCCGTCGCTCACGGCCGGAGTGTCCTCCCACACTTCGGGCGTGACCGGCGAGACCGCGTGGCATCGCCACAGCGAAGTAGCGGGCGGCCTCATCAAGGTCGCCCGCTTCTTTCAGTACGACGAGTTCGTTACGACGACCGGGCGAGCGCGATCGACCACCGGAGGTGGCTGTTCACGACCTCGATGAACGCGTCCTCGTCGTCACCCCGCAGCCGCCCGACGATCTCGTCGTGCTCGGCGATGGCGGCGTCCATGCGGTCGGCCCGGCCCCGCACCACCGCGGACGTGAAGAGGCTCTGTCGCTCCCGCAAGGACCGGTACATCTCCGACAGCACGGTGTTCTCGGCTCCGTCGACGATGATCTCGTGGAAGAGCCGGTCCGCCGTCGTGAAGCCCGCGGTGTCCCGCTCGCGGCGACTGCGCTTGGTCTGCTCATGCGCCTCCAGCAGGGCGGGCAGCAGCTTCTCCCGGTTCGCGAACGACCGGGCCGCCGTGTAGTTCTCGACGAGCGTGCGTGCCTCCAGGACGTCCTCGACCTCCGCCGGGCTGAAAGTCGTCACCACCGCGCCGCGACCCGGTTGGAACATGACCAGGCCCTCTGCCTCGAGGCGGAGCAGGGCCTCGCGCGCCGGAGCGCGGCTGAGCCCCAGCTCACTGGCGAGCGCGGCCATCGTGAGCGGCGACCCCGCCGGGTAGACGGCGTTGAGGATCGCCCACTTGGCGAAGTCGTATGCCCGCTGGGCGCTGTTGGGACGCGGCGGACGAGCTGAGGAGCGCATGACGTCCTCCATGGTAATTTCGCCCGCCGCGGCACGCAGAAGAGTTCGCCGTTGAGCCCAAACCCTATCGGCGGGCGCCTCCCGCGTGCCCTGCGCTCGTAACCACCCGGAGCCAGGTTCGTTGGAGGGCCATGACTCCCGCGCGACGTCGTCACCGCGTGCTCCTGGTCCCGGCCGTCCTGTTCGCACTGGCCGCGTCGTCGGTCCCTGCCGCGACGGGCGCGGTGCCGATCCCGCCCGGCCCCATGGACAGCGAGGTCCCGCAGTTCCAGGGCAGGGCGGCGACCCCCGACCGGGTCCGGGCGCGCCCGGTCCCCCAGAACCCGTTCCTCGCGGCGAACGACCGCAACAGCATGCACAACGACGCCTACGCCTCCGACGCCTACGCCGGCCCCGGTCCTCTCGGGCGACGCCTCGGGCTCAGCAGTGCGACCTACGGCGTGGAGGAGTGCGCCACGATGGCCTTCGACCGGGCCGGCCGGGTCGAGGCGCTGTGCGGCGGAGTCGAGGGGTCGAGGTTGATGCTGCTCGACCCGAAGACGCTTGACGTGCTCGCGGCCCACCCCCTGCCGCCGCGCAACGTCAACCCGGAGAAGACGCCGCTCGAGGACATCTGCGCAGGCGCCTACTTCTACCTCGACCACCGCGACCAGGCGGTGATCGCCACCACGAACGCGCAGATCTGGGTCGTCGGCCAGACCGGGACGCCGGTCGGCACCGGCTTCGAGCTGAGACGCCGCTACGACCTCGCCACGCACGTCCCGCAGGGCGACTGCCTGGTGGCCCTGCTGCCGGACTGGCACGGCCTGATCTGGTTCGTGACGCAGGAGGGCGGGGTCGGCACGGTGAACCCCCGCACCGGTCGGGTCCGCAGCCTCCGGCTGAGGGGCGAGAAGATCGTCAACTCGTTCGCCGCCGACGAGACGGGCGGCGTGTTCATCGTGAGCGACCACGCGCTGTACCGCTTCGACAGCGGCCGCAGCGGCCGCCCCCGGGTGACCTGGCGGGAGAGGTACGACCGCGGCTCCGCGCAGAAGCCCGGGCAGCTCTCCCAGGGCTCCGGGACGACCCCCACGCTGGTCGGCCGCGACCTCGTCGTGGTGACCGACAACGCCGACCCGCGGATGCGCGTCGTGGCCTACAGGCGGACCGCCGAGCCGGTCCGCCACCGCCGGGTCTGCGCGGAGCCGGTCTTCGCGAAAGGACGCAGCGCCACCGAGAACAGCATCGTCGCCGTCGGGCGGGCGGTGCTCGTGGAGAACAACTACGGCTACACCGGGCCCGCCGCCACCATGAACGGCGCGAGCACAGCCCCCGGCATCGCGCGGGTCGACCTCGGCCGCCGCGGCTGCTCGGTGCGCTGGACCTCCCGAGAGATCGCACCCACCTCCGTGCCGAAGGCGTCACTGGCCAACGGGCTGCTCTACGTCTACGCCAAGCCGGCCGGCGAGCAGTCCGACCCGTGGTACTTCACGGCCCTGGACGTGGACACCGGTCGCACCGTCTGGCGCCGCCTCACCGGAACGGGACCGCAATGGAACAACCACTACGCGGCCATCTACCTTGGGCCCGAGGGGTCCGCCTACGTCGCAACGGTGGCCGGCGTCATGCGTCTGAGGGATGGGAGCTGAGATGAGCACCTACGTCGTCACCGGAGCGGAGTCCGGCATCGGGGCGGCGACCACCCGGCTGCTGCGTGAGCGAGGACACCGGGTGATCGGCGTGGACCGGTCCCCGTCGGACATCACGGCCGACCTGTCGACACCCGTGGGCCGTGCCGAGGTCGTGCGCAGGGTCGAGGAGATGGCGCCGGAGGGGCTCGCGGGGTTCGTGCCCTGCGCCGGTGTTGCCGGCCTGACCGGGGTGGACCCCCAGCTCGTCGTGTCGGTGAACTACTTCGGGGCGATCGACGTACTCACCGGGCTGCGGCCGCTCCTGGCGCGGGCCGCGGAGAACGGCGAGCAGCCGGCCGTGGTCCTGATCTCCTCGAACTCCGTCACGTGCCAGCCGGGATGGGCCTCCGACGTGGCCGGGGCGTGCGTCGAGCACGACGAGGCCAAGGCGCGCTCGCTCGCCCGGGACCAGCAGGCCGTGAACGTGTACCCGGCGACGAAGGCCGCGCTCGCGTGGTGGGTGCGCCGCGAGGGCCTGAAGAAGCAGTGGATCGGCGCCGGGATCCGCGCCAACGCGGTGGCCCCGGGCTTCATCGCGACGGCGATGACCGACCAGCTGCGCAAGGACCCCGAGCTCGGGGTGTTCGCCGACGCCTACCCCAGCGCGATCAGCCGCCCGGGACGTCCCGAGGAGGTCGCGGCCACCATCGGGTTCCTCCTGTCGGAGCAGTCCAGCCTGGTCGTCGGCACGACGATCTTCGTCGACGGTGGGACGGACGCGATCATGCACCCGCTGAAGCCCGAGGGCATGAACGTGCCGCCCATCGCCATGAGCGTGGCCCAGAAGGTGGCCGGCGTCGCGACGAAGGTGCAGGCCATGCGCAAGCGCTGACGGCATGGCGACACGCCCCCGCAGGTGGGCGAGGACGACGAGCGCCGGGGTTCGGCACCTGTCGTCTTCGCCCAGCTGTCGGCTCGAACCTAGAACATCAGGGCGTTGGCGGGATCCTCCAGGATCGCAGCCACGTCGGCGAGGAAGCGTGAGCCCTTCTCCCCGTCGACCAGCCGGTGGTCGAAGGAGAGGGCCAGGGTCGTGACGTCGCGGACCTTGATCTTCCCCTTGTGGACCCACGGCTGCGGACGCACCGCACCGAAGGCGAGTATCGCGGACTCGCCGGGGTTGATGATCGGCGTGCCCGCGTCGACCCCGAAGACCCCGACGTTCGTGATCGTGAACGTGCCGCCGCTCATCTCGGCCGGCTGCGTCCTGCCCTCGCGCGCGGTCGCGGCCAGGGCGTTGATCGACCTCGCGAGATCGGGCATCGACAACCGGTCGGCGTCCTTGACGTTCGGGACGACCAGGCCCCGGGAGGTCGCCGCGGCGATGCCGAGGTTCACGTAGCTCTTGAACACGACCTCCCCGGCGGCGTCGTCCCAGGTCGCGTTGACCTCCGGCGTACGACGGGCGGCGAGGCACACGGCGCGGGCCACCACCAGGAGCGGCGACACCTTGACGTCGCGGAAGTCACGGTGCGACCGGAGCTTCTCGACGTACCTCATCGTCCTCGTCACGTCGACGGTGATCCACTCGGTGACGTGCGGGGCGGTGAACGCGGAGTCCACCATGGCCTGGGCCATCATCTTGCGGACGCCCTTGATCGGCTCGCGGGTCTCGCGCTCGCCGAGCCGGACCGGCGCCGGAGCCTCGGTGGGGCCCACCGGCTCGGGCGCGGATCCGCCGCTGTCCCGCCCGAGTCGGAAGCTCTCCACGTCCGCGCGGGTGATCGTGCCGTTCGGGCCCGTCGGCGTCACCGAGCGCAGGTCGACGCCGAGGTCCTTGGCGAACTTGCGCACGGGCGGCTTGGCGAGGACCTGGACGGTCGCGCCCTCGCCGTTCCCGCCGCCCGGGGCGGTCCGCGCCGAGTGGGCGGGCACGGCGGGCTCGTCGCCCTCGACCACGGGCTCGGACTGCGCGCCGCCGGGCGTGAACGCGCCCTGCACCTGCATCTGGGTGGACGCAGCCGCCTCGGTGCTCGGCGTGCCGGCCTTGCGGGGTCGGCGCCGGGACTCGGCGGTCCGGGGACCGTAGCCCACGAGAGTCTTCATCGGCGGCTCGTCGGCCTCGGCGGACTCGTCGCCGGCGGCGGGCTCCGGCCGAGGTGCGGCCGTGGCGGGCACCTCGTCGCCGATCGCGATGATCGGCGTGCCCACCTCCACCGTCTCGCCCTCCTGGACGAGGATCGCGGTCACGGCGCCGGCGAACGGCGAGGGCAGCTCGACCAGTGACTTGGCGGTCTCGACCTCGACGACGATGTCGTTGATCTTGACGGTGTCGCCGACCTTGACCTTCCAGGAGACGATCTCCGCCTCGGTCAGGCCCTCACCAGGGTCGGGAAGCTTGTACTCAGGCATGTGTGTCGTGACTCCCGGGTCAGTAGGCGAGCGTTCGGTCGACGGCGTCGAGCACCCGGTCGAGGTCGGGGAGCCACTCCTCCTCGATCCTGCTCGGGGGGTACGGGGTGTCGAACCCGCCCACCCGGAGCACCGGGGACTCGAGGTTGTAGAAGCACTCCTCGGTGATCCTCGCGGCGAGCTCCGCGCCCATCCCGAGGTTCACGTGCGCCTCGTGGGCCACGACGGCACGGCCGGTCTTGCGGACCGATGCCACGACCGGCTCCATGTCGAGCGGGGACAGCGTGCGCAGGTCGATGACCTCGATGCTCCGGCCCTCGCCGGCCGCGGCCTCGGCGCTCTGCATGCAGGTCTTCACCATCGGGCCGTAGGCCAGGAGCGTCAGGTCGGTGCCCTCGCGCACCACTCGCGAGCTGAACAGCGGGTCGGCGTCCGCGAGCGTCAGGGACTCGTCGAGCTCTGCCTTGTCGGCGTGGTACTGCCGCTTCGGCTCGAGGAAGACGACCGGGTCGTCGCAGGCGATGGCCTGCTGGATCATGAAGTAGCCGTCGACCGGGTTCGAGCAGGCGACCACCTTGAGCCCCGGGGTGTGCGCGAACTGCGCCTCCGGGCTCTCGCTGTGGTGCTCCACGGCTCCGATGCCACCACCGAACGGGATCCGGATGACCACGGGCATCTTGACCTTGCCCTGGCTGCGGAAGTGGATCTTCGCGACCTGGCTGACGATCTGGTCGTAGGCCGGGTAGACGAAGCCGTCGAACTGGATCTCGCACACCGGCCGGTAGCCGCGCATCGCGAGGCCGACGGCGGTGCCGAGGATGCCCGACTCGGCGAGCGGGGTGTCGATGACCCGGTCCTCACCGAAGTCCTTCTGCAGCCCGTCGGTGATGCGGAAGACGCCGCCGAGCTTGCCGACGTCCTCGCCCATCACGACGACCTTGGGGTCCTTCTCCATCGCGGCGCGGAGGCCGGCGTTCAGGCCCTTCGCGAGAGTGATCTTGGCCATCTCAGTGCCCCCCTACGGTGGATCCGGACTCGAACGATGCGAGGTAGGCCCCGAAGGCCTCCTTCTGGGCGGCGAGCTCGGTGGTCTGCTCGGCGTACACGTGGTCGAAGACGCTCAGCGGACTGGGCTCGGGAAGGGCCTTGCAGCCCTCGCGGAGGTGGTGGCCGAGCTGCTCGGCCTCCTCGTCGACGGAGTCGAAGAAGTCCTGGTCGACGAGGCCGTTGCGGGTGAGGTAGGCCTTCACGCGGGCGATCGGGTCCTTGAGCTTCCAGGCCTCGACGTCGGACGAGAGCCGGTAGCGGGTCGGGTCGTCGGTCGTGGTGTGCGCGCCCATCCGGTAGGTGTAGGCCTCGACGAAGGTCGGGCCGCTGCCCTCGTGGGCCCGCTGCAGCGCGGCCTTGGTCACGGCGTAGCAGGCCAGCACGTCGTTCCCGTCGACGCGGATGCCCGGGAAGCCGAAGCCGAGTGCCCGCTGGTACAGCGGGATCCGGGTCTGGCGCTCGATCGGCTCGGAGATCGCCCACTGGTTGTTCTGGCAGAAGAACACCACGGGCGCGTTGTAGGAGGCGGCGAAGATGAACGACTCGTTGACGTCGCCCTGGCTGCTCGCGCCGTCACCGAAGTAGGCGACGACCGCTGCGTCGCGGTCCGGGTCACCGGTGCCGACGACGCCGTCGCGCTGCATGCCCATCGCGTAGCCGACCGCGTGCAGCGTCTGGGCACCGATCACGATCGTGTACAGGCCGAAGTTGTTGGAGCTCGGGTCCCAGCCCCCCTGGTCGACGCCGCGGAAGAGGCCGAGCAGGCGCAGCGGGTCCAGGTCGCGGCACCAGGCGACGCCGTGCTCGCGGTAGGTCGGGAAGACGAAGTCCTGCGGGGCCAGCGCGCGGCCGGAGCCGATCTGCGCGGCCTCCTGGCCGAGGAGCTGGGCCCAGATGCCGAGCTCGCCGTGGCGCTGCAGGGCGGTGGCCTCGACGTCGATGCGCCGGGTCAGCATCATGTCGCGGTAGAAGCCCTTGATGGCCTCGTCGTCGAGGTCGAACGAGAACTCGCCGTGCTCGACCCGCTCGCCCTCCGGCGTCAGCAGCTGGACCAGGTCGGGGCCGCCGTCGGCGTGGCTGGGCCCGAAGACCTCACCAAGGTCGGGCCCGAACTCGGTCGCGGGCCCTGTCGATACTGCGTTGTCTGTCACGTGCACTCCTAGGAGTCGTCGACGGTCGGGGTCTCCACCGTCGCCTCTCGAGCTCACGGCCGGCCGAAGCGATGCGCGAGGGGTGGTGCGCATCCGTTCCTGCTCGCCGTGTTTGGTCACTGTGACCGGCGACACACCGGGCTCAGTGTTCATAAACTACCCATCAACGCACCCCCTCACCTAATCGGGGGCTCGTCGCCAGGGCCTGCGATCATGATGGCGGTATCTCGGGGTTTCGTGTCCGAAATCCGCGCGACTCGCGGGGGCGCCTCCTCGTAGCCTTTGTCATGAGTGAAAGGACCTGACGCTCATGACACAGACGCTCGCCCCGACCCGCCCCCCGAAGGTCGCCCCGGCCCTCGGACTGGTCGTCGCCGCGCTCGCGGTCGTGTACGTCGTGTGGGGCTCGACCTACCTCGGCATCCGGATCGTCGTCGGGGAGGCGCCGCCGCTCACGTCGATGGGGCTGCGGTTCATGACCGCGGGTCTGCTGCTCGGCGCGGTGCTGTCGGTCAGGAGCGGCGTACGCCGGCTGCGCGTGCGGCCACGGCAGGTCGCGGGCGCGGCGCTCCTGGGCCTCATGCTGCCGATGCTCGGCAACGGCCTGGTGTCCGTGGGCGAGAACAACGGCGCCCCATCCGGAGCGACGGCGTTGCTCATCGCCATGACGCCGCTGATGATCGTCATCTTCCGAGGCGTGAGCGGGGACCGTCCCCAGGCGCTGTCCGTCTTCGGGGTCCTGCTGGGGTTCGCGGGCCTGGCCTTCCTGGTGCTTGCCGGACGCGGGACCGGCGGCGACCTGCCACTCGGTCCCGCGCTGCTGATCCTCTTCGCCGCGACCTGCTGGGGCTTCGGCTCGTTCATCCAGCCTCGTCTCGTTCTCCCCGAGGACGTGTTCGTCACGACGGTCTACGAGATGCTCACCGGTGGCGCGATCATGGTCAGCGTGGGCCTCCTGTCCGGGGAGCGGTTCACCGCCGACTACGGCTCCAGGACCTGGCTCGCGCTGGGCTACCTGGTCGTCTTCGGGTCGATGCTCGCCTTCACGGCCTACGTCTGGCTGCTGGCGAACGCCCCGATCTCCCTCGTGGCCACCTACGCCTACGTGAACCCGGTCGTCGCGGTCTTCCTCGGCTGGCTGATCCTGGGTGAGTCCGTCACGGTCCCCATCGTGATCGGAGGCGGCGTCGTCGTCCTCGCGGTGGCCATCGTGATCACGGCCGAGCGGCCGCGGCGGAAACCGCTTCCGGAGACTCCCGCACCGGAGTCGGTTGACGCAGTAGTTTCACCTCATGGCGAAGCGGAGCCCGTCGTCGACGCGGACTGACCGGCTCTCCTCGTTCGCCCCGAGCCTCGCCGTCCTCCTGCACTACCGCAGGATCTGGCTGCGCGGCGACCTCCTCGCCGGCGTGACGGTCGCCGCGTATCTCGTGCCACAGGTCATGGCGTACTCCGAGATCGCCGGTCTCCCGGCAGTGGTGGGGCTGTGGGCCGTCGTGGGCGCACTTCTCGTCTACGCCGTTCTGGGTTCGTCGCGCCAGCTGTCCGTGGGGCCGGAGTCGACGACTGCCCTGATGACCGCCGCGGCGATCGGCGCGCTCGGGGCCGGTGACCCGGACCGGTACGCCTCCTTCGCCGCAGCCCTGGCCATCGCCGTCGGTCTCCTCTGCCTCCTCGGCTACGTGGCACGCCTCGGCTTCCTGGCGGACCTCCTGTCGCGCCCCGTCCTCGTCGGCTACATGGCGGGCATCGCGGTGCTCATGGTGGTCAGCCAGCTCGGCAAGCTCAGCGGCATGCCCGTCCAGGGGGACACCCCGCTGGAGGAGGCGTCCTATGCCCTCACACACCTCGACCAGGCCGAGCTGCCGACCGCGGCCCTCGCCACCGCGGTGCTGGTGCTGCTGCTCCTGATGCAGCACTTCCGGCCGCGCTGGCCGAACCCGCTGATCGTGATGCTGCTCGCGGCGGCCACCGTCGCGCTCTTCGACCTGAGCCAGTACGGCATCGACGTCGTGGGTCCGATCCCCGCCGGTCTGCCCGCGCTGGGTCTTCCCGACGTGGACGCCGACCTGATGCTCGAGCTCGCCCTCCCCGCTGTCGGGGTGGCCATCGTCGGCTACTCCGACAACGTCCTCACCGCCCGCGCCTTCGGCAGCAGGCACCGGCAACGGATCGACGCGAACCAGGAGTTCCTGGCCCTCGGCACGGCGAACCTCGCCTCGGGACTCCTGCACGCCTTCCCGGTCAGCAGCAGCGGCAGCCGGACGGTCATCGGCGACACCCTCGGCAGCCGGAGCCAGCTCTACTCCCTCGTGGCGGTCGCCATCGTGCTGCTGACGACGTGGTTCCTCGGCCCGGTGCTGGCCGCATTCCCGATGGCGGCGCTCGGCGGGGTCATCGTGTTCGCCGCGATCCAGCTCGTCGACGTCCCGGAGCTGCGCCGCATCGCCCGCTTCCGCCACAGCGAGCTCGTGCTGAGCCTGTTCACGACCGCCGCCGTGCTCCTCGTCGGCGTGCTGCCCGGGATCGGAGTCGCGATCGGGCTGTCGATCCTCGACCTGCTGCGGCGGGTGGCCCGCCCGCACGACGGCATCCTGGGCTACGCCGCCGACGTGCCCGGGATGCACGACGTCGACGACTATCCGATGGCGAAGCAGGTGCCCGGCCTGGTCGTGTACCGCTATGACTCCCCGATCTTCTTCGCCAACGCCGAGGACTTTCACCGGCGGGCGCTCAAGGCGGTGGACGAGAGCGACGTCCCGGTCGAGTGGTTCCTGCTCAACGCCGAGGCCAACATCGAGGTCGACCTGACCGGCGTGGACGCCCTCGAGGAGGTGCGCCGGTCGCTGGCCGAACGGGGCATCGTCTTCGCGATGGCACGGGTGAAGCAGGACCTCCGCGACCAGTTCGACGGGACCGACTTCATCGAGCACGTCGGGGAGGAGCGGATCTTCCTGACCCTCCCGACCGCGGTCGAGGCCTACGTCCGGGAGTACACCGCGCGACACGGCGGGCCGCCCCCCGGCGTACACATCCCGAAGCCGCCCAGGTAGCCGGGCAGGACGGCCGCCCTCGCCGGCGGCCGTCCTGACCGGTGGATGCCCTGCGTATCCCGGTCCGCTCGCCGCTACGGTTCCGCCATGAACGACCAGACGATCTCGGCGTCCACCATCATCGACGCGCCTCCGGCCACCGTCTTCGCGATCGTCGCCGATCCGCGGCAGCACTCCCGGATCGACGGGTCCGACACCGTCGGGGCCGTGATCGACGCTCCCGAGCGCCTCACGGGCAAGGGCGACACGTTCACCGTCCGCATGAAGATGCACGGCGTCCCCTACACCATGAAGAACAAGGTCGTGGAGCTCGAGCCCGACCGGCGGTTGGCGTGGCGGCACACCGGCGCGCACCGTTGGCGCTACGAGCTCGAACCGACCGACGACGGCGGCACCATCGTCACGGAGAGCTTCGACTACTCCCGCTACGGCCGCGTCGGCCGGAAGGTGTTGGCCCTGCTCGGCATCCCCGAACGGAACCGCCGTGGGATCGAGCAGACCCTGATCCGGCTCAAGGACGCCGCGGAGTCGGACGCGGTCGCCTCCGCCTGACACCGTCGCTCCCTCGGCGATGGTCACCGAGGGAGCGACGGTTCCTCACGAGAGCACCCGGACCGCTCTCAGGTCTCCTGCCCCCGCCGTCGTGAGAGCAGCGTCGCCCCGACGGTCAACATCAGCCCGCCGAGCATCGTCCACAACCCGGTGCTCGAGGGAGCGCCGGTGTCCGGGAGAGCCTCGGGCAGGATCTCGTCCGGCGGCCCCGGCCTCGGCTTCGGCACCGGGCTCCCGCAGACCTCCACGTCCGCTTGGGCGTCCTGGCCGGTCTCCACGATCGTCGCGGTGTTCGTGAGCGTCTCGCACCGTCCCACCGGACCCTCGACCTCGAGCGTGTAGCCGAACTCGGTGGTCTGGCCGCTCTCGTCCCAGGTGACCGTCCCGAGCTCCGCCGGGTCGACGTGGTCGTCGGTGACGGTGACGGTCTTGTCGGTCTCCTGGTCCACCTCGAACGACACGTCGGTCGTCGCTTCGGTCTCGCCGGAGCCCCAGTCGACCACGACGGTGTTGCTCCCGTCATACGACGGCTGCTGCTCGAAGCTGCACGAGTAGCCGAACGTCCGGGTCTCACCGGCCGGCACGACGAGGTCGGCGTCGTCGAAGGAGCAGCTGACCCCCTCACCGACGTCGGGCACGTCCGTGAGCTCGAGCGTCACGTCCTTGTAGTCGTTCGGGTTGGACACCGTCACCGAGCCCGTCATCTCCCAGCCGGAGTCGACGAAGCCGGTCGGGGTCACGCCGACCGTGTAGTCCACCGTCTGCGACTCGCCCTTGGCGGTGTCGACGCGGTCCTGGTCGGCGACCTTGGTGATGTCCCACTCGTAGGTCCGGTCGTAGGAGGCGTCGGCGACCTTGGTCACCACGAGGCCGCCCTGGTCGCAGACCGTGACAGTCTCGGTGTCCGACTGGCCGGTCTCGGTGATCGTGGCCGTGTTGTCGTAGTCCACGCAGGTGTTCTCGGTGCCCTCCTGCGTGAGGGAGTACTCGAACAGCGTGGGAGCTCCCTCGCGGTTCCACGTCGCCTCACCGAGGACCGACGGGTTGGTCATGCTGTCGGTCACCGTGACCGTGCGGTTCGCGTGACCGGTCGCCGTGAAGGTCACCGGCACCGCCCCCGTCGAGACGCTCCGCTGCTGCGCGGCCGGTCCGGTCCACGTCGCCGTCGCGGTGTTCGTGCCCGTGTGGTCCGGAGGGCTGCTGAAGGAGCAGGTGTAGTCCAGCTTCTTCGTCTGCCCCGGCTCGAGCACGACGTTCTCGCCGCCCTCGACCGCACAGCCGGCGCCCTCACCCACCGACGGGACATCCGTCACGGTCGCGGTGATGGTGCCACCGCTGTAGGTGTTCGGGTTCGTGACGGTGATCGTGCCGCCCATCGCGTACGCCGAGTCGGTGAACCCGTCCGGGGTCGCCTTCACGGTGTAGTGGAAGGTCGCGTCGCCGCCGTCGCTGATCTCGACGCCACTCTGCTCGACCGCCTTGTCGATCTTCCAGTGGTAGGTGCGGTCGAACGACGCCCGGACGTCCTTGCTGATCACGAGACCCGCCTCCGAGCAGACCGTGACGGTCTGGCTGGCCGAGGGGTCGTCCCCCTCGAGCGACGCCCAGGCGGTGTTCGTGTGGTCCGCGCACCGTCCGGCGGGTGCGTCGAGATCGAGGGTGTTGGTGAACGTGCGCTTCTCGACAGGGTCGTCCCAAGCGGCCGTGCCCAGCAGCTTCGCCGTCCCGTTCGGCTTCGTCAGGTCGTCGAGGACGTCCACGCGGTAGTCGGTCCTGCCGACCTGGCCGAACCGCACCTCAGCCGTGCCCGTGTAGTCCTGGCCCTGCCAGGTCGCGGTAGCCGTGTTCGTGCCGGTGTAGGCGGGCTGCTCGGCGAACGTGCAGGAGTAGGCCACGTCGGCCCGCCCCGGCGTGATCGTGCTGCCGGTCCGCGACGCCGCGGGGACCTCCACGGAGGTCGACTCCGGTGTGCAGACACCGCCACCGTCGTACACGTCGGCCAGCTTCACGGTCGCCGGCGTGTAGACGTTCGGGTTCGTCACGGTGATCGTTCCCGACATCGCCCAGTTCGAGTCCTGCGAGCCGTTCGGCTTCGCCACCACCGTGTAGGTGAACGCCGCCGTGCCGTCCGGCCCCACCTCCGCGTGTGTCCGGTCGACCTGCTTCGAGATGTCCCAGAAGTAGCGGGTGTCGTAGCCGGCCGTGACGTCCTTGGTCACCCCGAGCGGCGCCCTCTCGCAGACCGTCACCGTCTCGTGTGCGGTCGGATCCGCGCCCTGGACGACCACCCAGGCGGTGTTCGTGTGGTCCACGCACTCGCCGGGCTCGGCGCCGAGGTCGAGCGAGTTCGTGAACGTGCGCTTCTCGAGCGGGTCGTCCCACGTGGCCGTGCCGAGAACCTTCGGCGCGGTGCCGGGCCGGGCGAGGTCGTCGCGCACCTCGACCTGGTAGTCGGTCCTGCCGACCTGCCTGAAGGTCACCGGCGACGTCGCCCGGACGGTCTCCCCGTTCCAGGTCGCGGTCACCGTGTTGGTGCCCGTGTAGCTCGGCTTGGCGGAGAAGGAGCAGGTGTACGGAACCTTCACGGTGCTCCCCTCGGGCACGTCCACGGTCGTGGACTCCGGCGTGCACACGCCGCCACCGTCGTAGACGTCGGAGAGCGTGACCCTCGCCGGCTCGAAGGTGTTGGGGTTGCTCAGCGTGATGGTCCCCGACATCGCCCAGTTCGAGTCCTGCGAGCCGTTCGGCTTCGCCACCACCGTGTAGGTGAAGGGTGCCGTCCCGCCTGCGCCGACCTCGGCCTCCGTCTGGTCAGCCTCCTTCGAGATGTCCCAGAAGTACTGGGTGTCGTAGGTCGCGGTGGAGTCCTTGCTCAGCGAGAGCGGCGCCTTCTCGCAGACTGTCACGGTCTGCCGGGCGAACGGGTCCAGGCCGTCCACGAGGAGCTGCGGGAGCAGCGCCACGTCGCCGGAGGTCACGTCGACCCACGCGGTGTTCGTGTAGTCCACGCACTGACCGGACTCTGCGCCGAGCCGCAGCGTGTTGGTGAACGTCCGCTTCTCGAGCGGGTCGTCCCACGTGGCCGTCCCGAGCACCGTGGCGGGCTCGCCCGGCCGGGTGAGGTCGTCGAGGACCTCGACCTCGTAGTCGGTCTGCCCGTCCTGCCGGAAGCTCACCGGGGCCGTGCCCGTGACCCGGCCGCCGTCCCACGTCGCCGTCACCGTGTTGGTGCCCGTGTAGGTCGGCCTGGCGGTGAAGTCACAGGAGTACTCCACGACTGCCACACCCGGGGTGATCGTGCCTCTGGTCTTGGTCGCCGCGGGGACCTCGACGGTCCGGGTCTCCGGGGTGCAGGTGCCACCGCCGTCGTACACGTCGGACAGCGTGGCCGTGACGGTCTTGAAGGTGTTCGGGTTGCTGACCGTGATCGTCCCCGACATCTTCCAGTTCGAGTCGTCTGAACCGTTGGGCTTCGCCACCACCGTGTAGGTGAACGCCGCGGTGCCATCGGGCCCGACCTCGGCGTAGGTCCGGTCGACCTGCTTGGAGATGTCCCAGTAGTAGGTGGTGTCGTAGGTCGCCGCCGCTGTCTTGGCGACGCCGAGGTCGACCGGCCAGCAGACCGTGACCTTCGCCGACGCCGTGGCCCTGGTGACCTCCTGGATCCACGCGTGGTTGGTGTAGTCGACGCACTCGCCTCTCTTGCCCGCGAGCGCGGGGCCCGTGTAGGTGAAGGTCTTCGTCGTCCCCTCACCGGCCCACGTGGCGGTGCCGAGCACGACGGGGTTGGCCGGGTCGGTCTTGTCGTCCACGACGGTCACGGTTTTGTCGACTGATGTCTCCGTCCAGTTCGCCGCCACGACCGCGGCCGTGCCGCTCGCGGAGGTGCTCGGAGACACGTGTTGCGTGCCGTCCCAGGTCACCGTCGCGGTGTTGGTCCCGTCGTACGACGGCTGGCTGGTGAACGTGCAGGTGTAGCCGAACGTGACGTCGCTGTTCGCGGCGACCACGAGGCCGCTGCTCTTGTCCACGACGCACGACGCGCCGCCGCCGATGTCGACCTGGTCCTTGACGTCGGCCAGAGTGACCGGCCAGGCGTTCGGGTTCGACACCTTGATCCTGCCGGACATGCCCCACCGCGAGTCGGTGGCGGCCCCGGCCCTGGCGGTGACCTGGTAGTCGAAGGTCGCCGTGCCGTTGCCGTCCACGTCCTTGCGGTCAGGTCCGACGACGGCCTTGCTCAGCGACCAGCCGTAGGTGCGGAAGTAGTCGGAGACGACGGTCTTCTCGACCGTCAGGTCCTTGCCCTCGCAGACCTCTGCGCGAGCTCCGTCCGACGACTTGTCGCCGTCGGTCTCGGTGATGGTCGCGGTGTTGTCGTAGGACTTGCAGACACCAGGTTCTCCGGGCCACGTGATCGAGTACGTGAACGTCTTCGGCCCGTCGGTGGCCCCCACGACGTTCCCGCCCGCGTATCCCGAGAGGTCGTAGTCGCTGTCGGTCACGGTGACCGAGCCGTCCGACACGGTCGGCCGGACCGCGCCGAAGTCGAAGCCCTGCGTCGACGTCGCTGCGCCCGTCGTGCCGTAGTAGTCGGCTGCAGACCAGGCCAGGTCCACCGTGTCCACGCCGGCTGTGCCGGCCGTGGTGCCCGCGCCCATCACACAGGTGTAGGTGAAGTCCTTGCCGCCGGCCGGGATGGTGACCGTTCCGGTGACCGGAGTGCCGGCGTCGTAGACGGTGCAGGTGGCCCCGGGAACGGAGTCGGTGATGGTGACGCCGGTGAAGGCGATGTCGTTGGGGTTGGTGACACTGATCCGCCCTGAGACCTCGAAGCCCGAGTCCTGGGCCTGTGACGGGGTCACCAGCACGCTGTAGTCGAAGGCCGCGCTCTGCCCCTCGGCGATCTTCCGGCTCGCAGCGCCGACCACCGACTTCTCCACGCTCCAGTCGTAGTCGCGCGCGTAGGACGGGTCGGCGGTGCTCGTGACACTCAGGTCACGCCGCGAGATCTTGCGGTTGGTGAACGTGCAGGTGACCAGCTCGTCGTCCGCGACAGCCACGGACCGCGAGGTGGCCGTCGACGCCGAGGGCGCCTTGCTGCAGCTGATGCCGGCGAGCTGCCACGAGTCGGGCAGGGCCAGCTCCTCCACCGTGAAGGTCCCGGGCGGGACCCGGTAGGTGACCCTGTCCGGAAGGGTGGCGTCGCTGTCGTCGTCGAGCGCGAACGTCGAGGCGTCACCGCCGGGCGTGATCGAGAAGTGGAAGTCGGTCCCGTCCGCCGGTGCGGCGTCCTTCACGACGGTCAGCTGGCCGGCGTCGATGGCGCTGGCCATGATCTGGTTGGCGTTGGCGCCGCTGCTGGCACAGTTCAGGCTGACCAGGCCGCCGTGGTACGGCGAGCCGGAAATGCTGCCGGCTCCCGAGCCGGGACCGTGGTCGAGCTCCGAGGCGATGTGGAGGTCGTAGTAGAGGGTCGCCGTGCTCACGCCGGCCGGGACGTCGAAGGTGACGCGGACGGTGGCGGTGGGGCCGCCCGGAGACTCGACGTACCACCTGGTGATCTGGGCCCCGCCCTCCATGCGGTAGGCGGCGACGTAGTCGTAGGCCCACTTGATGAGGTTCTTGTCCTTAACCCAGACGTCGTAGGTGAAGGCGAGCTCGTTCTCACCTGGTTGGAGCCCGCTCATCTCGACCCGCTGGGGGACGACATCACCCTCGACGAGGTTGGCCTTGTTGGAGTTCATGTTGCCGTTGGCCCAGTCACCGGACCCGTCGGGCTCGGTGTTCTGCATGAACGAGTCCACCTTGCCGGTCCCCGCGTTCGTGTCGCAGACACCCGGCTCCCCGGCGTACGCCGTGGAAGCAAGCAGGGGCAGGCTGAGCATGGCGATCGCGACCGCCATGGCGACGCGCAGGAGGCCCCACCGCCTCCTTGGCGATGCGGTCGTTCCGAGACCGTTGTCGAGCTGGCTGGCCATGATCCCCCCACGGATCAGGTCTGGTCAGCCACCTGTGTGCAGAGCTTTCGCAGGCGACGCACAGTCCAGCGTCCGCACCCCCCGGTGCCGACGCCGCCGAGATGTAGATCCCCCCACCGAGGCCCCCCAAGGTGGCATCCCAAACGAAGCTGTCTGGTTTGTTCTGTGATCCGGCCGAAAGTCCCCACCCTGGACCGGGTCACACGACCATCTTGTCCTTATGGAGACGGCCATGCCAGTAAATTCGAGCCGAAGTCCGTTTCGTACCGTAAAAACAGGCACAACTGCTCAGGGCGACCGGACCGGGCGGATCGTCGCGTACCGGTCACCATGGCCCGCACGGGCTAGCACGGTCGGCCGGTCGCCTGGCCGGGTCAGCGGGCAAGCTCAGACGGCGGCGTCGACCATCTTGGCGGCGATCGAGAGGAAGATGTCGTTCGCCTCGGGCTCGCCGATCGTCACACGCACTCCCTCGCCGGCGAACGGCCGGACCATGATGCCGACCTCCTCGGCGATCGCGGCGAACTCGCCCGCCCTGCTCCCGAGGGGCAGCCAGACGAAGTTGCCCTGGGCGTCCGGGACGGTCCACCCCTGCAGCCGGAGCTCGGCCACGACCCGCTCCCGCTCGGCCACCAGTGCGTCGACCCTCGTCAACAGCTCGTCCTCGGCCTCGAGCGACGCGACGGCGGCGGCCTGCGCGACCGAGGAGACACCGAAGGGAAGAGCGCAGGCGCGTACGGCGGAGGCGATCTCGGCCTGGGCGACCAGGTAGCCGACCCGGAAGCCCGCGAGCCCGTACGCCTTGGCGAAGGTGCGCATGACCACCACGTTGGGCCGGTCCTTGTACAGCGCCAGCCCATCGACAGGGTCCTCGTTGCGCACGAACTCCCGGTAGGCCTCGTCCACCACAACCACGATGTGGGGCGGCACCCTCTCGATGAAGGCCTGCAGCTCCGCGTGGGTGAGAGCAGGTCCGGTCGGGTTGTTCGGGGAGCACACGACCACGACCTTGGTGCGGTCGGTGATCGCCTCGAGCATCGCGTGGAGGTCGTGGCGCGCGTCCGGGGTGAGCGGCACCTGCACGGAGGTCGCGCCGGTGACCGCGACCGCGATCGGGTAGGCCTCGAACGACCGCCACGCGTAGACGACCTCGTCGCCGCCCTCGCAGAACGCCTGGAGCAGGTGGTACAGCACCGCGACCGACCCGGTCCCCGCGGCGAGATGGTCGGTCGGCACGCCCAGGCGCCTGCCCAGCGCGGCGTAGAGCTCCGTGCAGCCCATGTCCGGGTAGCGGTTCATCTGGTCGACGGCCGAGGCGACGGCCGCCTTGACCCCGTGGAGCGGCGGGTTGGGGTTCTCGTTGGAGGAGAGCTTGTAGGTGCGGACGCCGTCACGAGGCTTCGGCGGCTTCCCGGGGACGTAGGCCGGGATGTCGGCGATGGCCGGACGGATCTGCGGGGCCTCCGGCGGATGCTCAGGCGTGTGCGTCATGGGGCTCAGCCTAGCCATGTCGCAGCCAGTGATGCGACAGGAGCAAGCCTGGGTTTCGCCCCTTACACTCGTCCGGTGCCGAACCGTGAACCGTCAGCCTCGACCGTGCGTGGCTTCGCCCTGGTCGTTCTCGGCGCGACGCTGTTCATCGTGAACGCCGGCGTGTCCCGGGTGGCGCTGCGGGCCGGCGTCGACCCTGTCACGCTCACCACGATCCGGGTCACAGGCACCTTCGTGGTCCTCGCGCTCGTCGCGGCGCTGTTCCGCCGCGGCGCCCTGCGACCGCCGAGCGGGCGCCTGCGACTCCTCGTGGTAGCTCACGGGCTCGTCGGAGTGGCGGCCCTGCAGTGGACCTACTTCGTCGCCATCGACCGGTTGCCCGTCGGGATGGCGCTCCTGCTGGAGTACCAGGCGCCGATCCTCGTCGCTCTCTGGGCACGGCTGGTGCAGAAGGAGGCCGTGCTCCCGCGAATGTGGGTCGGCCTCCTGCTCGCCACGGGAGGTCTCGCCGCGGCAACGGGGATCACGAGCGGAGCGACGTTCGACCCGGTCGGGATCGCCGCGGGCTTCGGTGCGGCGGTCTGCTTCGCTGCCTACTTCCTGATCGGCGAGCATGGCGTCGGCGCCCTCGACCCCCTTCGGGTGATCGTGTGGTCGTTCCTGGTCGCGTCGCTCGCGCTCAACCTCGTCTCGCCGATCACGGATTTCGACACCGCACTGCTGGACGAGGGGGTGTCGCTGCTCGGCGCCCTGTCCGACTACCGGGCGCCCGTCTGGCTTCTGCTGACGTGGATCGTCGTGCTCGGCACCGTGGTGCCTTTCGGCGTGGAGCTCTCCGCCCTGCGTCACCTGAAGGCGACGACGGTGACGATGGTCGCGATGCTCGAGCCCGTGGGCGTCAGCGCACTGGGCTGGGTGTGGTTCGACGAGCGCATGGACGCCGTGGCCCTGACCGGCGGGGTGGCGGTCGTGCTCGGGATCGTGCTCGCCCAGACCGCCCGGCGGGTCCCGGTCCAGGTCGAGCCGCCGCTGGTCACGTGAGCGTGGGTGACCTGGGTTGGAGGCGCGGGGCGAGCTGTGCGATGCGTGCCTCGTACGTGGCCGGAGCGAGCCGGACGAGGTAGGTTCGGTGCGACGGGACCCGCGCGAAGCAGGCCTTCCGACGACGGGCCGCGCAGCCGCCGGGCCGGGTTGCCTCCCCGATCTCTCCGGCCCGTCGCCGTTCGGGCCGAGGGTCCCTGCGAGCTCCTCGTGCGCCTCGTCGATCTGCCGGACGCGGCGGCGGAACGCCGTCCCAAATGCCCCGATGGGCCTAGTCACCCGTTCAGGGGATCGCCGAGCTCGGCGGCACGTCGCGTGAGACCCCGTCGGAAGCAGCGGAGACCCAGCCGGGGGGAACCCTAGTAGTCCGGGCGGGCCACGACCCTGGGGTCTCCTCACGTCATTCGCTACGGGATCCCCCGTTCTGGCGTCTTTTTACTACTCAATCGGTTGCGAACGGGTCGAAGATGGACTCAGGCGATCGGTTCGGGGGTACGTGAACCGACCGCCGAGCACCGGACGGTTTTCGAGGCCGACAGCCAGTTGGGGGTCATCGAACTCGACTCGGCCAGGGTATCGCCGCGCGACAGTCGACACCGGCGGCCTCCTGGAACCGCCCGGGGCCAAGGTGGGGGGACGACCGTGCCGGTCCCGGCGGGCACCTGATCCGCCGGGGCCGGACACGCCGGCGCTCAGGCCTGTGGCGGCAGGACGACCGCGCCGCCGGGGACCTCTGGCAGGTCGCGGCCGACCACGATGTCGAGTGGGTTGGTCATGCAGCGAATCGAGCCGCCGCCCTTGTGGAACTCGCTCACGTCGACGAGCACGATCTCGAAGCCCCACTCCTCCAGCTGGGCCCGGACCCGGTCGGGACACACCGGCATCAGGATGGTCCTGCCGACCACGACGGAGTTCGCACAGAAGGTGAGCGCCTCCTCCTCCGAGAGCACGAGCGGCTCAGGCACCATGCCGAGCGCCGCAGCCGCCGACTCCTCGTCGAAGGCGGCGGGGCAGACCATGGCTCGGGTGTCGTCGAGCGGGCAGAACGCCAGGTCGAGGTGGTACATCCCCGGGTGGGTGATCCGAAGCCCGCGAACCCGTACGTCGAGCCCGACCGCGAGGTGCTTGAGGCCGAGGTGCTCCGTGCGCGGGCCGTACCCGACGACGAGCGAGTCACGCCAGGGGAAGGCGTCACCGGCCTCGAAGTGCGGGCCGACGCCCTCGCGCCCGAGGAGCGAGGTGGCGAAGCCGGCCTCGGCGAACCACGGGGCCGCGGTGAGCGTCTCCATCCGCCTCTCGGCGTAGCGCATGTGGGAGAGCATCACGCGCTGCCGCCGAGGGGTGTTCGCGACGAGGCCGAGGTTCATCGCGTAGACCATGTCGGGGGCGTCCGGGCGCTGCTCGAGAACCTCCACCTCACCACCCGCGGCCCGGACGGCGTCGACGAGGTCGAGCCACTGCTCACGTGCGCGCACGTGGTCGGGCTGGTGGTGGATGTCCATGTACGGGTTGATCGCGTAGTCCACGCGGAAGTGGTTGGGCTCCACCATCAGGTACCGACGGCCCCACTGCAGCTGCTGACCCATCTCTCGCCTCCCTCGCCGAGTCGTGTTCACGTCTTGCCCGATTGTCTGACAATCAGGCAGACACTCATTCTGCGGTCCCGGTTCACCTGAGTCAACTTTTGTCGGACAATGCTGTGGACGCGTGAAGACCGTCGACCAGGTTCCGTCCCCGAGAGAGCAGGCAGATGACCGACCGCCCGGGCGCCGCCTCGACGGCCGAAGGCTCCGGCCCGTTCGCCACGCTCAGCCTCGAGCACTCCTCCACCGTCGACCGGGTCGTCGAGGAGCTCCGCCGGGCCCTCTTCGACGGCGAGGTCGAGGCCGGCACCCCGCTGCGCGAGGTGGCCCTGGCCGACGCGATGGGGGTCTCCAGGTCGACGATCAGGGAGGCTCTCGGTGTGCTCGTGGCCGAAGGTCTCGCCACCCGGGAGCCCAATCGCGGTGTGTTCGTCACCGAGCTGGACCCCGGTGCTGTGCGTGACGTGGCCCGCGCCCGCGCGGTGCTGGAGGTGGCCGGCGTACGTCGTTGGGCCGAGGCGAGCGAGCAGGCCCGCGACGCCGTGCGGCAGGCGCTCGTCGACTTCCACACCGCAGCGTCGAGCCAGGCCAGCCCGAGCGAGCTCACCGCGGCTCACCTGGGAATCCACCGCAGCCTCGCCGGGCTCACCGAGTCACCGCGTCTGCTCGCGCTGGCGGACGCGCTCTACGCGGAGATCAGGCTCGCTCTCGCGAAGGTGGACCGGATCCGGCGCAACGCGCCAGACCAGGTCGCCTCCCACCGCACCCTGCTCACGCTGCTCGAGCGCGGGGACCTCGACGCTGCGGCAGGCGAGCTCGAGCACCACCTCGAACATGCGGAGAGCTCGATGCTCGAGGCCCTGCGCCTGTCCACCGAGCCCTCGGTGGGCTGACCTGACCCGGCGCGGTCTGGCAGTATTCCGCCGTGAGGTTCCTGATCTGGGTGGTCGTCAACGCCGGTGCGCTCGCGGTCGCGGCGTGGCTTCTCGAAGGCATCCGGGTCGGCGGGAAGACGACGGGGGAACAGGCCGTCACGCTGATCATCGTGGCGCTGATCTTCGGCGTGGTGAACGCCATCGTCGAGCCGGTGGTCAAGCTGCTGTCCCTGCCGTTCATCCTCCTGACGCTGGGGCTGTTCCTGATCGTCATCAACGCGCTGATGCTTCTCCTGACGAGCTGGATCTCGGAGCAGATCGGGCAGCGCTTCGTGGTCGACGGCTTCTGGACCGCGGTGCTCGGCGGGATCATCATCACGATCGCGACGTGGATCCTCGAGGCCGTGCTGCCGGACGGAAAGTGAAGGCGCTGCGTGTGAGCACCTCTCGGGTCGAGAACCTCCTGCCTCCCAAGCGACGGCAGGACGGCGCGCCGTACCGCATCGTGGTGGTCTGCCTCGGCAACATCTGCCGCTCCCCGATCGGTGAGGTCGTGCTCACCGAGAAGGTCGCACGCGCCGGCCTGGACGACCGCGTCGAGGTGGTGAGCGCGGGCACGGGCCACTGGCACATCGGCGACCCCATGGACCGTCGGGCTGCCACGGTTCTGGCCGCGGCCGGGTACGACGGGTCGGCCCACCGCGCCGCACAGTTCGAACCGCACTGGCACGACGAGTACGACCTGGTCCTCGCGATGGACGAGAGCAACCACGAGGACCTCACCGACCTGACCGAGGGCGGGTCGACCGAGCGGCTCCGGATGTTCCGCGACTTCGACCCGCGCGCCACACCGCACGACCGGGACGTCCCCGACCCGTACTACGGAGGCGACGACGGGTTCACCCACGTGCTCGCGATCATCGAGCGCACCAGCGACGCCATCGTCTCCGTGCTCGAACGAGAGCTGGGGAGCGGCTGAGGTTGGCGCGGATGGGCACCATCGCGAGCCGGGCGGAGAGGCTGCTCGGCAGGGCGGTGGTGGCCACGACGTCCGTCGCGGGCGGAGACATCTGCACCTCGACCAGGCTGCGGCTGTCGGGCGGCGCGTCGGCGCTCGTCAAGACCCGGCCCAACGCCCCGAAGGACTTCTTCGCGGCGGAGGCCCGCGGCCTGGAGTGGCTGCGCTCGGCCGGCGGTGTCGACGTCCCGCGGGTGCTGGCCGTCGAGCCGGACTGCCTGATCCTGGAGTGGGTCGAGCCGGGTCGCCCCACCACGGAGGCCGCCGAGCGCCTGGGCGGCCTCCTCGCCGTCACGCACCGCTCCGGCGCTCCGGCCTTCGGCGCCGAGGTGGACGGCTACATCGGCACCCTGCCGCTCCCGAACCGCCCGTTGCCGACCTGGCCGGAGTTCTTTGCTAGCCGGCGCATCCTTCCCTACCTCCGGCTGGCCCGCGACCGCGGCTCGATCACTCCCTCGGACGCGAATGCCGTGGAGTCGGTCATGCACCGGCTCACGGAGCTCGACGGACCCGAGGAGCCTCCGGCCCGAGTGCACGGCGACCTGTGGTCGGGCAACGTGCTCTGGGGCGACGGGGACCGGCCCTGGCTGATCGACCCTGCGGCGTACGGCGGGCACCGCGAGACGGACCTCGCCATGCTCGCGCTCTTCGGTCTGCCCCTGCTCGAAAGGGTCCTCGATGCGTACCAGGAGCAGGCGCCCCTGGCCGAGGGCTGGAAGGACCGGGTCAGGCTGCACCAGCTGTTCCCGCTGCTCGTGCACGCCTGCCTCTTCGGCGGCGGCTACGGCGCGCGGGCCGCCGACGCGGCTCGCTCGCTGCTCTGAGACCGCTCCGAGGCAGTGGGCGTTTAGGTCTTTGAACGCTGTTTCGGGGGACTTCGCTGTCCAATTCCGGTGTATTCGGACATCGCGGTTCATACCTTCGTGCTCGGGGAGCTCATCAGGGGTACCCGTGCAAACGGAAGGTTCTTCGAGCATGTTCGAACTTCAGGGGGGACACGGAGGCACTGGTCGGCGAACGCGCCGGCTGCTGAGCTCCGTGACTGCGGCCGTCGTCGCCGTCCCGACCACGCTGCTCCTGGCAGCAGGACCAGCACAGGCAGCGACAGCCACGATCAGCGGGGGGTACACCGCAGGGGGCGTCACCTACGCGAAACAGGGCGACTCGCTCACCGTCTCCGTCGCGACCAGGGTCAACAACGGAGGTAACACGACCGCCAACTGCGTGGCCTTCCTCGACGTCACCAACGCGTCGAGTCCCGTGACGCTCGGATCGGTCTACAACACTCTGCCCAGGCACCCGGCGACCTGGTCGTTCACGTTCAACGCACCGGCTGGCTCTGACGGGCTCCGAACCGTCCGCGCCACGCCGTACACCGTCGCCAACGTCTCAGGCTCGGGTTCATCGGCCGCGAACGTCTGCGACCTGAGCACCAAGGACGGTCAAGACTCCGCAGACACCGAGGACTACCGGCTCGACAACACCGCCCCGACCATCATCGGCTCGCACGCTCCGGCGTCCGGCACGCCCGCAGCCCAGAACGGCTGGTACCGCGGCGACGTACTCGTCCACTGGACGTGCTCGGGTGACAACGGCTCCGGGGTGAAGGCCCCGGGTTGCCCCGCGGACCAGACCGTGACCGGCGAGGGCGTCAACCTCTCACGCACCGGCACGGTCTCCGACAACGTCGGCAACACCAGCAGTGCCACGGTGAGCGACATCAAGATCGACCGCACCGCCCCGACCACGACGGCCGATGCTCCGAGCGGCTGGCAGACGACCGGCGTCACCGTCAGACTCAGCGCGTCCGACAGCCTCTCGACGGTGGCGAAGACGGAGTACAGCCTCGACAGCGGCGCCTGGACCACGGGCACGAGCGTGGCGCTCGGCGAAGGGCGTCACACGCTGGAGTACCGCAGCACCGACCTGGCCGGCAACGTGGAAGCCACCAAGCAGGCCACCGTCGACATCGACCTGACCGCGCCGACGATCACCTCGTCACAGGACCCGGCCCGGCCCGAGTCCGGCTGGAACAAGTCGGACGTGACCGTGTCCTTCACCTGTGCCGACAACCTGTCGGGCGTCCAGTCGTGCACGAGCCCGTCCATGGTGACCGACGAGGGCACCACGACGAAGACCGGCGTCGCCCTCGACTACGCGGGCCTCAGCAACTCGGTCCAGCACAGCGTCAGCATCGACAAGACGGCACCGTCCATCAGCGGCGCCGCCTCGGGCACGAAGGGGCTCGAAGGCTGGTTCACCAGCGACGTCACGGTCTCCTTCACCTGCTCCGACCCCGGCTCCGACGCCGCGCCGCAGACCGGGTCCGGTGTGGCCAGCTGCCCGGGCAGCAGCACGCTCGGTGAAGGCGCAGGACAGAGCGTCTCCGGCACCGCGGCCGACGCGGCGGGCAACACCTCCTCTGCCACGGTCGGCGGGGTGAAGGTCGACAAGACCGCGCCCACGACCACGACCGTGGCCCCGAGCGGTTGGCAGAACGCTGACGTGACCCTCGACTTCGCGGCGGCGGACCAGGAGGGTCTGTCCGGCGTCGCGTACACCGAGTCCAGCCAGGACGACGGGGAGACGTGGGCGCCCGGCGACAGCCTGACGCTGGGTGAAGGCGTCCACACGGTGCTGTACCGGAGCGTGGACGTCGCCGGCAACGTCGAGCAGCAGCACGACGTGACCGTCCAGGTCGACGAGACGGCTCCCACCATCGCCGGGGCGCCCGACCGGGACCCCGTCGACGGCTGGTACAACGGCGACGTCACGGTGACCTTCACCTGCGCCGACGAGGGGGGCTCTGGCCTCGACGGCACCTGCCCCGAGCCCGTGATGCTGGGCGAGGGCGACGGCCAGAGCGTCACGGGCAGCGTCTCCGACGTCGCAGGCAACACGGCCTCTGCCCACGTGGGGCCGATCCGGGTCGACAAGACCGCGCCGACCACGACCGCTGACAGCCCCACCGGGTGGCAGAAGGACAACGTGACGGTCACCTTGAGCGCCTCGGACAACCTGTCCGGCGTCACGAAGACCGAGTACAGCCTGGACAACGGCGACAGCTGGACGGCAGGCACGACGGTCGAGCTCGCCGAGGGCGAGCACACGCTGAAGTACCGCAGCACCGACCTGGCAGGGAACGTCGAGGCGACCAAGACCGCACAGGTCGACATCGACCTCACCGCGCCGACCATCACCTCGTCCCAGAACCCGGCCAAGAACGGCGCCGGCTGGAACAACACCGCCGTCACCGTGCACTTCACGTGCGGAGACGCGCTGTCCGGCCCTGCAACCTGCACGGGCGACACCCCGGTGTCCGACGAAGGCACGACCACCGTGCATGGGGAGGCAGCCGACAACGCCGGCAATGTCAACTCGATGGACCACACGGTCTGGATCGACAAGACCGCGCCGACCATCGAGGGCAGCAAGGTCGGCACCGAGGGCGCGAACGGCTGGTACACCAGCGACGTCGCTGTGTCGTTCACGTGCAACGACGACCGTTCCGGCGTGGCCGGCTGCACCGGCAACACGGTCCTCGACACCGAGGGCGCCGGCCAGAGCGTCACCGGCAACGCCACGGACGCGGCGGACAACACCGCCTCCGCAACGGTGGGCGCGGTCAGCATCGACAAGAACGCGCCGACCACGACGTCCGACGCTCCGACCGGATGGCAGACCAAGGCGGTCACCGTGAGCTTCACGGCGGACGACCAGGAAGGCCTGTCCGGAGTCGACTACACCGAGTACTCGGTCGACGGCGGCGCCTGGGCCAAGGGCGGCAGTGTCACCCTCGGCGACGGCACGCACACCCTGCAGTACCGCAGCGCCGACAACGCCGGCAACGTCGAGGACGCCAAGTCGACGACGGTGCAGGTCGACCTGACCGGCCCCGCGGTGACCCTGGACGGTCCGGCCAGCACCTCGGCCAGCAGCGCCACCGTGTCCGGCACGGCCACTGACGCCGGGAGCGGCCTGGTCGGCGTGACGGTGAACGGTCAGCCGGTGACGGTCGCCAGTGACGGGACGTTCAGCCAGAGCGTCGAGCTCACCTGCGGCGACAACACCGTCACCGCCGTCGCCACGGACGGTGTCGGGCTGACCCGGTCGGCGGAGGCCACCGTGACCCGGACCTGCGTGGTCGTCCAGCCGACACCGGTCTGGAGCTCACAGGGCTTCTTCGCACCGGTTGGGATGAGCAGTTCCGCGAACAAGATGGTCAACACCGTCAAGGGTGGGAGCACCGTGCCCCTGAAGTTCCGCGTCTACAAGGACGGCGTGGAGCAGAAGGACGTGAGCGTCGTGACCGGCCTGAAGGTCACCACCGTCATCTGCGAGACGGGGGCGCTGACCGACACCGTGGCCCAGCTGACCAGCGGCTCCACGTCACTGCGGTACGACGGCTCCCAGTTCGTCCAGAACTGGAAGACGCCCACCGCGGTCGGGTGCTACCGCGCGAGTGCACTGCTCGGCGACGGCTCGGCCATCACGGCGGACTTCAGGATCCAGAAGTAGTCCGTCAGGGGGAACCCGGTCCGAGGCCCCGTCAGCCCATGTCCCTGGGTTGGCGGGGTCTCGCCGTCCCACGGCGATGCACCGGGGAGCTACTCCCCCCGCAGCAGTCGGAAGGCACTCTCCCGGTCACGGACGCGCAGCTTCTTCAGCACCGCCGAGACGTGCACCCGCACGGTCGTCGCGGACACGAAGAGCCGGCCGGCCACCTCCTCCGTCGAGAGACCCTGCCCGAGGAGCTGCATGACCTCCCACTCCCGGGCACTGAGCTTGGAGGCTGCGTGCGACGTGCGGCCCAGCCGGCGCCGGGCGGGGGCGCGGAACTCGTCCATGATCCGCGCGACGAGGCGGGGCGGCATCGCACCCTCGCCCGCAAGCACGCTGCGCAGGGTGTCCGCGAGCGCGGCGGGGTCGGCGTCCTTCAACAGGTAGCCCGAGGCGCCGGCTCGCAGCGAGTCGAACAGGTCGTCGTCCTGGCCGGACTGCGTGAGCATCACGATCGCCGTGTCGGGCGCGAGCCGGGATATCTCCTGCGCTGCGTGGATCCCGCTCCCCGGCATGTGGATGTCGAGGAGCGCCACGTCCGGGCGATGCCGCACGGTGAGGTCGACCGCGTCCTGCGCCGTCGCGCCCTCGCCCAGCACGACGCAGCCGCCGCCCTCGAGCGCACGTCGGACGACGCCCCGAAGGCGGGCCTGGTCGTCAGCCATCACGACCCGCACCTGCTGTCCGTGCGAGAGCCCGTCCCCGGTCATGTCCACGTCACGCCCACCGTCGTACCCTGCTCCGGCCCGGACCGGATCTCGAAGGAGCCGGGGAGCGCGGAGGCCCGCTCGCGCATGCTGGTGAGGCCGTAGCCCGCTCCCCGCAACGCCGTCTCGACGTCGAACCCCCTGCCGTCGTCCTCCACGGACAGTCGATGCCCCTGGTCGTCTCGCGCCAGCCGGAGGCAGACCCGCGTCGCCCGACCGTGCCGGATCGCGTTCGACACGGCCTCCCGGGCGATCCTGACCAGCGCGTGCTGCTGCTCCTGCGGCACCGTCACGGACTCGTCGACCTCCACCTCCAGCCGGGCGCCGTACCGCTCGACCACCTGCCGGGCCGCGCGGTGGAGGACGAGGCCGAGCGGTTCGTCCTCGTTGCTGCCGAGGGCGTGCACAGCCGCGCGAGCCTCGTCGACGGCCCGGTCGCAGGCCGCCAGGATGCGCTCGGTCCGCTCGGTGTCGCGCGGCAGCGACGCCGTCTCAGCCCTGACGTAGGCCAGCTCCTGGAGCAGCCCGTCGTGGATCTCCCGGGCGAGGCGGCGCCTGTCCTCCAGTACAGCGGCTCTCGCCTGCGCGGACCAGTAGTGCCCGATCTCCCTCGCCGCGCCGATGAGCAGAACCAGGTAGCTGCCCGTGCGCAGGAGGTCGCCCGTGTAGAGCCAGTCGCTGTAGAGGGACGGGAAGAGCACGTAGTTCACCCGGGCGAACCCCGCCAGTGCGCAGGCCGGACCCAGCCACCGCAGCAGCTCGTCGCGCCCATCGGTCGCCCGGACCGTGAACGCCACTGACGCCACCAGGAAGCAGACCGCGGAGAAGCCCTGTACCGCCAGGAGCATCGGGTGCCCGGTGATCACGGGGCGCTCCGCCGAGGGCGGCGGAGTCGGACCGAGCGCGTCCGGGAGCCCCTCCCGGACCAGCCACAGCAGCAGGACCGCCGCCGCCGTCACGACCCAGGGCAGAACCCGGCGGCCGAGGCGACGCTCGCGAGGCACCGAGCGTGTCGGGCCGGCCACCGAGGCGACCACCACCAGGAGTGCGCCGAACGCCCTGAGAGTCAGCGGCAGCCACACGTCCAGCGTCCGCGACCCGGGCTGGTCGAACAGGTGGAGAAGAAGCGCGAGACCGAGGCCGGCCACGGCCAGCAGGAAGAGTCCTTGGGCGAGCAGCAGGTCCTGCGCGAGGCGGCTCCGGAGGAACCGGAGGTAGACGAGGTAGGAGACCAGCAGCGCGACGCAGGCGTCGATGGTGCCGAGCACGAGGTGCATCGACGGGCTGTGGTAGCCGAAGACCAGGTACGGGGTGCCCAGGATCATGCCGGTCACGGCGATGCCGAGCGCCCAGCCCGCGGCGGTGAGGGCATGCGCCGGCACGCGCCCTCCCGAGCGCGTCCGACTTCGCCCGGTTTCCCCCGCCGGTCCCATAACGGGAGTGTAGGTGGGGCGTGCGCCCCGAGTGGCCCGGTTGAGTGACTTGCCCGCATTGCCGGGAAGAGCGCCCGAAGGACGATCGAGTGCGACGTTAAGACGAGTCTCAGGTGAAGGTGGCAGTCTTGGATCGTGGCAGGCGCAGACACCAGGATCTCCCAGGCCCGGGTTCTCGTCGTCGACGACGACCAGGCAGTCCGGGACTCGCTGCGCCGTTCCCTGGAGTTCAACGGGTATGACGTCACGCTGGCCCGGGACGGCGCGGAGGCTCTGGCGTCGATCGGCCAGGCCACGCCCGATGCTCTCGTGATCGACGTGATGATGCCCCGCCTCGACGGTCTCGAGGCCACGCGGGCCCTGCGGGCCGCCGGCAACGACCTCCCGATCCTGGTGCTCACCGCCCGCGACTCCGTCGGCGATCGGGTGGAAGGCCTGGACGCCGGAGCCGACGACTACCTCACCAAGCCGTTCGCTCTGGAAGAGCTGCTCGCGCGGCTGCGGGCGCTGCTGCGACGTGTGCATGTCGGTACGCCGGGCGGGGCGGACGACACCGAGGCTGAGACCCTGTCGTTCGCGGACCTCAGCCTCAACCCCGCCACCCGGGAGGTACGACGGGGCGAGCGGAGCATCGACCTGACCCGCACCGAGTTCAGCCTGCTCGAGATGTTCCTGCGGCGTCCTCGCCGGGTCCTCGACCGCTCGTTCATCCTGGAGGAGGTCTGGGGCTACGACTTCCCCACCACGGCGAACTCGCTCGAGGTCTACGTCGGGTACCTCCGGAGGAAGACCGAGGCAGAGGGTGAGCCGCGGCTGATCCACACCGTCCGCGGTGTCGGGTACGTCCTCCGGGAAGAGTGATGGTGCTTCACTTCCGCCGCTCCCTCGCCGGCCGGGTGACCATGCTGGCGACGATGGCCGTGGGCCTGTCTGTGGCGATCGTTGCACTGGCGGGCTTCATCACGGTGCGGATGCAGATGTACTCCTCCCTAGACCGGTCGCTCGAGGCGCGCGCTTCGGCCGCGGCCCGCAACGAGGGTCTGTTCCTGGTCACCGCCCGTCAGGTTCAACCCGGGATCCTCGGCGCCTCCGACGTGCTCATCTGGTACATCGACTGCCGTAACCCCTGGTCACCCCCGGGTACCTGCGACGTCGTCAGCGCCGGGCACCGCCACGGCATCGGGGTGCGCCCCGCCGAGCTCCAGGTGGCGTTGGGAGCGCGACGCTCGGCGATCCGGACCGCGATGACGAAGAACGGTCCCTACCGCGTGGTGGCGGTGCAGACCGCCCAGTCGCGCCGCGCGCTGGTGCTCGCCCAGTCGATGCGTCCCACCGAGGAGACCCTGGAGCGGCTCGGCATCGTGCTCGCGATCTTCGGCGGTCTGGGCGTGCTGGGAGCCGGTCTCGCGGGATGGGCCGTGGCCCGCAGCGGCCTGAGACCGGTGCGGCGACTGACCGAGGCCGCGGAGGAGATCGCCCGCACCGAGCAGCTGGACCCGATCAGGGTGGACAACGGGAACGACGACGAGATCACGCGTCTCGCCTCTGCCTTCAACGCGATGCTCGCCGCCCTGGCGGCGTCCCGAGACAGACAACGGCAGCTCGTGGCGGACGCCGGCCACGAGCTGCGGACCCCGCTGACGTCGCTGCGCACGAACCTCGACCTCCTGGTCCAGGCCGACAGTGCCCACGGGCTCTCCGACCAGCTCCGGGCCGAGCTCCTTGCCGACGTGCGGTTCCAGATCGCGGAGCTGACCACGCTGATCGGAGACCTGGTCGAGCTGGCCCGCGACGAGCCGCTGGGCCTCACCCTGGAGGCGGTGGACCTGGCCGACATCGTCGACCGTGCCGTCGAGCGGGTCCGCCGCAGGGCACCAGGCCTGGAGTTCGACGTGCGCAGCTCCTCGTGGTGGGTCGAGGGTGACTCCGCGGCACTGGAGCGAGCCGTGACGAACCTCCTCGACAACGCGGCCAAGTGGAGCCCTCCCCTCGGCACCGTGACCGTGGAGCTGGAGGGCGGCACCCTGCTCGTCGGCGACGAGGGAGAGGGCATCGCCGACGAGGACCTGCCGCACGTGTTCGACCGGTTCTACCGTTCCCGCGAGTCCCGCGGGATGCCCGGGTCAGGGCTGGGACTCGCGATCGTCCGCCAGGTCGCCGAGCGCCACGGGGGCAACGTCCGGGCCGGAGCATCGCCGGCCGGCGGCGCCGCCTTCTGGTTCACGATCCCCGGGTCTCCGGAAGAGCCCGCGACGTCCCTGCGGAGGTCCGCGCCGGACACCGAGGCGTCCCCGGTCGTGCCGCCGGCGGGGCGCCGCTGATCCGAGAAGGCCGCCCAACCTCACAACACCGTCGTGGCGTCCTCTCAGAGTCGTCTCAGGCGCCACTCGCATGATGGATCCATGAACGAGTTCGGCCCGCACCACGAGCGCGACGAAGAAGCCGTGCCCGCAGGCGCACCGGCGCGACAGACGCACCGGTACGCCGAGGAGTCCGTAGGCAGCACCGACACCGCCGCCTACGACACCCGGGCATGGGGTTCGCGCCCCGGTGACGCTGCCGGGCCGCCGTTCTTCGGCGCGCCGGCCTACCAGGGCTACCCCCCTGGTAGCCGGCCGAACCGAACCTCTCACGGTGCCGGGTTCACCGCCGGGATCCTCGCCGCGGCCCTGTTCGTCGGCGGTGTGGCGGGTGTCGGCGGGGCCGCCGGCTACAACGCCCTCACCTCGGACTCCGAAGTGCAGACGTCCTCCGTGGTGCAGAGCAAGGACCTCCCCGCGAAGCCCGGCTCGGTGGAGGCGGTCGCCAACTCGGTCCTCCCCTCCGTGGTCAAGATCAACGTGCAAGGCCCCCAGGGAGCAGGCTCCGGCTCGGGCGTGATCCTGACGTCGAGCGGCCAGATCCTCACGAACTACCACGTGGTCCAGGTGGCCCAGGGTGGCGGCAACCTCTCCGTCGGGTTCAACGACGGTTCGACCGCGCCGGCGAAGATCGTGGGCACCGACCCCCTGACCGACCTCGCCATCATCGAGGCGCAGGGCGTCTCAGGCCTCAAGCCCGCGACGATCGGAAGGTCCGGCAGCCTGGACGTCGGGCAGCCGGTCGTGGCCATCGGCTCACCGTTCGGCCTGCAGTCCACGGTCACGAGCGGCATCGTCTCCGCGTTGCACCGCCCGGTGTCGGTGGGCGGCCAGGGCAACGGCATCGACACCGCCTACCCCGCGATCCAGACCGACGCCGCGATCAACCCCGGAAACTCGGGCGGCCCGCTCGTGAACATGCAGGGTCAGGTCGTCGGCATCAACTCCTCCATCCGCACGGCATCGAGCTCGATCGACGGCGAGGGCGGGTCCATCGGCCTCGGCTTCGCGATCCCGATCGACCAGACCCTGCCGATCGTTGACCAGCTCCGGGCCGGGCAGACCCCCACTCATGCCCGGCTCGGAGTCTCGGTCACCGACGCCAGCAGCAACGACGGCCTCCTGACCGGCGCGGGCATCGCCAAGGTGTCCGCCGGGTCGGCCGCGGCGCAGGCAGGACTCCAGCGCGGCGACATCGTCGTCAAGGTCGACAACCAGCCGGTCCAGGACTCCTCGTCGCTGGTCGCGACGATCCGTGGCCACCGACCCGGCGACACCGTCACCCTGACCGTCCTACGCGGCGGGAAACAGATCAAGGTCCAAGCCAGCTTGGACAGCGACAAGGGCGCCCCGGCGTCCTGACCCAGAGCCACTGGCCGGCCCGTAGGTTCTCCCCCTTTCCTACGGGCCGGCCCAGTGCTGTCAGGGGTCTGAGGACAGGTCAGCCCGGTTCCAGCGCTTCGAGGAGTCGGGCAGCCTTCCACCGCGTCTCGTCGTACTCGCTCCGGGCGTCGGACCGGACCGTCACCCCACCACCGGTGCCCAGCGTGTAGAGCCCGTCGCGGGCGACCAGGCTGCGGATCACGACCCCGAGGTCGGCGCGCCCGTCGCCGCTGACCCAGCCGAGAGCTCCCGAGTAGACCCCCCGCGCCGTCGTCTCCACGTCGGCGATCACGGACATGGTCCGCAGCTTCGGGGCACCGGTCATCGAGCCGGGCGGGAAGAGTGCGCGCAGGGCCTCGACGGTCGTGACGCCGCGCCGCAGCCGGCCCCGGATCGTCGAGACGAGCTGGTGCACCGAGGGGTAGGACTCGACGTCCATCAGGACCGGCACGGTCACGGTGCCCGGCTCGCACACGATCGAGAGGTCGTTGCGGAGCAGGTCGACGATCATCAGGTTCTCGGCGCGGTAGCGGGGGTCGCTCCGCAGCGCCTCGCGGTACGCCTCGTCCTCGACCGGCGTCGCGCCCCGGGGCGTGGTGCCCTTGATCGGCTTCGTCTCCACCCAGCCCTCGGCGTCGATCGTCGCGAACCGTTCCGGGCTCGAGCTGAGCAGGCTCACGGCGTCGTGCTGGAAGTACGCCGCGTACGGAGCCGGGTTCAGCTCCCGCAGCCGGAGGTAGGCGTCGAAGGGTTCGACCTCGCTCCGGACCTCTTCCCGGTAGGTCAGGTTCACCTCGTAGGTGTTGCCGAGGTGCAGCTGCTCCTGGACCCGGGTGAACCAGGTGTCGTAGGTGGAACGGCCCACCCCGGATGTCCCGGCACGGTCTCCGGGCTCGTCGTGAGGCCTCCGGCGGGCGCGCATCGGCGTCCGTCCGGACAGCGGCCCGGTGTCGCCGTGGTGGAAGACGACCTCTCTGTCGCTGCGCATCCACACCGCGTCGGGGACGCCGCTGTCCGTCGAGGTGAGGGCCGGCAGGTCGGGGCGGCAGGCGTACCCGAACCAGCCGACCCACCTCACGTCCGGTCTCCCGCTGTCACGCTCGAGCTCGTCGCCGAGCACCCGGAAGATGTCGTCGCCGACGAGGTCGCGCTCGCCGCCCGTCACCCGCCAGACCTGGCGCCGCGACGCGTCGTAGGTCAGGGACACGTCGTCCTCCTCGAGCCAGCCGATGATCGATCGGGGACCGGACCACTCCCGCGAGCCTCCGCCGTCGAGCCAGTACATCCGGCTCCGCGTCCTCGCGACGTCCCGGAACGCCGCCACCGGGTCGTGCCACATCACGACTGCCCGAGGAAGTTGCGGAGCATGGTCTCGCCGTGCTCGGTGAGGATCGACTCCGGGTGGAACTGAACGCCCCACAGCGGCTTCTCCCGGTGCGCGACGCCCATCACGACCGGGCCGGCTTCGGTGTCGCACCAGGCGTCGGCGACGAGTACGTCGGGCAGGGCGACCGCTGCGAGGGAGTGGTAGCGGACCGCGTTGAAGGGGTTGGGCACGTCCTCGAAGACCCCTGTCCCGTCGTGGGACACGACCGTCACCTCGCCGTGGGCGGGCGTGATCTGGCGGACCCGCCCGCCGTACACGCTGACCAGGCCCTGCATGCCGAGGCAGACCCCGAGGACGGGGACCCGTGCCTCGAGGAGGACTGCCCGCCCGACCGAGAAGTCCCGCTCGTCGTCCGGGCTGCCGGGTCCCGGCGAGAGCACAACGTGGCTGAACCTGCCTCCCAGCAGGGCCGAGGCGTCGACCTCGTCGTGCTCGACGACCTCGGGGAGCGCCCCGGTCACCGCGGCGACGAGGTGCACGAGGTTGTAGGTGTAGGAGTCGTGGTGGTCGACCACCACAACCCGGGCCGTCATCTCTGTTCGCGCGGGCTCAGCAGGTCCAGCACGAGGTCGTGGATCAGCTCGTAGCCGTGCTCGGTGAGGATCGACTCCGCGTGGAACTGCACGCCCCGGAAGTGCGGACCCGAGACCATGTGGATGTCGCCGGTCTCCGGGTCCGCGGTGACCTCGACGCCGATCGGCGGCTGCTGGCCACCGAGTCGCCCGACGAAGGTGTTGTAGAAGCCGACGACCTCCTCCCGGCCCTCCAGCGACACCCGGGACTGCGTGCCCTGGAACACGATGTCCTTGTACGTCAGCGGGATCCCGAGCCTGCCGCACAGGACCTGGTGGCCCAGGCAGACCGACAGGAACGGCTGCCGGGAGGCCAGCAGGCTGTCGACGGCCTGCCCGAAAGCGGCGATCTTCGGGTGGTCCTCCTCGCGCGGGTCGCCCGGGCCGGGGCCGACGACGACCAGGTCGTAGCCGTCGAGCACCCCGGGCTCGTACTCGTCGTGGCGGACCACCGTCGAGGACATTCCCATGACGGCGAGGACGTGACAGAGCATGTTCACGAAGTCGTCCTCCCCGTCGAGGATGACCGCCGTCCTGCCCTTCAGCTCCGGAGCCGGCGGCGATCCGCCCTGGTCGGTCAGCCAGAACTTGCTCAGCCGCTGGTTGCGGGAGTTCAGGGCGATCAGGACGTCCTCGTCCAGGATGAGCTCCCCGACGCCCTCCGCGGCACCGGTCGACTGGGGCACGAGTCCGAAGGCCGAGAGGATCCCTGCCGCCTTGGCGTGGGTCTCCGCGACCTCGTAGGAGGCCACCGAGTCGCGCACGAGGGTCGCACCGGCCGTGACCCGGAGGTGCCCGTCCGGGGAGACGTCGGCGGTGCGGATCACGATCGGGGAGTCCGCGGTGGGCCGGCCATCGGCGTCGCGCCCGAGCAGGGCGAGCGCCGCGCCGTAGTAGCCGCGGCCCTCAGGCTCGTACTCCTTGATCAGGCGGCAGGCGTTCTCCACGGGTGAGCCCGTGACCGTGGCGGCGTACATCGTGTCCCTGATGACCTCGCGCACGTCCCGGTCGGTGCGCCCGGCGAGGAGGTACTCCGTGTGCACGAGGTGCGTCATCGGCTTCAGGAACGGCCCGAGCACCTGGCCGCCCTTGTTGCAGACGTCGCACATCATCTTGAGCTCCTCGTCGACCACCATGAAGAGCTCGTAGATCTCCTTCTCGTCCGCGAGGAACTCCAGGAGCGCCTGCTTCCGCTCGACCGGGTCGTCGTGGCCCTTGAGCCGGAAGGTGCCGCTGATCGGGTTCATCCGCACGTCGCCGCCGTGGACGCTGACGTGTCGCTCCGGGCTCGCGCCGATCAGGTACCGGTCCCCGGTGAAGAAGCAGTAGGTCCAGTACGCCCCGCGCTCCTTCGCCAGGAGGCGGCGGAAGACGGTCAGCGCCTTCCGAGCGTCCCAGTCCTTCAGCGTCGCCCGATAGTGCCGCCCCACGACGAGGTTGGCGCCCTCGCCGTTGCCGATCTCGTCAGAGATGATCCGGTCCACCACGGCGCCGTACTCGTCGTCGGTGGTCTCGAAGCCGCCCCGGTCCTCGAACTCGACCGGCTCGTCGGGGAGGGCGGCCAGCAGGTCGGCGAGCGGCACGTCGACCTCGGACTCGAGGCGTACGACGGTCAGCGGGCTGCCGTCGTCATGGACCTCGAAGCCGCGCTCCGCCACCTGGCGGAACGGGACCGCCAGGAGCCGGTCGAACCTCCTGCCCTCGCGAGGCGGACCCTCGTCGAGCGGGACGTCCATGAGGCTCGCGACCTCGCCGCGGGAACCGCCCACGAGGGTGACCGCGGCCGCGTCACGGAGCCTGATCGCCGCCCACGCCTCGTGCCGCACCATTGCGTCGAGCGCCTGGCCTGCCGAGGGAGGGAGAGATCGAGTCATGGTGCGGCAACGCTACAACGGGCCCCTCGGCGGTCTCAGCGCATTCTGCTCCCTGGGCACCGGGGGAAGCCGCCGCCGTAGCCCGGCTGGGGCATACCGGGAACCTCTTCGCGTTCCTACCCTGGAGACGTGACCAGGGGGGACCGGTTCGGCGTGCTCGCCGGCGTCGCGGTGTTGCTGATGGGGGGAGCGTTCGTCGTTACGCAGTTCGACACCCGCGCGGACTTGCCGGCGCAGGTCGTGCCGGACGACGCGAACACAAAGATCGTGGCGCGGCACCTCCGGGCACTTCAGGGGATCGCGGACGACAACGACGGCACGCGGGCCGCCGGCACACCTGGCTACACGGCCTCGCGGGACTACGTGGTCAGGGTCCTGGAGAGGGCCGGCTACGAACCGACGGTGCAGGAGTTCCGGTTCACGACGGACTCCGGCTCGCAGATCACCTCGTGGAACGTGATCGCCGAGACCGCCGCCGGGGACCCTCGCCACGTGGTGATGGCCGGGGCGCACCTCGACAGCATCCCCGGAGGCCCCGGGATCGACGACAACGGCACCGGAACGGCAGCACTCCTCGCCACGGCCCAGCGGACGGCGGGCACGAAGGCCGTCAACCGGGTCCGGTTCGCCTGGTGGGGCGCCGAGGAACTGGGGCTGGTGGGGTCGACCCACTACGTCGAGGACCTCGCCGCCAGTGGTGGCCTGCGTGACGTCGCGATGTACCTGAACTTCGACATGATCGGCTCCTCGAACTACGTCCGGCTGGTGTACGACGGGGACAACTCCAGCTTCCCCGAGGGCGGTCAGGCCATGGAGGGTCCGGACGGGTCGGGGGCGATCGAGAAGGTGTTCCACGACTACTTCGCCTCCCGCGACCTCGCCGCGGAGGAGACGCCGCTGGACGGTCGCAGCGACTACCGGGCCTTCGTCACGCACGGCGTGCCTGTGGGCGGGCTGTTCAGCGGGGCGGAGGGGTCGAAGACGGAGCCGGAGGCCTCGGCGTTCGGCGGCGAGCCGTTCGCCCCCTACGAGCCGTGCTACCACCGCGCCTGCGACGAGCTCGGCCAGGTCAACATGCGGGCGGTCGGCGAGATGTCGCACGCGGTGAGCCACGCCGTGGCGAGGCTCGCGGCGACGTCTAGCCTGGAGGGGTGACCAGAGGGGACCCCCTCGACGGGGACCACGAGGTGCTCTCCTACGGGAGCGACGACCCGCCGCGCCGACCCCCGCCCCTGCTCGTCGCTCTCGCCGCGGTCCTGGCCGTCGGCCTGGGTGCGACTCTGCTGGTGCGGGAGTCCCGCGACGCGGCTGCTCCCGATGCCGTGGCGGACCATGCTGCCCCGAGGAGCGGCCCCGAGGTCATCCGGGTCGCCGCAGGCTCGGTGGGTCGTTCCGCCATTCGGACCGATGGCGCCTTCTGGCTCTCCCTGGTCAACCGGGGCGACGAGAGGGTCGTCGTCGAGCTGGCCGCCCTGCCCGGCTGGCCCTCGACCCTGACCGGCACCCGTGCGACCCCGATCGAGCCGCGCACCTGGGAGGTGCTCCGGTTCTCGGCGCCGGTGGCCGACTGCGACAGCCCTCCCGGGGAGGTGCGCGTGGCGGTCCTCCGCGTCGTCACCGAGCGAGGAGTCCTCGTGCGTCCGGTGCCTCTGGCCGAGCCGGCCGACGACCTCATGCGGCGACATCACGCCGCGGTCTGCGCCCACCGTCGGTCGGGCCCTTGACGGTCGCGGGCTTCAGACGGAGACGGTGATCATGCGCTGGGTAGCGCGGGTGAGGACGACGTAGAGCGTGGCCCGCCCGGTGAGCGACTCGGTCTCGATCTCGGCGGGGGCGACCACGACGATCCCGTCGAACTCGAGGCCCTTCGTGTCGAGCCCGGTGAGCACGGCGATCCGTGCCTCCGCGCCCCCCAAGCGGTCCTCCCCGAGCTCGACCCACGAGTCGAGCCAGGCCTGTGCGGAGGTACGACGGGCGGCCGGGACCACGAGCCCGACCGTTCCTTCAACGGAGGCCGCGAGCTCGGCGACCGCTGCGCGAGCACCCGCCTCGAGGTCCTCGACCCGACGCTCCTCGGGAGCGACCCCGGTGGAGCGGACCGCGTGGGGGAGGTCCGCGTCGAGTCCGACCCGCTCGGCGTAGCCGGCCGCGAAGTCGTAGATCTCCTTGCTGTTGCGGTAGTTGGTCGAGAGGTGGAACTCGTGGCGGGGCCTGTCGCCGAAGGCCTCCTCGCGGGCGCGTGCCGCCTCTTCGGGGACCGGCCAGGAGGACTGCGCGGGGTCGCCCACGACCGTCCAGCTCGCGGTGCGGCCGCGTCTGCCGACCATGCGCCACTGCATCGGCGAGAGGTCCTGGGCCTCGTCCACGAGCACGTGGGCGTAGGAGTCGTCGTCGGTCCGGGTCGACGTGCGAGGTCCGGTCGCGTAGTCCCGGTCGGCGATCGTGGTCACCTCGCGGGCGTTCTCGTCGAACAGGTACGCCAGGGGGTCTTCCTCGTCGTCGTGCCGCTCTGGCAGGTCGCCGAGCTGGTAGCGCAGCTCGTCGAGGAGAGGCACGTCCTCGACGGCCCAGTCGGTCCCCCTGCGACCGGTGTGCTCCGCGTCGTACGACCACGACTTCGTGAGCAGAGCCATGTCCTCCTGGGAGACGACCCCCTCACCGACGCGCGCGAGCAGCTCGGGGTCCGCGAGCCAGCGCAGCACCTCCGTGGCGTCGAGCGGCGGCCACCAGGCGCGAACGAAGTCGAGGAAGCCGGCGTCGTCCATCATCTCGTCGTTGAACCGGTCCCGGCCGCGGTCACGCCCGCGCTCGCCCCGGACCTGGCGCCACATGAGGTCGAGCAGGGCGTTCGCCACCTTGGGCAGCTGCCGGTTGCGCTTGCCCTGCGAGAGCAGCTGGCGGCGCAGCCCCGAAAGGTCGCGCGAAGTCAGCAGGATGTTCTCGTCGCGGTAGAAGACGCGGAACTCCCTCGGCGCTCCCGGGACCGCCTGGCGCGCTGCCCGCCGCATCAGCTCGGCCATGCGCGCCGAGCCCTTCACGTCGGCCACGGCCGGGTCGTCGTGACGGACGCCCTTCACGCCGTCGACCACCTCGCCGAGCGACCGGAGGGCCACCGCGGTCTCCCCCAGCGAGGGAAGCACCCGCTCGATGTAGCGCATGAACACACCCGACGGGCCCACGATGAGGACACCGCCGGACTCGTAGCGACGACGGTCGCTGTAGAGGAGGAACGCGGCCCGGTGCAGGGCGACCACGGTCTTGCCCGTGCCGGGCCCTCCCGTGATGAGGACGACGCCCTTGCCCGGGGCACGGATCGCCTGGTCCTGCTCGGCCTGGATGGTCGCCACGATCGAGTGCATCGACCGGTCGCGGGCGCGGGAGAGCTGGGCCATGAGCGCGCCCTCGCCCACGACGGGCAGCCGGTCCGCGACGGGGGCGTCCGGGTCGAGCAGGTCGTCCTCGATGGCGACGACCTTCTGGCCGGCGCAGCGCAGCACCCGACGGCGGGCGACGCCCTTCGGCTCGGCCGCGGTCGCCTGGTAGAAGACGGCCGCCGCCGGTGCTCGCCAGTCGACCAGGAGGGAGTCGCGGTTCTCGTCACGCAGGCCGATACGGCCGATGTAGCGGGGTGCTTCCGACTCGTCGCCGAGGTCGAGGCGACCGAAGACCAGGCCCTCGTGGGCGGCGTTCAGGATCGCCAGACGTTTCGCGGCCTGGAACACCATCGCGTCCCGCTCGACGAGACCGCCCTCGTGCCCCAGGCTGCCACGGCCGTAGCCCTCCTTCGCGAGCGCCTCCGCGTTCTTCGCGGCCTGCTCCAGCTGGAGGTAGACGCGGTCCACGAACTGCTGTTCGTTTGCGATCTCCCGCTCAGCGATCTCTGTGGACAAGGCTGATCCACCGCTCCTTGACGTCTGGTGCGCTTCCGTCCCCTGGCAAAAACCAAGTCGTCAACTCTACCGCGAGAACCGTGACCGCCTGGTCCGTTTTCCACCAATCCGGGCCCGCCCGGGGGCTGCGCCTCGCGGGCTGCGCGTCGCGCCGTCGTCGCTGCCCCGCGCCGCGCCCGGATCCGTTCGGTCACGTTTCGGCACCGTTTCGCCGTAGTACCTCACTCCCGGGTACCGGCGCGAAGTTCTCCCTCGACGACGCACCGATCAGCGGACGCGTGAACCCTGACCACCCCGGCTCTCGCCGCGCCTGAGTCGAGGCAGACGGTCACCCCTCGGGAGTAGCGTCGTCGTCATGGGCGAGGGCGCGGCGACGATCGTGATCGTGGACGATGCGCCCGAGGTTCGCCTGTTGGTCAAGACCCGCCTGCGCATGTCGGGGCGGCTCCGGGTCGTGGGCGAGGCCGGTGACGGTGTGGAGGCCGTGGCCCTGGCACGGGAGCACGAGCCCTCGCTGATGCTGCTCGACGTCTCCTTGCCCGGGATGGACGGTTTCGAGACCCTGCCGCGAGTGCACGAGGTCTCCCCGGGCACGCGCGTCGTCCTCTTCAGCGGTTTCGAGGAGCACGGGCTCGCGGAGAAGGCGGCGCAGCTCGGCGCCGCGGCTTTCATCGAGAAGTCCACGCCGGTCGACGCCCTGGTCAAGAGCCTGAGCGCCCTTGCCACGGGGGCCGACGAGACAGCTCCAGACGCAGAGGACGTCGAGCCGCCCGGCCCCAGCTCCCCGACGCCTGCCTCGGCGGACCAGCGAGTGCTGGACGAGCATCTCGAGAGGTTCCGGGAGGTGTTCGAGGAGGCCGCCATCGGGATGGCCACGATGACCTTGACGGGACGTCTCGTACGCGGCAACCGTGCGCTCGCCAGCCTGGTCCAGCGTCCCGCAGGGGACCTCGTCGGCCTGTTCTACGGCGAGCTGACCGATGGCCAGGAGAGCCTGGTCTCCGCCGCCCTCGAGGACATCCGGCGCCGGTCCCCGGAGGTCGTGCAGCTCGAGCACGGCGTGGCACGGGCAGCGGACGACCGCAGGGTGCGGGCGACGCTCGCGCCTGTCCGCGACTCCGCCGGCCGACCGTTGTACGTGTTCCTCCAGGTGCAGGACGTCACCGCCGAGACAGCCGCCGTCGAGGAGCTCCGCAAGAGCGAGGAGCGCTTCCGGCTCCTGGTCGAGGCGGTGGAGGACTACGCCATCTTCATGCTCGACCCGACCGGGCACATCGTGAGCTGGAACAGCGGGGCGCAACGCAGCAAGGGCTACACGGCGGACGAGATCATCGGCCAGCACTTCCGGGTCTTCTACCCGCCTGAGGTCCAGGAGCGGCGGCACCCCGAGCACGAGCTCGCAAGAGCGCTGCGCGAGGGCCACTACGGGGAGGAGGGATGGCGCATCCGCAAGGACGGCTCGCGGTTCTGGGCGAACGTGCTGATCACCGCCGTCTTCAACGACGCCGGCGAGCACATCGGCTTCTCGAAGGTCACGCGGGACAACAGCGAGCGAAACAGGCTGGAGCAGGAGCGAGAGGAAGCCGTCCGGGCCCTCGAGTCCGCGAACGCCGAGCTGGCGTCGCTCAACGCCCGCCTCCGGGAGTCCGCATCGGAGCAGTCTCAGTTCCTCGCCGTCACCGCCCATGAGCTCAGGACGCCCATCGGCGTCCTCGGCGGGTCCGCGGACATGCTCGCTCAGCACTGGGACGAGCTGACGGACGAGGAGCGCACGGACCTGCTCGGGGCCATGACCTCGAGCACGGGGCGGCTCCGCCGGCTGCTCGCGGACCTCCTGACCGCCTCCCGCATCCAGGCCAGCGCGCTGGACGTCCGGTGCGAGCCCGTGCCCGTGTCGGCCGCGCTCGCCGGCGCAGTCGCCACCGTGAAGCGGGCCGACCCGGACCTGGAGATCGACGTCGACGCGCCGGACGACCTGTCGGCCTCCGCGGACCCGGACCGGCTCGCCCAGGCGCTCGACAACCTGCTGAGCAACGCGTTGCGGCACGGTTCGCCGCCCGTGCACGTCACGGCCCAGGAAGACGGAGACGTGGTCGAGATCAGGGTCCGCGACGCGGGGCCAGGCGTCGCCGAGACGATGCGGCCGCGGCTCTTCGAGCGGTTCGCCACCGGGCAGCGCACGAGCGGGACCGGTCTAGGCCTGTTCATCGTTCGGGAGCTGGCCCGCGCTCAGGGCGGCGATGCCTTCTACGAGCCCGCCTCCGAACGGGCCCCTGCAGGCGCGTTCGTCCTGAGGCTGCCGCGGGCCCCCGTCGGGCCTGGTCCGCGCACACTGTTGGGGGAGGTCGACTGACGGAGGCGGGGATACCCTGCATGGGTGGGCATCCGGGTGTTGCTTGTGGACGACGTCGTCGAGGTACGTCGCCTGCTCCGCACGGCCCTACGCTTCCGCGACGACTTCCAGGTGGTCGGCGAGGCCGGTGACGGCAGCGAGGCGGTCCGGCTCGCGGAGCAGCTGCGGCCGGACATCGTCGTCCTCGACCTGGGTCTGCCCGACATCGCCGGTCGGGAGGTCCTCAGCCGGATCCGGCAGAGGTCTCCGGAGTCGCGGGTCGTGGTCTTCTCCGGTGTCGACACCCCCGACCGCGCCTGGATCGCGACGCACGCCGATGGCTTCGTCGTCAAGGCCGAGGACCTGGACTACCTGGTCGACCTCCTGGAGTCCGTCGGACAGCGTCGGGCGGGCGAGGCGGAGATCGACCTCCCCCAGTCGCCGACCAGCGCCCGCCTCGCACGGGAGTTCGTCTCCGACCAGGTCACCGAGTGGCACCTCGAGAGCCTCCTGGACGACGCACTGCTCGTCACGAGCGAGCTGGCGACCAACGCGGTGACCCACGCCGACTCGGCGTGCAGGATCCGGCTCTCGGTCAGCCCTTCCGCGCTGCGCATCGACGTGCTCGACCGGGGCGCGGGCACACCGGAGCCCCAGCCCGAGAGCCGGACCGCGGAGGGCGGCCGCGGGCTCCACCTCGTGGACGCACTCAGCAGCGCGTGGGGTCTGGAGGTTCTCCCGGGCGAGGGCAAGCTCGTGTGGGCCGAGCTCCCCCTGCTCTCTCCCGCGCCGGCTACTTCTTCCGGCTGAGGAAGGCCAGCATCGCGTTCTTGGCCTCCTCCGACCCGAACAGCCGCGCCGAGAGCCTCGACAGCTCGTCACCGTGACGGTCGATCCGCTCCACGAGCGGCCGCCCGAGGAGCTGCTTGGTCTCCCGGAGCCCTTGCGGGTTGCCCTTCGCCAGCGCGATGCAGACCTGGCGCACCTCGGTGTCGAGCTCGTCCTCCGGAACCGCCTTGGTGACGAGGCCCATCCCGGCGGCCGCCGTACCGTCGAAGACCTCACCCGTCAGGAACGTCAACGCCGCGGACCGGTCGGTCATCCGCGGCAGCACGCTCAGCGAGATGGCAGCCGGGGTGAGGCCGAGGCGGACCTCGGTGAAGGCGTACGTCGCGTCGGCGGCGCTGATCGCGATGTCGGAGGCTGCGACGATCCCGATGCCGCCCGCCCGGACGTTGCCGTGGAGCCGCGTGACGACCGGCTTGGCGAGGGTCGCGATGCGACGCTGGAGGTCCACCAGGACGCCCGCGGCCTTCTCCATGCCCTCGCCGCTCGCCTCGGAGAGGTCAGCGCCGGAGCAGAACGTCCGACCCTCCGCCCGGATCAGGACGACCTTCACCTCCTCGTCCTTCTCGGCCCGGTCGAGCCGCTCGAACAGCTCACCGACCAGCTGCCGGGAGAGTGCGTTGCGGTTGTGCTGCGAGTCGAGGGTCAGCGTCGCCACGTCGTCCGCGGCGTCGTAGTGGACGAGCTCGTCGGTCATGCGCTCTCTTCTCTCTGCTGCCGAGCATCTTCGCAAGTGTTGTGGACGGTTCCCCAGCGGCATGACGCTTGTGGACCGTCCATAACCCCGCGTTACAAGGGGGTGGGGGTGGTGGTGGGTCGCGCCGTCAGTAGGACTTCGGGAGGCCGAGGGAGTGCATGCCCACGAAGTTCAGGATCATCTCGCGGGAGACAGGGGCGATTCGTCCGGCGCGGGCGGCGACCAGCAGGCCGGCGACGCCGTACTCCTGGGTGATGCCGTTGCCGCCGTGGGCCTGTACCGCTCGGTCCGCGGCGTCACACGCCGCCTCGGCCGCGGCGTACTTCGCCATGTTGGCCGCCTCCCCGGCGCCGAGGTCGTCGCCGGCGTCGTAGAGGGCTGCCGCCTTCTGGGTCATCAGGCGAGCCAGCTCGATCTCGATCTTCGACTGGGCCAGGGGGTGCGCGAGCCCCTGGTGGGAGCCGATCGGCGCACCGAAGACCTCCCGTTCCTTGACGTAGGCGACCGCCTTGTCGAGGGCGTAGCGGGCCAGCCCCGTCGAGAACGACGCGGCCATGATCCGTTCGGGGTTGAGCCCGGCGAAGAGCTGCACCAGGCCGGCGTCCTCGTCGCCGACCAGCGCGTCCGCGGGCAGGCGCACGTCGTCCATGAACACCTGGAACTGCTGCTCGGGGCTGACGATCTCCATCGGGATCGGCTTGTACTCGAATCCGGGTGAGTCCGTCGGCACCACGAAGAGACAGGGCTTGAGCCTGCCCGTCTTCGCGTCCTCGGCGCGGGCGACGACCAGCACGTTCGCCGCCTCGTCGACACCGGAGATGTAGATCTTGCGGCCGTTGAGGACCCACCCGTCACCGTCGCGCCGGCCGGTCGTCGTGATGTTGTGCGAGTTCGTGCCCGCGTCCGGCTCGGTGATGGCGAAGGCCATGGTCTGGGTGCCGTCGCAGATCCCCGGGAGCCAGCGCTGCTTCTGCTCGTCGGTGCCGAACCGCGCGATCACGGTGCCGCAGATGGCCGGCGAGACCACCATCATCAGCAGCGGGCATCCTTGTGCGGCGAGCTCCTCGCAGACCGCGGCGATGTCGCCGATGCCGCCGCCACCCCCGCCGTACTCCTCGGGGATGTTGATCCCGAGGTAGCCGTTCTTGCCGATCGCCAGCCACAGGTCGGTGGTCTTGCCGCCGCTGCGGGCCTGCTTCACGAAGTACTCCCGGCCGTAGCCGGAGGCGAGCTTCGCGACCTCCTTGCGCAGGGTCTGCCGCTCCTCGGACTCGGCGAACGCGATCTCAGTCATTGCTGTCTCCTTCGGGTGCGGCTTCGGTCTCGGTGGGTTGGTCTTGCACGACGGCCAGCACGTCGCCCGCCGCCACCTGGTCCCCGGGCGACACGGGGAGGTCGGTGACGACGCCGTCGTGAGGGGCTGACACGGTGTGCTGCATCTTCATCGCCTCGAGGACGAGCACGGTCTGCCCTGCGGCGACACTGTCCCCGGCCGACACCGCGACGCTGATGACGCTGCCCGGCATCGGCGCGAGCAGCGAGCCGGTCGCGACCTGGTCGGCGGGGTCGACGAAGCGGGGTACGACGGTCAGCGCCAGGTGCCCGAGCACGGACTCGACGTCGACCCGGCGGTCGTTCACGTCGTTCGAGGCGAAGACCTCGAAGGCGTGGGCCACTCCGTCGTGGTCGACGACGACCCGCCAGCGCCCGTCGAGCGCCTCCACCGAGGTGGCCCGGGCGTGGTGCACCTCGTCGTGCACGGCGGCGAGGCGGTAGCCGTCGCGTCCGGCATGCCAGCCGACCCGCACCTCGGTGCCGTCGAAGTCGAAGGTCGTCACCTGGGGCACGGAGACCACGTTGCGCCAGGCGGTCGGGATCCGCCGCTGCACGCGACGACGCGCCGCCTTCGACTCCGTGACGGCCACCGCGGCGGCGAAGAACATCAGCGCCTGCTGGGTGGACGTGCCGGGGAGCCGGCGGTCGTCCAGACCCTGCAGCTGCTGCTCGACCAGGAAGTCGGTGCTCACGTCACCGGCGAGGAAGGTCGCGTGGCCCAGCACCTCGACCAGCAGGTCCCGGTTGGTGCGCACGCCGTGGAGGCGTGACCGGCGCAGGGCTGCGGCGAGCCTGCGCGCGGCCTCGGCGCGGGTCGGCGCCCATGCCATGACCTTCGCGAGCATCGCGTCGTAGTGGGTGCCCACCTCGTTGCCCGCGACGAAGCCTGAGTCGAGCCGGATTCCGTAGCCCGTCGGGTTCTCGAACTCCGCGGACACCCCTGGCACGTCGAAGGTGGTGAGCCGACCGCTCTGCGGCTGCCAGTCGGTGGCGGGGTCCTCCGCGTAGAGGCGGACCTCGATGGCGTGGCCCCGGGGCGACCCGCCGCCCGGCTCCAGCGGCTGCCCCTCCGCGACCGCGATCTGCATCGCCACGAGGTCATGACCCGTCACGAGCTCCGTCACGGGGTGCTCGACCTGGAGCCTGGTGTTCATCTCCAGGAACCAGAACCGGTCCCCCGACAGGAGGAACTCGACCGTCCCGGCGCCGACGTAGTCGATGGCGTGGGCGGCGTTGCGTGCAGCCTCGTGCAGCGCTTGGCGGGTCTGCGGCGACAGACCGGGCGCCGGGGTCTCCTCCACGACCTTCTGGTGCCGGCGCTGGATCGAGCAGTCCCGCTCGCCGAGCACCAGGACGGTGCCGTGGCTGTCGCCGACGACCTGGACCTCGACGTGGCGGCCGTGCTGGACGTACGGCTCGCAGAACACCGTCGGGTCGCCGAAGGCGGAGGCCGCCTCGTTCGCGGCGAGCTCGACCTGGTGCTCGAGGTCGGACAGCGAGCGCACGACCCGCATGCCGCGGCCGCCGCCGCCCGCAGAGGCCTTCACCAGGAGCGGGAGGTCCTGCTCGGTCGCCGAGGCCGGCGAGACCTCGCCGAGCACCGGGACGCCGGCCTTCTCCATGAGCTTCTTCGCCTCGACCTTCGACCCCATCGAGTCGATCGACTCGGGCGTCGGGCCGACCCAGGTCAGGCCGGCGCCGATCACCCGGCGGGCGAACTCGGCGTTCTCGGAGAGAAACCCGTAGCCGGGGTGGATCGCGTCGGCTCCGGCCTTCAGCGCCGCCTCGACGACCAGGTCGCCGCGGAGGTACGTCTCGCCCGGGGAGCTGCCGGGTAGCCGCACCGCCACATCGGCCTCACGCACGAACGGCAGGTCCGCGTCGGCGTCGGAGAACACCGCGACGGTCTCGATCCCGAGCTTGTGACAGGTCCGGAAGACCCGACGGGCGATCTCCCCCCGGTTCGCCACAAGCAGCCGCTGGATGGTCATGAGGTCCTCCGTCGAGGGGCGGACGACCGGACGGTGCCCGCGGGGAGCGTCGAAGGGCTTGGCCGCGGCGCCCGCAGCGGGAGCCGGCCCGGCAGTGAGCTCGTCGGGCGACGCGCCGCCCAAGCGCCTGCGGGCGCCGGCCGGGCGTCTGCGTGCGCCGGCATGACGGCCTGGCCCGCCGGCCGGTCGGCGCGGGTTCCGATCGGATCGACGCAACGATTTGAAGCAAGTTGCACCCGTTGGAGGCGCGAGCACAGCCATCTTGCTTCAAACGAGGGCGGTGAGATCTTGGTGGTCACGTCGCACTCACATCCTGAAGACGCCGAAGCGGTCGGTGCCCTCATAGGGGGCGTTGTCGATCACGGACAGGGCGATGCCCAGCACGGTGCGGGTGTCGCGCGGGTCGATCACCCCGTCGTCGTACAGCCGGCCGGAGAGGAAGAACGGCAGGGACTCGGCCTCGACCTGATCCTCGACGTACTTCCTCAAGCCCGCGTCCCCCTCCTCGTCGTACACCTCGCCCTTCGCTTCAGCAGCAGCGCGGGCCACGATCGAGAGCACGCCGGCGAGCTGCTGCGGCCCCATGACCGCGGACTTCGCCGACGGCCAGGTGAAGAGGAAGCGCGGGTCGTACGCCCGCCCGCACATGCCGTAGTTCCCGGCGCCGTAGGAGGCGCCCATCAAGATCGAGATGTGCGGCACGGTGGAGTTGCTGACCGCGTTGATCATCATGGCGCCGTGCTTGATGATGCCGCCCTGTTCGTACTCCTTGCCGACCATGTAGCCGGTGGTGTTGTGCAGGAAGAGCAGGGGTACGTCGATCTGGTTGGCGAGCTGGATGAACTGCGCGGCCTTCTGGGACTCCTCGGAGAACAAGATGCCCTGGGCGTTCGCGAGGATGCCGACGGGGTGCCCGTGGACCTTCGCCCACCCGGTGACCAGCGACGGGCCGTAGAGGGGCTTGAACTCGTCGAAGACGACCTTGTTGTCCTCGCTGACCCCGTCGCAGATCCGCTCGATCACGTCACGGGGGTCGAACGGCTCCTTGAGGTCCGTGGGGATCAGGTCGAGCAGCTCGTCGGCGTCCTTGGCTGGCTCGGCGTACGTCGGGGCAGGCGACTGCCTGGCCTTGCGCCAGTTCAGCCGCGCCACGATGCGGCGGCCGAGGCGGATCGCGTCGTACTCGTCGACGGCGAGGTAGTCGGCCAGCCCGGAGGTGCGCGCGTGCATCTCCGCGCCCCCGAGCGACTCGTCGTCGGACTCCTCGCCGGTGGCCATCTTCACCAGTGGCGGACCGCCGAGGAAGACCTTGGCGCCCTCCTTCACCATGACGACGTAGTCACTCATGCCCGGGACGTACGCACCGCCCGCGGTCGAGTTCCCGAACACCAGCGCGATCGTCGGGGTCTTGGCGGCACTGGCCTTGGTGAGTCCCCGGAACAGGTCGCCGCCCGGGATGAAGATCTCCTTCTGGGACGGAAGATCCGCGCCACCGGACTCGACGAGGTTGACGCTGGGCAGCCGGTTCTCGCGGGCGACCTGGGCGGCGCGGAAGACCTTCTTCACCGTCCACGGGTTGCTGGCGCCACCGCGGACGGTCGGGTCGTTGGCGATGATCATGCACTCGACGCCCTCGATGACCCCGATGCCTGTGACGACGCTGGCACCGACCTTGTAGTCCGAGCCCCAGCCCGCCAGCGGGCTCAGCTCCAGGAACGCCGAGCCCTCGTCGACGAGCAGCTCGATGCGCTCGCGCGCCAGGAGCTTGCCTCGCTTGCGGTGACGGGCGATGTACTTCTCGCCGCCGCCCTCGACCGCCTTGGCGTGCTCGGCCTCCAGAGCCGCGAGCTTCTCGAGCATCGCTTCCCGACGGCTCTGGGGCTGGGCCGGCGCCGCCTCGGGGGCGATCGTGTCGGCGCTCATGCGGGGTCCCCGGAAAGCTGTGAACGCAGTGAGCGGCCTCCTGGGGTGCTCATGGCGTGTAGCCAAGCAGTCGTGCGGTCAGGTCGTTGAGCACTTCGGTGGCTCCTCCTCCGATTCCGAGGATCCGGGCGTCGCGGTAGGCCCGCTCGACCTCGATCCCGTGCATGTATCCGGTGCCGCCGTGGATCTGGACGGCCTCGTCGACGACGAAGCTGCAGGCCTCCACGGCGATCGCCTTGGCCTGCAGGGCCTCGGCGAGCGGGTTCTCGCCGGCGACGAAGCGCCGGGCGATCTCGCGGGTATAGGTCCTCGCGACGTCGACCTTGCGGTGCATCTCGACGAGCTTGTGCTGCACCACCTGTCGAGCGATCAGCGGCTTGCCGAAGGTCTCGCGCTGCTTGGCGTACTCGACGCTGAGGTCCAGCGCCCGTGCGGCGATGCCGTAGCCGTGCACCGCGAGCGCGAGCCGCTCCGTCACGAACTGCTGGGCGATGAGTGCGAAGCCGGCGTTCTCCTCGCCCACGAGGTTGGCTACGGGGACGCGGACGTCGGTGTACGACAGCTCGGCGGTGTCCGAGCAGTGCCAGCCCATCTTCGACAGCGACCGGGTGACCTCGAACCCGGGCGTGCCCTTCTCGACGACGAGCAGGCTCACCCCGGCGTAGCCCGGCCCTCCCGTGCGCACCGCCGTCGTGACGAAGTCGGCGCGTACGCCGGAGGTGATGAACGTCTTGGCTCCGTTGACGACGTAGGAGTCGCCGTCGCGTACGGCGGAGGTCCGGATGTTCGCGACGTCCGACCCGCCCCCGGGCTCGGTGATCGCGAGCGACCCGATGGTCTCGCCGGCCAGCGTGGGCCGGACGAACCGGTCGACGAGGTCGCTGCTGCCGGCGTCGACGATGTGGGGCAAAGCGATGCCGGAGGTGAACAGAGCCGCCAGCAGGCCCGAGCTCGCCCCGGCCTCCGCCATCGCCTCGGTCAGCGCCAGCGCGTCGAGGAACGAGCCGCCGCTGCCACCCTTCTCCTCCGGGACCCCGAGCCCGAGGAAGCCCTGCTTGGCCGCCGCCCGGTGCAGCTCGCGCGGCACCTCGCAGGCGTCCTCCCACTCCTGGAGGTGCGGCAGGATCTCCTTGCGTACAAAGGCTCTCGCGCTCTCGCGCAGGGCCTCCTGCTCGGGGCTGAAGAAGCTCACAGCAGGTCCTCCGTGATGCTGACGTGGCGCGAACGCACCCACTCACCCAGTGCCTTCGCCTGCGGGTCGAACCGGGTCGACGCGGCAACCCCCTGCCCGAGCAGGCCCCTGATCACGACGTTGACCGCGCCGAGGTTCGGCAGGGGGTACACGTCGACCGGCAGGTCCGCTGCTTCCGGGACGATCTCCCGGATCCGCTGGGGCGTGACGAACTTGGTCAGCCACGCCACCCGCGCCTCACCGTGCTTCGCGCGGTCCACCCACAGCCCGATGTTCGCGTCTCCGCCCTTGTCGCCCGAGCGGGCGTGCACGAACGTGCCGAGGGGGAGGCGGCGGGTGACGGTGTCTGCCGGGGCTCGGTCGGCGACGGCCTCCGCCTTCTCTGCCGCGGACGACCCTGCGCCCTGCACCTCTGCGCCTCCGGCCGGGCTGCTCAGCGGCACGGCCCCGCCCACCCACCCTCGCTCCTGCGTCGCTCGGGGGCCAGACCCATCCACGGTCGGGGCCGCACCGCCGCTCCGCCCGTCCTCAGTCACTGCCGCGCTCTCGTCGCCGCTTCGCGCGTCGTCCTTCGTCTCGCCCGCTCCGCCGCTCCGACCGGCTTCTGTCGGCCCGTCGGCGATCACCTGGGCGGTGCCGTCGGGGTGGACGACGGTGTGCTGGACGGTCGCGCGGTCGACGTACTCGGGGCGGTAGACGCCGTAGGGGGAGGCCGGGGCCGGTGGCGCGGTCATGGTGAAGCCGGGGTAGGAGGCGAGGCCGAGCTCGACCGCGGCAGCCGTGAAGGCCTTGCCCACGACGTTCGGGTCCGGGTCCTTCACCGAGCAGCGCAGCCGGCAGCTCGCGCCTTCCTCTGTGGAGGAGTCGTCGTGGTCGGTGCGGGCGAGGCTCCACTCGACCGTGGCCGGGCGGTTCTTCTCGAGCGCGGCCTCCATCTGGAGGCGCACCCAGTCGGCCTTGGGCTCGATGTCGAGGCCGACGAGGACGAACTCCAGCGAGTTGCGGAACCCGCCGAGCTCGTTGACGCAGACCTTGAGCTGCTCCGGCGGCGCCTCACCTCGGACCCCGGACACCCGGACCCGGTCACCGCCCTCGTCGGTGAGCTCGATCGTGTCGAGGCGGGCGGCGACGTCGGGACCGAGGTACGTCGGCTCGCTGATCTCGTAGACGAGCTGCGCCGTGACCGTGTCCCTCGTGACGACCCCGCCGGTGCCGGGGTGCTTGGTGATGACGCTGCTGCCGTCGGCCGCGATCTCGGCGATCGGGAAGCCGAGGGGTCGGGTGTCGGGCTTGAACGCCCGGAAGCCGGAGAAGTTCCCGCCGGTTGCCTGGGTGCCGCACTCGATGATGTGGCCTGCGACCATGGCGCCGGCCAGCTCGTCGTACTGCGTCGGCTTCCAGCCGAAGTGCGAGGCGGCAGGGCCGATGACGACCGAGGCGTCGGTCACCCGCCCGGTGACCACGAGGTCAGCGCCGCGGTCGAGGGCGGCGGCGATGCCGAAAGCTCCGAGGTAGGCGTTCGCGGTGAGGGCGTTCTCGATGCCGAGCTCGGAGGCGCGGGGCATCAGGTCGTCGCCCTGGACGTACGCGATCCTGGGCTGGAGCCCCTGTGCTGCGGCCACGTGTCGCAGCCTGTCCGCTAGGCCGGCGGGGTTGAGGCCACCCGCGTTTGCGACGATCTTGACCCCGCGTTCGAGCGCGAGGCCGAGGCACTCCTCGGCCTGCTTGACGAAGGTCCGGGCGTAGCCGAGCGTCGGGTCCTTCATCTTGTCCTTGCCGAGGATCAGCATCGTCAGCTCGGCGAGGTAGTCGCCGGTCAGGACGTCGAGCTCGCCGCCCTCGAGCATCTCGCGCATGGCGGAGAGGCGGTCGCCGTAGAAGCCGCTGCAGTTGCCGACGCGCAGCACCCCCGGCGTACTCATTCGTCGCCCCGCTCGGCGTCGGCAGGCTCGCGCCCGGAGCCCGGTGGGCCGGCGAAGGCCTGCGCGATGTCGAGCCACCGGTCGGCGTCGGCCCCCGTGGCGACGAGATCGAGGTCGGCACGGTTGCGGCGCTGGGTGACGAGCAGGCAGAAGTCGTACGCCGACCCGCGGACCGACTGGGCCGCGTGCTCGGGGCCGTAGGCCCAGGTCTCTCCGCCGGGCGAGGCGAGCTCGACGCGGAACTCCTCGGCCGGTGCCTCGAGCTCGTGCACCGAGAAGGCGAAGTTGCGGGTGCGCACCCCGAGATGGACGAGGTGGCGGATCCGGTCGGTGGGCTCGGGGGGCACGCCGAGCGCCTCGGCCACGTCGAGCCCGTGTGCCCACGTCTCCATGTAGCGGGCGGTCGCCATCGACGTGGGGCTCATCGGCGGCCCGAACCACGGCAGCTTCGTGCCCTCCGGGAGCGCGAGGAGCGTCTCGGTCAAGGTCGTCCGGGCCGTGCGCCAGCGCCGGAGCAGCTCGGTGGGGGGCAGCTGGGAGAGCCGGTCCGCCTCCTTGTCGACGAAGCCCATCGGGTCCTCGATCGCCTGGAGCACGAGGGCGTCCCAGGCCTCCTTGTCGGTGGCGGCCTTGACCGCCACCTCGTCGGTCCAGGCCAGGTGCGCGATCTGGTGCGCGATGCTCCAGCCCGCCGCGGGCGTCTGCCTCCGCCAGCCGTCGTCGTCGAGGGGCGCGACCAGCTCGTCGAGAGCGTCGCCCTCGACAGCGAGGTCGAACACGACCTGCTCGAGCTGCCTCCTGCGCCCGGCCTGATCGGCGGCCTGGGCGGTGCCCTGCTGGGTGGCCGGCTCGGTCATCGGCTCCCCTCCTTGTCTTCGAGGTCGCTGATCCGGGCGTCGAGGGTGCCGGCCCACTGGTCGAGGATGCGCCTGCGGCGCGCGGTGTCGTCGGTGATCGTGTTCGCCAGGCCCAGCCCCCGCACGAGGTCCAGAGTGGCCTGAACCAGCTCGCGGACACCGGGAGAGCTCTCGTCGACGCCGAGCAGGTCGACCGTACGACGGTGGATCTCGCGGCCGATGCGCTGCTCGAGAGGAGCGACGCTGGCAAGGAGGTGTGGGTCCGTCCGTGCCGCGACCCAGAGCTCGAGGGCGGCGGTGAACACCGGGCTCGTGAAGTGCTCGGCGAGCATCTCCAGGACGGCGCGCGTCCGACGACGGCCGTGGGGAAGCTCCGCGGCGGCTTCGGCGAGCTCGCGGCCGCGGACCTCGCTCAGGTGCTCGACCGCGGCGAGCACGAGGTCGTTCTTGGTCGGGAAGTGGTGGAGCTGCCCTCCCCGGGAGACCCCTGCCCGCTTGGACACGAGCGTGGTCGACGTCCCGCTCCATCCCCGCTCGACGAGCAGCTCGACGGTGGCCTCCAGCAGGCGCTGGCGCATCGCCCGGGTCCGCTCCTCCTGCGGCACACGGGTGGCCGCGGTGGTCGACGTCATGCGGCACATCCTGTCGCCGTACACAACAAACAGTCAAGACTGACTTTTTCTTGCCCTGCTGGTTTGGACCCCTCCATACCCCTCCCGCCCGACCCGTGACCGGCGTCGGCGTGCGACACGCCCTTGCCGCGGGCAGGCCTCGCAGAGCCCCGCCGGTGCGGCCATGATGGGGACATGTTCCGCGAGGCCACCCAGGACGACCTGCTGAAGCTCGCCGAGCTCGAACGAGACGCCAACCTCGCAGCGCTGAGGCACGTCTTCCCTCCGGAGTCGTTCCCGTTCCCGTTCGACGACGTGCTGGCGCGATGGAAGCTCGTGCTCGACGATCCGGACGTCGTCGTGATCGTCGTGGACTCGACGAACAGCCGCGGGATCGACCTGTTCGCGGCCTACGACCACTGCACGCTGCGCCACCTCGCCGTCCACCCCGACCGGTGGGGCGAGGGCCTCGCCACGGAGGCGGTCGAGACCGCGCTGAACGCGATGGACCTCCGGGGCACGACGATCGCGTCCTTGTGGGTGCTGCAGGACAACCACCGCGCCCGTCGGTTGTACTCCTACCTCGGCTGGCGAGAGACCGACGAGGTGCGCGAGGCGGCCTGGCCACCTCATCCGCTCGAGGTCAGGTACACCCGCCTGCTCGTGCAGTCCGACCGCTGATACCGCAGACAGCGGCTGCTCTTGTCCGACGATCTCCGAGAGAGCACAGGCGCTTGACCACCGAGCCTGAGCCCCGGCCTCTGGGCCGAATCGCGGTCGTCCTCCTGACGGGCCACTCCAGCGGGTGATCTCGCCGGGTCGGACACGTCCTGTCCGTACTGTGGTAGCCGGTCTCGCCGAGCCCTCTTCGGACTCCATGCACCTCTCCCAGGTCGTGGTGAACGAAGGCAACCCGAGGCTGGCTCACAAGAAATCCAAGAACCAGCCGCAACTCGAGACAGGATCTCGCCGTAGATGCCGACAGGCAGAGGTAGGTCGACAGCGGCTCTCCTGGCGGCCGGGCTGCTCGTTGCCGCCGGCCTGGCCGGGTGCAGCACGCCCCGCGGAGAGGCCCCCGTGGAAGCTTCTCCATCTGCGTCCGCAACCTCCACCGAGGGGGCGGCGCACCGGTCACCGGACCGTCCCTCTTCCCCCTTCGGCATGGTCAAGGGCGGGGTCGGCGACACGGTCATCGCCCCTGCCTGGGTCAAGACGATATGGACACCTCAGGCCGTCGACGGGACGTCGGTCAATGCCGACTCCTGGAGGTCCACGCTGGAGAGAACGAGGCAGTACGGCCAGATCGAGGTACCCGTCGTCGCGGATGAGGTCTGGAAGACGGGAAGCATCGATGACATCAAGAACGTGATGAGGCAGCTCTTTCTGGCCTACCCCGAGATTCCGGTGTGGGAGATGGGACTCGAAGAGAATCTCCGGTCCGGGTGGGAGGCGAGTCTTCCGAGGACCGCTCAGAAGCTGGCTGCCGTCAGAGAGGTCAAGGATTCCATCAACCCTCG
>DASVBF010000394.1:0-7102 GCA_036375975.1 Nocardioidaceae bacterium | reverse complement strand
GGGGCTCCCCGACGTGTGGACCGGCGCCCATCACCGGGGTGTGCAGCTGCACGACCTGCGAGCCGCTGTCGAGCAGTGGTGCCATCGCTACGGGCAGCGGGCGTGGCTCCGACAGCTGCAGACGCCCGTGACCCGGGAGATGGAGGACGCCCTGCTGCGGACCATCGCCCGGATGGACGGAACGCCCTTCCCGGCAACCGCCGCACTGGCGGGACGGTGGTTCAGGGGCAGGCTTAGGCGGCCCGCTCCCGTGGAGTCCACCTACTGCGCCGAGGTCGTCGCCGCGACTTACCAGGCCATGGGGCTTCTGGGCCCGGACCGACCCACCAACTACTACGACCCGGGAAAGTTCTGGTCCGGCGACCACCTGGAGCTCACGGGCGGCGCACACCTCGGGGCGGAGATCCTGGTCGAGGTCAGGTCAGCGGCTCCGTGACGTCCGCGACCGTCGCTCCCAGGGCAGTGACGAGCTCTGTAGCGTCCAGGCTCAGCGCGACACCGTGCGCCCCGCCGCCGAGGGAGATCCTCCCCGTCATCCTCTCGTCGGCGACGACCGGCCACGCCGTCGTACTTCCCAGGGGGGTGATGGTGCCTCGGACGTATCCCGTGACCCGCCGCGCGGTCTCGGCGTCGGGCATGGAGAGCCGGTTCACCCCGAGGAGCCCACGCAGCTTCGGCCACGCGATCTGCCGGTCACCCGGCACGAGCACGAACCGGTAGTCGTCGTCGGCGACCCGCACCACGATCGTCTTCACCACAGCGGACGGCGCGACACCACGCGCGTCTGCCGCCTCCTCGAGCGACCTCACCGGGCCGTGCCTCGTCACCTGGTAGCCGAGACCGAGCGAGTCAGCCGCCTCGATGGCTAGCGGGGACCGGTCGGTGTCGTGTGCCATGACGCGATCCTACGAGCGACGAGGCGGCGGTCGTGGACAGAGCACGACGGTGCCCCGGCCGTGGTGACCGGGGCACCGCGCTCAGGCGTCTGCTACCACCTGGTGAGGACCTTCCTCACCGACACCTGCTTCGAGGCGTTGCCCACGCGGTCGGTCGCCTTCGCGCTGACCACGATCGTGCCCTTGCGGAGCCGCGCGACCGAGGTGGACCAGCGGCCCTGATTCCACACCGCGACCGCGGCGCGGGTCCGACGCATCGCCGACGCCTTGGTGGAGCCGGCCCGGACCCACCTCTTCGACGGCGCCCGGTAGGCGTACCAGCTCGTTCCGCGCTTCTGGACGACCTGCACCGTCACCTGGCGCACGCCGGTGCCGAGCGGGTCACGCGCCGTGCCGCGCAGGGTCTTCCAGGAGCTGACGTGGGCAGCCTTCCGCTTGGGCACCCGCACGGTGACCTTGGGCGGGGTCGCGTCGACCTTCACGGTCACGGCCGGAGCGTCCAGCAGGGTCTCGTTACCTGCCTCGTCGACGAGACGAAGCGACGGAGCGTAGGAGCCGGCTGCCGCGTACACGTGCGTCAGCGCCGTTCCCACCGTCCACTGGACAGGCGCGCTTCCGTCCTTCCAGTCCACCCACCGCTCGATCTTGTCCGCCGGCGTGACGCCGTGGTCGTCCAGCGCCGTCTGGGTGAGGACCACCCGGGTGTAGTTGGCCCACGGCTGCTGTGGGGTCGTGGTGAAGCTGCCGGTCGGGGCCGTGTTGTCCCCCGTGACCACCGCGTGCAGTGGGACCACCCGCGTGTTGCCCGCCTGGTCGACCAGACGCACCTGCGGCTCCCAGCGACCCATGTCCGAGTAGGTCGACGAGACGCTCTCGCCGGACGACCACGCCTCCCAGCCCTTGCCCATCCCCCAGTCGATCGACCGCACGATCTGCTCGCTCGGCGTCACGTCGTCGGTCAGCGTGTTCTGGGTGTATGTCGCCGTCGCCCCGTCCATCGCGAGGGTGTAGCTGCCCGTCGGCGCGGTCAGGTCCGGAAGCACCAGCTGGGTGGTCTTGAAGACTCCTCGCCCCGTGGCCGCCACGGGCGTGACCCTGATCGTCACGATCCCGGTGGCTTGGGCGGTCGTCGGCATCGTGGCGATCCACTTCGAGTCCGTCACCCTGTCCTTGGCGACTACGACCCCCGCATAGGAGGCGCTCACGTCGTACGCCTCGGCGCCGGTCAGGTCGTCCCAGTCCACGCTGACGTTGTAGGCAGCGCCGGGCTTCGTGGCCGAGGCCGTCAGACCGGTGACCGGCCCGATCTTGGTCTTGGTCGGCCGAGCGAGCTGCACCGCGAGCTCGCCGGGCTGTGTTGCCGATGCCTGGGCCGGCAGCGCTATCAGGCCCGCTGCCGCACAGGTCGCTGCGGTGGCAGCGATCGCGGCAAGTCTCTTCGTGACAGAGGTGTGAGTCTGCACTTGTCTTTCCCCTCCCGTAGGCAATCCAGGAAGGTCAGCACCTGCGGTCGCAATGACCTTGCGTCCGCGGAATCATGGTCGACGCCCCCCGGCGTCGCGCCCCCCGGCACAAACCCCCCATGCACCCAAACGGTGCAATAAGGCAAGGATGTCACCTTCCCGTCCAAAACGGACACGGATTGTGAAGGCAGCAGGTGGATTCGACCGAAGGGGCAGGTCACGCTCGCGAGCGTGTCATGACGGTATGACCCACTTGAGCCATGCCTGTTGTCAGCGGAGGCGGGTCAGAGCTCGACGCCTCCGTGGAGCTCCGAGGACGGTGTCCAACACGAATGCGTCCCTGAGGAGATCCGCTCCGGAAGCCGCACGCGGGCGATCGGTCCGTCGGCGATGGACGACGCATCGAGGATCAGACACTCGGAGAGGTTGCGCGCCATGTCGGTGGTGAACGTGACCAGATAGCCGTCGTCCTCGGACGCTGCACCGAGGCGCGGCGCGAACGGGGCCTCGCTGCCGTAGACACCGTCTCCGAAGGAGAAGCGGTCCTCGCGTCCGGTCTCGAGGTCCTGCTTCACGATCCCGTCGAAGAGGAACATGCCTGGTTCGGCCGTCATGTTGTAGACGTAGCGATGCTGCTGCCCGGCGTATCCGGCGTTCATCGTCCCGAACTCCATGACGCGGTCCGACAGCGGCTCCTCCTTCGTGCGTCCCGTCAGGAGGTCCAGGCGCCAGCGGTGGGGGCGCGCGTCGAGCTGTGCAAGGTCGAGGTACCTGTACAGCGACAGCATGTCGGAGCTGCCGGGTTGTCTCTTCGGCTCAGGGTTGTGCTGGAAGAAGCCGTCGAGGACGATCTCGTTCCCGTCCTCGTAGGCGTTGACCCAGTGGAGCACGTACGTCGGATCCGCCTCGAACCACCGGATCTCCTGCGTGGACCCGCGCCGCGGAACGACCGCGAGTCGCGTCGGCACGTCGGGGAAGAACCTGGGGACGTGCAACCCGGCGGCCAGCAGCTCAGGGTCCCAGAACAAAGGCATGTCGTTGAGGATCGCGTAGTTCTCGGTGAACGCCATGTCGTGCGGCAGCCTGGGTCCGGGGAGGGGTACGTCGACCGAGTGCACGAGCTTCCCCTCCGCGCTGACGACCCCGTAGTGCAGGTAAGGCGCCTGTTTGCCGTAGCCGAAGACCAGCATCTCGCCCGTCCGCCCGTCGACCTTCGGGTGAGCCGACACACCCGTCGCGCTGGGGAAGTCCGCCACCCAGGGCGCTTTGCCCCGGTCGGTCAACGTGCGAGGGTCGAGCTGGTAGACATCGCCGCACTGCCAGAAGGTCGTCAACGCCAGTCCGTTGTGCACGATGACGTCGGTGCTCGATGCGTCCTTCATCCGCCCGCGCGCACCCCAGCCCTCCTCGCGCCGGGCGCTCTCGGGGCGCTCGTAGAAGCCCGCCCACAGGGACTCCGCCGCCTCCTGCTCGGCACGGAAGCCGTCGGTGCGGATGAACCTGTTGCGGTAGTTCGCCTGGCCACCGCCGAAGGCGATCTGATGGATCATGCCGTCCCCGTCGAAGGGGTGGTAGAGCTCGATCGACGGGTGGACCGGGTTCTCCGTGTTGCGCAGGTACACCCCCTCCAGGTCGTCGGGGATCTGCCCTTCGACGACCTCGAGCTCGAAGGCGTCCCACTCACGATGGTTCGGTCGCCAGGCCCCTGTGCGGTAAGGGTGATCGTCGTTCTCCGGAAGTGTCGAGGCGACGGTGTTGACGATCCTGGCAGACATCCTGGTCCTCCCTGGCGGGCGAATGGTGGGTGGCGGGGCTCAGCCGACGCCGACGACGAGGCAGACCGTGGTGGCCGTGGAGCCACCGATGTTGAGAGTGGCGAATCGTCGCGCGCCCTCGACCTGCATCTCGCCTGCACCTCCGGACACCTGCTTGGCCGCGTCGAGGACCATGCGCACACCCGTTGCCCCGACGGGGTGGCCACCGCCGATCAGGCCCCCGCTCGGGTTGACGGGCGTCGTACCGTCCCGCTCCAGCGCGCCGTCCTCGATCGCCTGCCAGCTCTTGCCCGGCGGCGTGATCCCGAAGTGGTCGATAGCGGCGTACTCGGACGGTGTGAAGCAGTCGTGGGTCTCGATGCCGTCGACGGCGGTCACGTCGGGGATGGCGGCGCGGCGGAAGGCGTCGGTGATCGCCCGGCGAACGTGGGGAAGGACGTACTCGTGGTCGGCCGACCTCTCGAGCTTCTCCGAGAGCGGAAGGCCCACGGTGCGGTGCCCCCAGCCGAGGATGCGGGGCACTTCCCCCAGAGAGCTGCCTCGTGCCGATGCCCAGGCCTCCGCGGTCCGCCGACCGGCGAGCACGATGCCGGCGCCGCCGTCCGTCACCTGGCTGCAGTCGGTCCGGCGAACTCGGCCTTCGACCACGGGGTTCGCCTCGTCGTCCGCTCCGAAGCTCTCGGGCGTGTGGCGCCAGCCACGTGTCTGGGCGTTCGGGTTGTCCTTCGCGTTGCGGAAGTTGAGCTCCGCGATGGCGCGCAGGTGATCCTCGTCGAGGCCGTACCGCTTGTCGTACTCGTCGGCGAGAAGGCTGAACATGAACGGCCACACGAACGTGGCCCCCTCCCCCTCGTGTCCGACCCAGGCGGCCGCACCGAGGTTACGGGCGGCGTCGTCACCCGGGACGTTGCGCTCCTGCTCGGCGCCCAGGACCAGGGCGCAGTCGTAGCGGCCGGCCTCGATCTCCGACATGGCGGCGAGTACGGCGACCCCACCGGACGCGCAGGCGGCCTCATGTCGTGTCGCCGGCACGCCCCACAGTCCCGGCTCGACGGTCGCCGGCATGGCGCCGAGGTGGCCCTGGCCGTTGAAGAGCTGGCCGAACGCGTTCGCCACGTGCACGGTCTCGATGGCCGCGGCGTCGAGCCCCGTATTGCCCAGGGTGCCGGCAACGACGTCCGCGACCAGGTCACTGATCTCGAGGCCCCCGCGAGCGTAGTTACGTGCGAAGTCGGTCTGGCTTCCCCCGAGTACGAAGACTTCACTGGTCATGGGGCTCCGCTCCGGTGAGCTTGGCGTAGTCCTTCGCCCCCCGTGCGATTCGACCGAGTGTAGTCACAACAGAGTCCGATCCTGGTGCCACTGCTCCTTGGTCTGGATGACCCAGAAGGTGGCGAAGAGGACGATCAGCGAGGCCTCCAGCCAGAAGAGCGTGTCCGCCCAGGGGCCCCAGATGAGCAGCGCGCCTCCGAGGAGGACGGCGGCCACCATGGCGAGCGCCACCCCGGCGTACCTGTCAGGTGAACGGAACAGGGCGGCGATGACCTTCTTCGTGTTGACTCGCAAGCCGTTCACCCTCGCGAGACGCTCGCCCTGGTGACGCAGCGCGTTGACCACCGCGACGGCGACGATGCAGGCGAAGAGACCGAATGCGGCCACGTAGTGCGCGTTGTCGATGAAGCCCTGGGTGTACACGACGAAGGTGATGGCGGCCAGCGCGTAGACACTGACCGCGAAGGCGAAGCTGAGCCAGAACCTCTTGAACGGATGACGGTCCCGGCGGGCGAAGAGCAGCGTGGTGAGAAGGGCCGCGGCGCCGACAGCGAGCAGGGCGACCATGTTGTTGTCGATGTTGGCCTGGGTGGCGGTCGCCAACGCTCGGATGCTGGGGCAGTCCACGGGCATCAGCGCCTGGTCCGTGAAGATCGAGCCGTCCGACTCCCGGCAAGCCACCACCGCCGCGCGGTAGTCCGCGCCTCGGGCGGTCGGGACGATCGCCACCACCGGGGCGAGCATCCCCGCGATGTTGAGGAGCACGTCTTCCTGCTCCGTGGTGCCCTTGAGGGCGATCATGCACACCCCGATGGCGATCAGGGCGCCGACGAAGATGGCCTGCGCCGGGGTGTAGTAGTAGGCGCTGATCGACGACAGGATCGACTTCTGCTCGATGGTCTGGAAGACAACTGCCACCCCGAGGCAGAACACCAGGCCCACCATGGCCGTGCGTAGGTAGCGGTAGGACTTGATCAGCGTTTCGTCTTCGTGACGCTGCAGGCTCATGTGATCCCTCGTCTGATTTGTCCGGCCTCTCGATGGTCCTCGCACCCGCTGCCACCGTCCAGAGTCATGGCCGATTCAGTCGTCGAGGGGTCGAACTCGAAGATCGCGCCCATGAAAGACGTCGTCTCTTGTCAGCTCAGACGTCGACGCCGAGGCGTACCGTCACCGTGTCGCCCACGTCGATCCGCTCAGCGTTGCGGACCCGGTCCTTCAGCGGCACCACGTACCCGCCGTCCTTCGGGAACAGCGAGGTCGTCCAACGGGTCGAACCGATCCGGACCTCGACCGGGATCATGCCCCAGCCGTACGTCACAAGCGCAGACGCCGCCTGGAGCTCGAGGCTCTCGTCCTCGGGCACGGTGACGAAGTGGTACGGCGACGGCCCCCTCCAGAACCACACCTCGCCGCTGAACTCCAGGTCCATTCGGTCAGCATAGGGAACGCTGCCACCGACGAGGCGGCCCCCGCGTGGGGCCAGGTCTACTGGGACACAGGGCCCGGCCGCGCGAGAAGCGGACAACAACCTTTCCGGTCGTGCCACGGGTCTGGCCACCGGTGTAACGCTTCTGCGGCTTCGAGCGGTTCTCTGGGTCAAGGGGAGGGAGCCCGCCGTCCGGCCCTCTGCCCTGCCCTCCCAGCAAGGGCGGCCCGGACGGCGGGCACCGCGGGCTCCCCGCCTCGGCGGGTG
>DASVBF010000389.1:0-11419 GCA_036375975.1 Nocardioidaceae bacterium | reverse complement strand
GTCTCCGGAGGAGCCGGTCGCGAGGAGCTCGTCCGGATGGACCAAGCACCGTCGTCGGCCGGGACCGGCCCTCTCGGCAGCCCCAACCCGTGACAGGGTCAGGGGCGGTCAGCGGACGTCGACGAGGTCCACCACGAAGATCAGGGTCTCGCCGGGCTTGATCACCCCGCCGGCACCACGGTCGCCGTACCCCAGGTGAGGCGGGATGACGAGCTTGCGACGCCCGCCCACCTTCATGCCCGCGACGCCCTGGTCCCAGCCCGAGATGACCTGGCCGGCACCGAGGCGGAAGGAGAGCGGCTCGCCCCGGTTGTACGAGGCGTCGAACTCCTCGCCAGTGGAGTGCGCGACGCCGACGTAGTGCACCACCACGGTGCTGCCGGGTGCGGCCTCCGCGCCCGCGCCGGCGCTGAGGTCGGTGATCTCGAGGTCCACGGGCGGGGGAGAGTCGGGGAAGTCGATCTCGGGCTTCTCGGGCTGGTGCGCGCTCACGAGCAGGGCTCCTCGAAGGTCGGGGCAGTCGGTGACCCTCACCCTAGTTCAACAGTGCAACTCAGGTCTGGGCGCTGTGGACGTAGGAGTCGAGCTGGTCGCGCTCGAACTCGAGCTCCTGCATGCGGGTCTTCACGACGTCACCGATGCTGATGATCCCGACGATCTCCTCGCCGTCCATGACTGGCACGTGGCGGATCCGACGCTCGGTCATGACCTGCATCAGGTCGTTGACGGGGTGCTCGCCGCTGCACGTGTGCACATCGGTCGTCATGATAGACGCCACGCGGGTCTCGAGGAGGTCGTCGGTGTCGACGAGACTTCGCACGACGTCACGCTCCGAGACGATCCCGTCCACGCGCTTCCCGTCGCCGCTGACCACGAGGGCACCCACGTTGTGCCGCTTCAGCAGCTCTAACATCTCGCGCACCGTGGCATCCGGGTTGACGGTGACGACCTCCTGGATCGCCTTCGCTGCGAGCACCTGGTTGATGCGCATCGGGTACCTCCGTGGTTGGCGTCTCGTGCACCTTGCGAGTAGTGGTTCGACTCGTGCCTGAAGGTTAGTGCCCGTCGACGGTTGTGCCTAGGTCTCATGGTCCACGCCTTTGCCCGGGTGCGCGGATGGTTTGATGGAGCACGTGCGTACGACGGTGGGCGGTGCCCGCGAGGTGCCCTGGCCCACGAGGTCGGGCGCGCTGGCTGCGGGCCTCATGATGGGGTGGCTCACCGCCGTGCTCTGGCTCGACCGTGCGTCGGCCGGAGGCACCCTCTGGCTGCAGCGAGGACTCGGGGTCCTCACCTGGATCGCCCTGCTGCTCGCCCTGCGACGGTTCGTGCCGACGGTCCGCGCGCAGGCCGCGGTGGTGGTGGCCTTCGCGACCCTGGTCGAGTACGTCTTCAGCCCCACGCTCGGGGTCTACGTCTACAGGTTCGACAACGTGCCCATGTACGTGCCGCCGGGGCACGGCCTGGTCTACCTCTCCGCCTACGCGCTCGGCCACACGAGCTTCGTGGAGCGGCACCGGCGGGCCGTGACGACAGCCGTGCTCATGGTGGGAGGGGCATGGGCGGCGCACGGCCTCCTGCTCGCCGACCGGCCGGACGGCCTCGGTGCCTTCTGGTTCGCATGCCTGGCGGCGTTCTTGCTCTGGGGCCCGTCACGAGGCGTCTACGTGGGCGCCTTCGTGGTGGTGAGCTACCTGGAGCTCGTGGGCACGGAGCTGCGCACCTGGACGTGGCAGACCGAGGACCCGATCCTGGGGGTGAGCATCGGCAACCCGCCGTCCGGGGCGGCCGGGGGCTACGGGTGGTTCGACCTCGCCGGGCTGCTGGTCGCGGGGCACCTGCAGGAACGCCTCAGTCGGCGCCGGTCCCCGGATCTTCTTCCTGGGAGCCCGCCGTCGGCGGCCGCCGACGTGAGCTGAGGTCGTGGACCGATCCGGGGTTCCGCCTCGCCAGGTCCGGGTCGTCCTCGTCGTAGACCGAGCCGATGAACGCGAGCGCCTGCTCGTGCACACGGCCGTTGCTCGCGAGCGCGTTGCCGCTGAAGGGGCCCGGCTTGCCGTCGAGGCCGGTGAACTGGCCGCCGGCCTCCCGGACGATCACGTCGAGGGCAGCCATGTCGTAGAGCTCGAGCTCGGGCTCGGCGGCGATGTCGACGGCGCCTTCCGCCACCATCATGTAGGACCAGAAGTCGCCGTACGCCCGGGTGCGCCAGCAGCGCCGCGAGAGTGCGAGGAAGTCGTCGAGACGGTCGCGCTCCTCCCAGCCGGACAGCGACGAGTAGGACAGGGACGCCCCCGCGAGGTCGGAGACGTCGGACACGTGGCACGGGGTCGCCTTCAGCAGGGACCGGCCGGTCCACGCGCCACCGTCCTTGGAGGCCCACCATCGCCGGTAGAGCTGGGGCGCGGACACGCAGCCCACCACGACCTCGTCGTCCACCATCAGCGCGATCAGCGTGGCCCACACTGGGACCCCACGCACGAAGTTCTTGGTGCCGTCGATGGGGTCGATCACCCAACGCCGCTGGCTGTGGCCTGTGGCGCCGTGCTCCTCGCCGACCACGGCGTCGCGGGACCGGGCCCTCGACAGCGTCCGGCGGATCCCCTCCTCGACCGACTTGTCGGCGTCTGTGACGGGGGTGAGGTCCGGCTTGTTCACCACGTGCAGGTCGAGCGCCTTGAACCGGCTCATGGTGAGGGAGTCGGCGTCGTCGGCGAGGAGGTGGGCAAGTCGGAGGTCGTCGGTGAACGCGGAGGACATGAGGTCAGGCTATTCCCATCCACTGCTCGTTCGTGTGCCGGACCACGCCGACCGGTCTGTACCGCTTCGACCCGAGACGCAAGCCTTCACGGGAGGAGGCCAGGAACCGGCCGTGGCCGTGGGAAGACTTCGGCGGGCTAGGTGTGGTCCTCCGCTGCCTCCCGGCTCGCGAGAAGCCGGCGGAACGACTCGACTCTGGGAGCCTCGGCGTCGCCGCGTGCGACGGCGTCGTCGAGCGCGCACTCCGGCTCCTCCTCGCCGTGGGTGCATCCGCGAGGGCAGTCGTGGGTGAGCGCGTCGAGGTCGGGAAAGGCCCTGATCAGGTGGGCCGGCTGGACGTGCGCAAGGCCGAACGACCGTATGCCCGGGGTGTCGATGATCCACCCGGAGTCGTCCGCGAGGCGGAGCATCACCACCGAGGTTGACGTGTGCCGGCCGCGACCGGTCACGACGTTGACCTTCCCGATCGCCCGGTCGGCTCCCGGCACGAGCCCGTTGACGAGGGTTGACTTGCCCACGCCGCTGTGGCCGACCAGCACACTGGTGCGCCCGGCGAGGCGCTCCTGGATGTCGGCGAGCTTGCGGCCCCGCTCCGTCACGACATACGGCACCCCGAGAGGCCGGTAGACCGACAGCAGCGTCTCAGGGTCGGCCAGGTCGGGCTTGGTCAGGCACAGCAGCGGCTGGAGCCCCGCGTCGTATGCCGCGACGAGCGCGCGGTCGATCAGGCGCGGACGCGGCTCCGGGTCGGCGAGTGCGGCGACCACCACGAGCTGGTCCGCGTTCGCCACGATCACGCGTTCGACCGGGTCGCTGTCGTCGGCGGTACGGCGGAGCACGGTGCGTCGCTCCTCGACCTCCACGATCCTCGCGAGCGTGCCCTCGTCGCCGCTGAGGTCACCGACGACCTTGACCTCGTCGCCCACGACCACGCCCTTGCGGCCCAGCGGGCGCGACTTCATCGCGGTGACGGTACGTCGGCCCTCCTCGTCGTCCACGAGCAGCGTGAAACGCCCCCTGTCCACGGTGAGCACCCGCGCGGGAGCGGCGTCCTCGTAGGTCGGGCGATCCTTCGTGCGTGGCCTGGTGCGACGCCGAGGGCGCTCGAAGCGCTCATGGTCGTAGTCGTCGTACCTACGGCCGGCCACCTACGCCAACCTCGACCACGCGTCGGGGAAACCGGGGAAGGTCTTGGAGGTGGTCGCGACGTTCTCGACGAGCACATCGTCGACAGCGAGCCCGACGATGACTCCGGCGTGCGCCATGCGGTGGTCGGCATAGGTGCCGAAGACTCCGCCGTGCAAGGGGGAGGGGTGGATGTCGAGACCATCCTCGGTCTCCGAGACGTCGGCCCCCAGCTTTGCGAACTCGTGGGCCAGGGCGCCGATCCGGTCCGTCTCGTGGCCCCGGATGTGGGCGACGCCGCGCAGGTGCGAGGGTGAGTCGGCGAGCAGGCACAGCGCGGCGATGGCGGGCGTCAGCTCGCCGATGTCGTGCAGGTCGAGGTCGACGCCGTGGATGACGCCGGTGCCCGAGACAGTGAGACCCTCGGCGGTCAGCTCGACCTTCCCGCCCATCAGGGTCAGGATCTCGCGGAGGGAGTCGCCCGCCTGGGTCGTGCTGTGCGGCCAGTCCCGGATGGTGACCTCGCCGCCGGACACCATCGCAGCGGCGAGGAACGGGGCGGCGTTGGACAGATCCGGCTCGATGTCCGTGTCGACGGCCCGGATGGTGCCCGGGAGGACCCGCCAGCGGTTCGCGTCGGTGTCGTCGACCTCCACGCTGTGCAAGCGCAGCTGCTGCACGGTCATCTCGATATGGGGGAGCGAGGGGACCGGCTTGCCGATGTGGCGTACGTCGACGCCGTGGTCGTAGCGGGCCCCGACCAGGAGCAAAGCGGAGATGAACTGGCTCGAGGCGGAGGCGTCGATGGTCACGGTGCCCCCGGGGACGCGGCCCGAGCCGAGCACCGTGAAAGGCAGTGTGCCGCGGCCTTCGTCCTCGATCAGCACGCCGAGGCCCCGAAGCGCCTCGAGCACCTCGCCCATGGGGCGGGTGCGGGCATGCGGGTCGCCGTCGAAGGCCACCGCACCCCGGGCCAGTGCTGCCACCGGCGGGACGAAGCGCATCACGGTCCCGGCGAGCCCGCAGTCGACCGTGGCGGGGCCGCTGACGGGGCCGGGCGTGACGTGCCAGTCGTCACCGGAGGTGTCGATCGCCGCACCCAGCGAGGTCAGGGCGCGTGTCATGAGCTCGGTGTCGCGCGAGCGGAGGGCCCGTCGTACGACGGAGGGGCCGTCGGAGAGGGCCGCGAGCACGAGGGCCCGGTTGGTGAGCGACTTCGAGCCGGGGAGCGAGACGGTGGCGTGCACCGGACCGGTGGCGCGGGGCGCGGGCCAGGGGTCCATCGGGTCGTTGGTCTCGCTCATCGCACCGAGGGTATCGGGCGTCTGGCGGTGGGGTGGTCCTACGTCAGGTTCTTGCGCGCCCGCTTCGCCTCTCGCTTCGCGGCCTTGCGGATGTGCTTGGCCTCGCGGCGCACGTCCGTGGCGGCGTGCTTCGCGCGCCAGGCGAGGCCGGGGCGGCCCTCGGTGTCCACCCCCGCGATGAGGAGGCCGCCCAGCATCGAGACGTTCTTGAAGAAGTGGATCCGCTGGTTGGACTTCCTGTCCGGGTCGCTCTCCTCCCAGAACCGGTGGCCCGCAGCCGTCGTCGGCACCAGTGACGCCGCCAGGGTCAGGGCGGACAGTCTCGGCATCCTGCCCGTGGCGAGCGCCAGACCGGCCGCGAGCTGCACCGCCGCGTTCGCCCGCACGAGGGTCTTGGGGTCTGTCGGGATTGGGGCGTTCGGGGCGAGCTTCTGTGCCAGCGGGATCACCGTGTCTGTCACGGGCTTGGCCCGTTGGGCGGCCATCTCGGTGTTCTTGAGGGCGTTCACGCCCCCGACGACGAACATCGAGGCGATCATCGGGCGGGCCAGCAGTCTCGTCACGGTCATGTGTCCTTCTTACCCGATCGGTCTGAGAACACGCACCCACCCCGAGCGCACGCTCGCCTGCCGAGGGCTCAGAGCCCGAGGACGCCGCCCTTCGCGCCCGGCTTGCCCACGCTGAGCACGGAGGACTTTCCTCGTGCCTTCGGCTGCGACCTGCCTCGTGCTTTCGGCTGCGACGTGCCTCGTGCCTTCGGCTGCGACGTACCTCGTACCTTCGGCCGCGACGTGCCCTGCGGCGTCGGGTGGGCCACGGCGTGTGACGGGTGGTTCGACCTGGATGCCCCTTGGTGCTCGGGCCTGTCGTGGGCCGTGGGCCTGGCGCTCGCGGCTGCGTGGGCTTTCTCGCGGTGGGACTTGTCCGAGCGACCCTCCGCGCCGACCTGGAACGGCTCGGTCGTGATGCCGTCGCTGCCGGTGACCTCGAGCACGAACCATCTCGCACCCTTCCCGCGAGGCACGTGCAACGTGACGACGAACGCTCCCGCGTCGTTCTTCACGACGCTCACGATCTTGAAGGAGCCGTTCGTCTCCGGGGCAACGGCGCCGGGCTGCGCCGAGTCCGGGACCGCCAGGAGCCGCAGGTCCGAGGTGGTCAGCTCGGCGTCCGCGGGAAGGCCCGTGACGGAGAGGGTGACGTCCCACAGCGTCTGGCTGCCCGCGCGCCGAGTCGGCCTCCCGGACACCGAGATTCCCGTCACCTGGTCTGCTGCGGGACTCGGGCTGTCCCCGTCGGACCCGGGCGGGTCGGTATGCGGGGAGTAGGTGACCTCGATCGGGCCGGTCGGGGGCGCGTAGCCGTCCGCGCTGACGGTGAACTTCAGCGTGGTGCCTGCCGTGAGGTAGTCGGTGCCCACGAGCCCGATCGCGACCCGGAGGACGTCTTCGCCGGCCGAGCCCGACCGCGTGATAGTGCTCTGTGCGTCGGGAGCGAAGCCGACCCCGTCGGGAGCCTCGGTCAGCGCGACGGTGACCGACGTAGGCAGATCTTCGTCGGCGGTCACCTCGAACAGGAGGACGTCGCCGACGATCTGCGGTTTGGCGACTGTCAGCATCGACTGCGCGGACGATCCGCTGCCCGGGGTTCCGGTCCCGCCGTCACCGGGCGAGGAGTCAGATGGTGGGAGCGGGGGCAGGCCGTCCAGCGGGTCGTCGAGCGGGTCGTCCACAGGAGCCGGGTCCTGGCCACCCGCCTGCGGGCCCGGGTCGCTGCCTGGCCCGGGGCTGACGGTCGTGCCGCCCCTTGTCCCCCCATCGGGGGCGGCGCCTGCGCCGCTGGTGCCACCTGCTGAGCTTCCGTCACCAGGCCCGTCACCGGTCACGTCTGCCGCGACCGTGACGACGTTCGCGCTCTCCTCGGTAGAGGTGGATGGGTCATCCGCACGCTTCGTCTGCGAGGCATCCCGTCGCTCGTGGCCGGCTGCCACGTCCCGGTCAGGGCCGCCCGGGCGGGTCTGAACGGTGCCGACCTGCCGGTCCGCGTCCGCGACGTGCTGGCCCGGTCCGCCGCCGAACAGCAGGGCAGCCGTCGTGATGGCGACGACGCCTGCCGCGACCGCCCCACCTGCGGTGAGCGTCCCGGCGGTCACGGCGCTGCCTGCTGCGGCGGTGCCGCCGGACGCGCCGCTGCTGCCGGCTCCGGCCGTGCTGCTGCCGCCGTGCGCGCCCAGGGCGTCGCGGATCCGGCCGAACAAGGCGGCTGCTCCGGTCATCCCGGTGCCACCCGCGGATGTGATGTAGCCGGCCGCGGCCGCTCCGAGCAGCAGGGGCGCGATGATCGCGGCGAGATCGGAGTTCACCTCTGTGAGCTCGAGGTACATCGCCGTGCACCGTCGGCACTCGTCGAGGTGTTGCTCGACCTTGGCGGTGTCGCGGCGCGACAGCCCTTTCCGGACGTAGGCGCCGAGGTGCTGGTTGACCCAGCGGCACTGCTCAGTGCTGCAGTCCGCCAGGTGCATCGTCAAGAACGCCTGCCGCAGCCCCTCCCGTGCCCGGTAGGCGAGCGCCGAGACCGAGTTGGCACTCATGCCGAGGAGCGGGGCGATCTCAGCCGGCTTCTGTCCCTCGACCTCGAGGTGCCACAGCACGAGCTGCCAGCGCTCGGGGAGGGAGCTGAACGCCTTGGCGGCCGCGCCGTTCTCGAAGCTCGCGATGGCCGTGTCCGTGAAGGGCAGCCCGTCGTCGTACACCGTCATGTCGTCCGACGGCTGCACCTTCTTCGCTGCGCGGATGCGGTCCACGTGAAGGCGGCGCACCGAGGTCAGCAGGTACGCCCGGAACGCGACGTCGGGTCCACCTCCTGCCTGGAGCACGTTCAGGGTCTTGGCGAAGGCATCCGAGACGAGGTCGTCCACGTCGGGTCCACGTACGAGCTGCCTGGCCAGGCGGCGGGCCGCGTCGACGTGCCGGGTGAACAGCTCGCCGTAGGCAGCGACCTCGCCGCCGCGCACGCGCGAGATGAGTTCCGCGTCGCTGGGAGTCTCGACTCCTGGAAGAAGCTCGGTCATGTCGGACGTGCGGTTCCTTGGCTGTTGTGAGGTGGTTCATACCACTGACATCTCACGATAGACCCGGCAAAGCCCCGCTGTCGGCCTCTGTCCGATATCTTCCCTTTGCCCCTGCACGGTGTCTGACGAAAAAGCCGCCAGGTTCCGCGTCATGGATGCGGTACCCGCACGTCTCACCGATGCACACGCCCGGAAGTGGGACACGGCCAGCCAAGGGGAGGTGACCGCATGGCGTTGTTCACGTCATTCGGTCGCCGCAGGTCGGGTGCCGGCGGTGACACTCCAGAGCTGGAGCTGTCCGAGGACGTGCGGCAGTCGCTGCCCGCACGCTTCGAGGCAGTTGGGGAGGCTCTGGTTGCCGCCGCCGACACGCGACCTGCATGCGCCGTGGTCGGTCGTGACGTAGCCCGTGACGGTGCCGCCCTGGGTGAGGCACTGGACGGGCTACGCACGACCTTCGACGCCGTGATGGGCGTGGAGCCGGACTTCGCCTCCGTCGAGGCGCTCACCCTCGCGTGGAGCGAGGCCACCTTGGAGTTCCTTCACGAGCTCTCCTGCGAGGACCCGCTGACCGGCCTCGCGAGCCTTGCCCACCTGCGGACCCGGCTTCAGGAGCTCTACCGCGAGGCGGAGCTGACCGGTCGCTCCCTGGCGTCCGGCCACTCCCTCGTCGTGGTGGAGCTGGCACCCACCTCGGTGCAGCCGAGCGCCGAGCGTGGGTTCACCCGGGCGCTCGAGCTGGTGCAGGTCGCCGAGGCCGTCCGAGCCATCTTTCCCGGGGGCGAACCCGTCGCCCGTGTCAGCGCCGACCGTGCCGTGGTCGTGGTACGACGTCTGCCGCACCTCGGGGCCTCGGTCGCAAGCTTGCGCGAGGTCCTCGCAGACGTCGGCCTCGGCGCGGGAGAGGTGAGGGTCTGGATCGAGGGCCTGCCCGCGCGAGGTGACTTCGCGACGCGCCTGCTCGACGAGCTCGCACGCTGACCGTCCCCTCTTCCGTCAGGAACTAGCCTGGCCACCATGTGTGGTCGCTACGCGTCGAGCCGGAAGCCGGAGGACCTGGTCGAGGAGTTCGAGATCGAGCAGCCGGAGGTGCGCGAGACGCTGCCCCCGGACTACAACGTCGCCCCCACGAAAGAGGTGTACGCCGTCCTCGAACGGCCACCGTCGCAGGAGAAGGACCGGCCCGCCGAGCGTCAGCTGCGGGTGGTGACCTGGGGGCTCGTGCCGTTCTGGGCCAAGGACCCGGCGATCGGGAACCGGCTCATCAACGCCCGGGTGGAGACGGCCGCGGAGAAGCCGGCCTTCCGAAGGGCGTTCGCCTCCCGTCGCTGCCTCATCCCGGCCGATGGGTTCTACGAGTGGTACACCCCGGAGGAGCCCGAGGCCGAGGACGTCCCGGATCAGGGGAAGAAGCGGAGGAAGCCGCGCAAGCAGCCTTTCTTCATCCACCACCCCGACGGTTCGGTGCTGGCCATGGCCGGCCTCTACGAGATCTGGCGCGACCCGACGAAGTCCGACGAGGACCCCGACCGCTTCCGGTGGACCTGCACGATCCTGACGACGAACGCGCAGGACGACCTCGGACGGATCCACGACCGGGCTCCGCTTCTCGTCGAGCGTGACAAGTACGCAGCCTGGCTGGACCCCACGGTGTCAGACCCGGAGGCGCTCGGCGGGCTGCTCGTCCCCGCCGCCCCGGGACGCCTCGAGGCCTACCCCGTGTCCACGTTGGTCAACAACGTCAAGAACAACGGACCCGAGCTCATAGAGCCGCTCGCCCCCGAGTCACCACTGGCATGATGCAGCGATGAGCACCACCCGCACCATCAGCACCCCGCACGGTGACGCCCGTGTGGAGGTCCACCGTGCCGCGCGTCCCGTGGCGACCGTCCTGCTCACCCATGGCGCCGGCGGCGGCATCGACGCGCCGGACCTTCAGGCGATCGCGGCGGAGCTTCCACGGCAGGGCATTACCGTCGAGCTGCTCGAGATGCCGTGGCGGGTGGCAGGCAGGAAGCTCGCTCCGCGTCCCGCCGTTCTCGACGAGTGTCTGCTGGCGGTCGGCTCGTCGTTGCGTCCCCGTACCCCCCGCGTTGTGGGGGGACGCAGCGCCGGTGCTCGCGCGGCCGCGCGGTGCGCGGAGGAGCTCCGGGCCGAGGGCCTCCTCGCGCTCGCCTATCCGCTCCATCCACCAGGCAAGCCGGAGCGGTCGCGCGTGGACGAGCTCGAGGGCGCGGGGGTGTGCACGCTGGTGATCCAGGGCGAGCGCGACCCGTTCGGCAGGCCGGAGGAGTTCCCCGAGGACGTGGACCTGACCGTCGTACCAGCCGCGGACCACTCCTTCCACGTGCCGCGTCGGGGCGAGGTGACCCAGGCAGATGCGCTCGGGATCATCGTCGAGGCAACGCTCGAATGGGTGGTTCGCGAGATCGTCGGGAATCGAACCACGGTCTGACGCGTTCTCCTCACGGTTCGCCCGCGTCGACTCGAAGGGAGTCTCTGTGCTGGCTACGACGCGTCCCCGCGGCGGAGGTCGCGCCGCGGAATGGTGTCATCCCCTGCCGGTAGGCTGGGACTCGATGAACGACTCAACTATCCAGCCGGACTCGGACGTGCCGGAGACCGACGAGCAGAGGTCAGCGCGCTTCGAGAGCGACGCCCTCCCCTACCTCGACCAGCTGTACTCCGCCGCCATGCGCATGACGCGCAACCCCCAGGACGCAGAGGACCTTGTCCAGGAGACCTTCGCGAAGGCCTATGGCGCCTTCCACCAGTACAAGCCCGGCACCAACCTGAAGGCCTGGCTGTACCGCATCCTGACCAACACGTTCATCAACTCCTACCGCAAGAAGCAGCGTGAACCGCTCCAGTCCATGAGCGAGGACATCGAGGACTGGCAGCTTCACCGCGCGGAGTCCCACACCTCGTCGGGCCTGAAGTCGGCCGAGACTGAGGCGCTCGAGCACCTCCCCGACAGCGACGTGAAGCGCGCCCTTCAGCAGCTTCCCGACGACTTCCGCCTCGCGGTGTACCTCGCAGACGTGGAGGGGTTCCCCTACAAGGAGATCGCCGAGATCATGGGCACGCCGATCGGCACCGTGATGTCGCGTCTGCACCGTGGGCGGCGACAGCTCCGGGAGCTGCTCGAGGACTATGTGCG
>DASVBF010000145.1:0-32813 GCA_036375975.1 Nocardioidaceae bacterium | reverse complement strand
CCCCGCCCGACGGGTGGGAATCGCGGTGGTCCGCGGGAGCTCCATGCAGCCGTCCCTGTACGACGGCGACCGGCTGCTCGTCCTCCACGGGGCCGCCCCTCGTGTGGGGAGGTTGGCCGTGGTGCGCCTGCCCGACGGCGTGGTCGCCGTGAAACGGGTCACACGACGGGAGAGCGGTGGGTGGTGGGTCGAGCGCGACAACCCTCGCGAAGGCGTCGACTCCTGGGCAGTCGGTGCCATCCCCGAACCTGACGTCGTGGCCCGAGTGCTCGTCCGCTTTTGGCCCCCGCTGCGAGGAGTGTCTCGTCCGACACATGGGGGTTAGACCGGGATCGTTCGTGTGCGAGACTGTGAGCAGGGAGACCCCCGCTCATTCCCGTGGTTCCGCCGCCTACACACCCGCCGCGTCGAACCACATGCCACGTTTCCCAGACATGAAAGTCAGCTCAATGGTTGCACCTGCCGCAATGCCCCAACCGGAGAACCCACGCGCCGGCGACCCGGTCTTCGACCTGCACGTCGGCGGCAAGCTGGAGGTCGCGTCCACGGTCAGCCTGGCGGGCCCCGAAGACCTCTCCCTCGCCTACACACCCGGCGTGGCGCGGGTGTGCGAGGCCATCGCCGAGGACGCCGCCCTGGCCGACGACTACACCTGGGTCGGCAACACGGTCGCCGTGGTGACCGACGGCACCGCCGTCCTGGGCCTGGGCGACATCGGAGCCAAGGCGGCGATGCCCGTGATGGAGGGCAAGGCGGTCCTGTTCAAGCAGTTCGGGGGCGTGGACGCGATCCCGATCTGTCTCGACACCACCGACCCGGATGAGATCGTCGACACGGTCGCGCGGCTGGCACCGAGCTTCGGCGGGATCAACCTGGAGGACATCTCGGCGCCCCGCTGCTTCGAGATCGAGCAGCGGCTGAGCGACCGGCTGGACATCCCGGTCTTCCACGACGACCAGCACGGTACGGCGGTCGTGGTGCTCGCCGCGCTCGAGAACGCCCTCCAGCTCACCGGGCGTGCCATCGAGGACGCGCGGGTGGTGATCTCCGGCGCGGGTGCGGCAGGGGTGGCCTGCGCCAAGATCCTCCTCGCCGCGGGGGTGCGTGACCTCGCTGTCGTGGACCGGCGCGGGGTGCTCAACTCGGCACGAGGGGACCTCACGCCGGTGAAGCTGTCGCTCGCGAAGGAGACCGCCGACACCACGGGGCGGGAGGGTCGGCTCGTGGACGCGCTGTCCGGGGCCGACGTGTTCGTCGGCGTCAGCGGGGGCACGGTGCCGGAGGAGGCCGTGGCCCGGATGGCCCCGGAGGCGATCATCTTCGGGCTGGCGAACCCCAACCCCGAGGTGCACCCCGACATCGCGCATCGGCATGCGCGGGTCGTGGCGACGGGTCGCTCGGACTACCCGAACCAGATCAACAACGTGCTGGCGTTCCCCGGCATCTTCCGAGGCGCCCTCGACGTCCGGGCCACCGCCATCACGGAGGGCATGAAGCTCGCCGCGGCCGACGCGCTCGCCGAGCTCGTGGGTGCCGAGCTCAGCGACTCCTACATCATCCCCTCGCCGTTCGACCCTCGGGTGGGCCCGTCGGTGGCGGCGGCCGTGCGGGAGGCGGCTCGACGGGACAAGGTCGCGCGTCGGTAGGGTCGGTGACATGTTCGCTGTCTACGCCGAAGGCTTCTCCACCGAGGACCCCCTGTCCGGACTCGTGGTCGGGGAGCGTCCCGACCCGGTCGCCCCTGACGGGTGGACCACCGTGACGGTCAAGGCCTCCTCGCTGAACCACCACGACCTGTGGTCCCTGCAGGGCGTGGGCCTGCGCGACGAGGCGCTGCCGATGATCCTCGGGTGCGACGCGGCGGGCTACGACGAGGACGGCAACGAGGTGGTCGTCCACGCGGTGATCAGCGATCCCGCCTGGTCCGGCGACGAGACCCTGGACCCGAAGCGCTCGCTCCTCAGCGAGCGCTACCAGGGCACGTTCGCCGACAAGGTGGTGGTGCCCAAGGGCAACGTGATCCCGAAGCCGGCCTCGCTCTCCTTCGAGGAGGCTGCCTGCCTCCCCACGGCGTGGCTGACCGCCTACCGGATGCTGTTCACCCAAGGCCGGCTCAAGCCCGGCGACACCGTGCTGGTCCAGGGTGCCGGCGGCGGGGTGGCGACGGCGCTCATCGCGCTGGCCCACGCCGGTGGCCTCAAGGTCTACGCGACCAGTCGCGACGAGGCGAAGCGCGCGAAGGCGCTCGAGCTCGGGGCGGACGAGGTCGTCGACAGCAACGCCCGGCTCCCCGAGAAGGTCGACGCCGTGATGGAGACCGTGGGCCGCGCCACCTGGTCCCACTCGCTGAGGTCGCTGCGTCCTGGTGGGCGCATCGTGATCTCGGGCGCCACGAGCGGTCCGAACCCCGACAAGGCCGAGCTGAACCGGATCTTCTTCCTCCAGCTCGAGGTGGTCGGCTCGACCATGGGCAACCGCGCAGAGCTCGCCTCGCTGGTCAACCTCCTCGACGTCAGCGGCCTGCGGCCGGTGATCGACCGGGTGCTGCCCATGACCGAGGCTCGCGACGGCTTCGCCGCCATGGCCGACGGCGACATCTTCGGCAAGGTCGTCTTCACCCGGTAGGTTCGCTCGCATGCCGACCCACTTAGTGACCGGTGCCAGCGCGGGCATCGGGGCCGCGGTGGCACAGGCGCTCGCGGCTCGGGGGGACGAGCTCGTGCTCCTTGCCCGCAGCGACAGCCGTGCCCGCGACCTCGCGGCCGCCTACCCGCGTGCCAGGACCGTCATCGCGGACCTCGCCGACCCGACCGGTCTCGCTGGAGCGCTTGCCGGACAGGAACTCCCGGAGCGCCTGGACTCCCTCGTCCACTCCGCCGGCGTCGTCGACCTCGGGGCGGTCGCGGACCTCAGCGTTGAGGCCTGGCGCGAGACCCTCGACGTCAACCTCCTCGCTCCCGCGGAGCTGACCCGGCTGTGCCTGCCCGCGTTGCGGGCCGCTCGGGGGCACGTGGTCTTCGTCAACTCGGGCTCGGGGCTCCGCGCCAACCCGCACTGGTCGGCCTACGCCGCGAGCAAGCACGGGCTACGGGCCCTGGCCGACTCACTGAGGGCTGAGGAGCAGGAGTCCGGGGTACGGGTCACGTCGGTCTACCCGGGCCGCACGGCCACCGACATGCAGGCGAAGGTCCACCGGCAAGAGGGCAAGGACTACGACCCGTCGCACTGGATCGCACCCGAGTCGGTCGCCGCCACCGTGCTGGCCGCACTGGACCTTCCCCGCGACGCGGAGCTGACGGACGTCAGCGTGCGTCCGGGACCTTGACGGTCACTCGTCGTCGGAATCGTCGAGCCGGGCCAGCCAGGTGGCAAGGCGTTCGACGGCTACCTCGAACTCGGGGTGGATGTCGGTGAACTCCTGGAGACGGTCGGCCAGCCAGGCCAGGGTGACCTCCTCGTCGCCCCGGCGCGTCTCCAGCTCCTCGATGCCTCGGTCCGTGAAGTACATCGTGCCTCCGGTCAGGCGAACGCCTGCTTGAGCAGCGCCTTCTGCTCCTCGACGTGGCGGGACTGCTGACCCACAGACGGCGACGACGACTCGGGCCGCGAGACCCGGTACAGCGGCGTCCCGTCGAGCTCCGACCCGAGGTTCAGCGCGATGTGCGGCCACGGGCCCATGTTCGCCGGCTCGTCCTGGACCCAGCGCACCTCCTGCAGGTTCGGGAAGCGCTTGAGCTCGGCCTTGAGCTCGTCGACCGGCCGTGGGTAGAGCTGCTCCAGCCTGACGACCGCGGTGCGCTCGTCCTGGTGCTTCTTGCGCTCTGCGAGGAGGTCCCAGCTGACCTTGCCGCTGCACAGGACCACGCGCTCGACCTTGTCGGGGTCGACCATGTCGTCGCCGATGACGGGACGGAACGTGCCCTGGGTGAAGTCCGTCGGCGAGGACATCGCGTCCTTGCGCCGCAGCATCGACTTCGGGGTGAAGATGATCAGGGGCCGGTGCTCCTCGCCGAGGGAGTGTCGGCGCAGCAGATGGAAGTGGCTCGCAGCGCTCGAGGGCTGGGCGACCGTGAAGGCCTCGTCGGCGGCCATCGCCAAGAAGCGCTCGATCCGGGCCGAGGAGTGGTCCGGGCCCTGACCTTCGTAGCCGTGGGGCAGCAGGAGGACGACGCCCGACTGCTGGCGCCACTTGGTCTCGGCCGAGGAGATGAACTCGTCGATCACCGTCTGGGCGCCGTTCACGAAGTCGCCGAACTGGGCCTCCCACAGCACGAGGGCGTTGGGCCGGGCCACGGAGTAGCCGTACTCGAAGCCGAGGGCGGCGTACTCGGACAGCAGCGAGTCGTAGACGTAGAACTGCCCCTGGTCCTCGGAAAGGTTCGCCAGCGGGGTCCACTCGTCGGCGTTGCGCCGGTCGATGATCGTCGCGAAGCGCTGCGCGAACGTGCCCCGCCGGGAGTCCTGCCCCGCGAGCCGGACGGGTCGGCCGTCCATCAGCAGCGACCCGAAGGCCAGGATCTCGCCCGTCGCCCAGTCGATCGGGCCGTCGGTGATGGCGGCCGCCCGACGCTGGAGCTGGGGCAGCACCTTGGGGTGCACCACGAAGCCCTCGGGGGTGTTGACGTGGGCGTCGGCGATCCGCTTGAGGTACTCCGTGGTGATCGCCGTCGTGGCCTCGGTGACGCCGCTCTTCTCGGGGTAGTCCGGGACCGTCGTCCAGCTCGACGGCACGCTCGTCGCCTCGCGAACCTCGGTGAAGACGCGCTCCAGCTGCTGCTGGTAGTCACGCAGCACCTGCTCGGCCTCCTCGAGCGTGATGTCGCCACGGCCGATGAGGGACTCGGTGTAGAGCTTGCGCACCGAGCGCTTCTGCTCGATGAGGTCGTACATCAGCGGCTGGGTGTACGACGGGTCGTCGCCCTCGTTGTGACCCCGGCGGCGGTAGCAGACGAGGTCGACCACGACGTCCTTCTTGAACGCCTGGCGGTACTCGTAGGCGAGCCGGGCGACGCGGATGCACGCCTCCGGATCGTCGCCGTTCACGTGGAAGATCGGCGCCTGCACCATGCGCGCGACGTCGGTGCAGTACAACGACGAGCGCGAGGACGCGGGCGAGGTCGTGAACCCGACCTGGTTGTTCACGACCACGTGGATCGTGCCTCCGGTGCGGTAGCCGCGAAGCTGGGACAGGTTCAGCGTCTCGGCCACGACGCCCTGGCCGGCGAACGCCGCGTCACCGTGGATCAACAGGGGTAGTACCGGGAACTCCGCGCCCTTGTTGAGCACGTCCTGCTTGGCGCGGGCGATCCCCTCGACCACGGGGTTGACGGCCTCGAGGTGCGAGGGGTTCGCGGCGACCGAGACCTTGATCTTGGCGCCTGTGCCCGCCGTGAACTCACCCTCGGCGCCGAGGTGGTACTTCACGTCGCCGGAGCCCTGCACGGTGCGGGGGTCGATGTTGCCCTCGAACTCCCGGAAGATCTGGCTGTAGCTCTTGCCCACGACGTTGGCCAGCACGTTGAGGCGGCCGCGGTGGGCCATGCCGATCGTGACCTCGTCGAGCTTCTCCTCCGCGGCGGCCTCGCAGATCTCGTCGATCAGCGGGATGGTGGTCTCGCCGCCCTCCAGGCTGAACCGCTTCTGGCCCACGAACTTGGTCTGGAGGAAGGTCTCGAACGCCTCGGCCTGGTTCAGCTTGAGCAGGATGCGCAGCTGCTCCTCGCGAGGCGGCTTCATGTGCGGCTGCTCCACGCGCTGCTGGATCCAGCGACGCTGCTCGGGGTCCTGGATGTGCATGTACTCGATACCGACGGTGCGGCAGTAGGAGTCACGCAGGATGCCGAGGATGTCGCGCAGCTTCATGAAGCGACGTCCGGTGCCGCCGAACGACCCGGTGGCGAACTCGCGGTCGAGGTCCCACAGGGTCAGCCCGTGCGACTCGACCTCGAGATCGGGGTGGCTGCGCTGCTGGTACTCCAGCGGGTCCGTGTCGGCCATGATGTGGCCGCGCACGCGGTAGGCGTGGATCAGCTCGAGGACGCGCGCCTGCTTGCTGATCTCGTCGTCGTGGCTGGTCGAGATGTCCTTCGCCCAGCGGATCGGCTCGTACGGGATCCGCAGGGCGCGGAAGATCTCGTCGTAGAAGCCGTTCTCGCCGAGCAGCAGGCCGTGGAGGCGCTTGAGGAACTCTCCGGACTGGGCGCCCTGGATGACCCGGTGGTCGTACGTCGAGGTCAGGGTCATGACCTTGCTGACCGCGTTGCGGGTGAGGGTCTCCTCGGAGGCGCCTTGGTACTCGGGCGGATACTCCATCGCACCGACGCCGATGATGCAGCCCTGACCCTTCATCAGCCGGGGGACGGAGTGGTTGGTGCCGATGGTGCCCGGGTTCGTGAGGCTGATCGTGGTGCCCTGGAAGTCGCTCACGGCGAGCTTGTTGTGGCGGGCCTTGCGGATCAGGTCCTCGTAAGCCGTCCAGAAGCCCGCGAAGTCCATCGCCTCGGCAGCCTTGATCGACGGCACGAGCAGCTGGCGGGTGCCGTCGGACTTCTGCATGTCGATCGCGAGGCCGAGGTTGATGTGCTGCGGCTGGATCAGGGTCGGCTTGCCGTCGATGATGTCGAAGCCGTTGTTCATCTCCGGCATCGACTTCAGCGCCTTGACGAGCGCGTAGCCGATGATGTGGGTGAAGGACACCTTGCCGCCCCGGGCACGGGCGAGGTGGTTGTTGATGACGGTCCGGTTGTCCCAGAGAAGCTTCACCGGCACCGAGCGGACACTCGTCGCGGTCGGCACGCTGAGGGAGGCGTCCATGTTCTGCGCGGTGCGGGCCGGTGCACCACGCAGCACGGTCAGCTGCGGCTCGTCCTTCGCCTCGGCCTTGGGGGCCGGCTCGGGCTCTTTCGGCACCGGCGCGGTCGTCTTCGGGGCCTGCTTGGTCGGGGTCTCGTCCGCGTCTGCCTTCGCCGTGGCCGCGCTCTTCACCTGGGGCGAGGCCGCCGTCTTGGGCGCCGGCTTCTCAGCCGTCTTCTGAGGCTGCTGCTGGGCCTTCTGAGACGGCCGGTCCGGCTGCTGGGCCGGACGCGGGGTGGTCTGCTGGGCGCTCGGACGCGCCCGCCGGGTCGGCTTCTCACCCGTGGACCTGGCGCCGTTGGGGGCGGCCGGCTTGTGCGAGATGTGCTCACCGGGCGTGTAGTTCTTGAAGAACTCCCACCAGGCCTTGTCCACGCTGTTCGGGTCCTGCTCGTACCTCTCGAACATCTCGTCGACGAGCCACTCGTTGGCTCCGAACGCCGACGGTTCGACGGGGCTGCTCTGCGAAGACTCGGCCACGGCCTGAATCGCCTCTTCCGGTGCGTCTCTTAGGGTGGGTGGACGGCTACAAGGCTAGACCTTTGTGACAAGTTGATGTAGCCGGGACCGGGCCCTGACCGGCCGGTGTATCCAGCCTCACGTCAATCCGACAGGCAGGGAGTGAGCAGACCTGTGACCTCAGAGACAACCGGCCCTCCACTCGGCATCGGGCGATGGCCGGCAGTGGTCCTGCTGCTCGCCCTGACGGCCGCATGCACCGGGGGCGCGTCCGACGAGAACGCGGGCAGCTCCCCGCCGAGCAGCTCGGTTGGCCAGCAGCCGACGCTGAGGGCCAAGCCGGTCCCGATCGAGGTCACGGTCGCGAAGGTGGTGGGCGGCCACCTGAAGCGGGACCAGAAGAAGCAGCTGGAGAAGCAGGTCGGAGGGCTCGTCTCGCGGTACTTCGACGACGCCTTTCTGTCGGGGAGGTACCCCCGGGACGACTTCTCGGGCGCGCTCGCCACCTTCTCGCCTGGTGCTGCGCGCCGCGCCGCGCCTGAACGCGCGCTGCTCACGAACGCGCAGGTCGGTTCGACGACCGAGTCGGTCGTCGCGCGCACGAAGCAGGCGCGCCTGGACGTGCTTGTGCCGGGTCGACACGTCGTGGGCATCACGGCTCGGGTTCGCCTGGTCTTCGTCCAGCAGCCCACCGACGGCGCCGCCGAGCGCGTGACCGTCTCCGGACGCCTGCTCGTCAACCGAAAGCAGTCCGGACCCTGGCAGATCTTCGGGTACGACGTCACGCGTTCCTCGGTGCCCGCAGCGAAGGGAGGAAGCCGATGACCCGACTCACTCGCCTTCTCGGCCAGGCAGTGCGGGCACGGAGGTTCGTGCGGCTCGCCGTCGTACTCGCGATCTCCGCGCTGGTGGTGCCTCCCGCCTCGTTCAGCGAAGCGCCCGCTGCCCTGGTGAAGGTCGAGCGGGCCCAGGACGTCGACGTCTCCGACCACGTCGTCTGGGTCCTGATGCTCGGCTCCGACGCGCGCAAGGGCCAGTCCGTGACCCATAGCAGGGCCGATGCCATCCAGCTGGTCGGCTTCAACACCCGGACCGGCGCTGCGACCGCCATCGGCATCCCCCGCGACTCCTACGTGGACGTTGCCGGGCACGGCCGGAACAAGATCAACGCCTCGATGTACTTCGGCGGTCCCGATCTGATGGCGAGGTCGGTCGGCGACATGGTGGGCGTGCGCCCCGACTACGTCTTCGTGACGAGCATGTGGGGGTTCGCCCGGATGGTGGATGGCATCGGGGGCATCACGGTCAGCTCCCGCTACGCCTTCAGCGACCGGAACAAGCCGGGAGGCTTCCACGTCGGCAAGAACAAGCTGAACGGCATCCAGGCACTGGTGTTCTCGAGGACGCGCCATGCCTTCGCCGGCGGTGACTTCACGCGCTCCGCGAACCAGCAGCGCACCCTGAAGGGGATCCTCAACCAGGTCCGGCGCAACGAGGACAACGCCGGCTTCATGGAGCGCGGCGTGCTCACCGTGCTCAACAACATGAGCACGCCGAACGTCAAGCCTGCCGAGCTCTACCGGCTCGCGCAGGCTGCCACCCGGGTCAACCCGAACAAGTTCCGCAGCTGTGTCGTGAGGGGGCGGACGGGCTACGTCGGCGCCGCCAGCGTCGTCTTCGCCGACGTCGGACAGGCCCGGAGCATCGGGAACCGGGTACGCAAGGACGCGACGCTCGAAGGCTCCTGCTAGGAGTCTCGAGCGCCGCGTCCTGAGCGGCGGTTCTGCTCTCGGCGTCGCCCGGGAGCGTGGGTCAGCGCGTGATCTTGGCCTTCGCCGTGCCGACGTTGAGGACCAGGCCGGTGTCCAGCATCTCGATCCGCAGTGCGTGGACGAGGACGCCTCGTCTGCCCAGCTCGACCCGGTCACCCGCGGTGATCGTGGCGACGCCCGGAATCGTGATGCTCTCACCCGGAGCCGGGATCTCCTGCGTCTGCCCGTTGGCGATGATGGCGCCGATGCGGGTGCCTTCCAACGTGCGGCGCACGACCTTGCCGTCCTTGTTCTGGAAGACGTTCACCTGCCCGACGATGCCCTGGATCTCCAGCTGGCCACCCACCGTGAGCTCCGCCACCGAGGCACGCGCACGGGCGACAGCGCTCCCGTCGGCGTCCGGCTTGCCGTAGGTCTGGGCCTTGAGCCCCGTCGCGTTCAGCTGGGCGTTCTGCGGCGCCTCCGCCAGCGAGTTGGTCCGCCACTCGCCCTTGGTGCCGGGGCAGGGCAGCTGCTGGTACGGCGTGCGGCCCAGGCCGGCCACGCCGTCGGCGACGACAGCCTCGTAGCCGTAGGCGTTGCCGGCGAAGACCCCCGCGGGGTTGGCCTTCTGGATCCGCGCCCAGGCCCGGCCGATGTCGACCCGCGAGCCGTTCTCCAGCTCGACACGGATGCCGTAGGCGCTTGCCATGCCGAACGTAGCGCGGGTTCGCTTGGTCTCCTTGCCGGCCATGTAGATGGTGCCGAGGCCGGGGATGGCGATCCCGTCGCTGCCCGCAGCCTCGATGATCGCCGTCGCGGCCTGGTCCTTCCCGGCGTCGATCGCGTCGACGAGATCTTGAAGGGGGCCTGCCTCCTGCGGCACGACGTCCTTGGTCTCGAGGTCCGCGAGGCTCAGGTTCGTGCCCGCCCGGAAGGTGCCGTGGTCGTTGAACGCGTGCGCCTTCGTCGTGAGCGCGCCGATCATCAGCTGGGGCCCGTCGGCGCTGCCGAGGACGATGTCGGCGACCTTGTTGACGCTCCGGGAGCCGTAGGTCTTCTTGGTCGGCAGGCGGTAGCTCGAGGTGAAGCTGTCGACCGCGCCGACCTGGATGTAGTCGTTGGCGTTCACCTTGCCGACGTTGCTGCCCTTGTCGTTGCGGACCGGAGCCATCGCGGTGCAGCCGAGCACGGACCAGGCGGTGCGTCCGGAAGCGACGCCGCCGGAGTTCGGGTCGCCGGCGGTGACCCGCGTGCCGTAGGCGGACCCCTGGTAGGCGAAGGGCGTCTCCGCCTTCTTGATGGCCGCGTCCGCGGACACCCCCGTCAGGACGACGGCTCCGGTCAGGACGACGGCCGCCGAGCTGAGGGCTACGGCTGCTCGTTTGAGCAAGGTGGAGCGTGAGGTCACGTGACTCCCCGTTCATAGGTTGGTGGACGGTGTGAGAGCGCGAACTCCCCCGAGAGGAGTCGGATCAGTGGGTTCTCCCAGACGCCCGACGACGAGCGTGGGCGTGCGCAGAGGTAACGAGCAACCAACCAAAAGGTGACGGACCTGGCAAGAGGTGTGCAGACCATCAGATCGGGCAATTGACAGGAAAGGATGAATCCGCCATCACTCAGGCGTGACCCCGCGCAGCCGAGGACGACCGACGGGTGGTGGGAGTGGGGAGAATGTGCGCGCCCCCGGTAGGATTCGAACCTACGCACCCGCCTCCGGAGGGCGGTGCTCTATCCCCTGAGCTACGGGGGCTCTTGGGCTGCGACGAGCGTACATGAACGTTGGCCGACATCGTGATTGGGGGCGCTGTGTTCACCGACCCGGCACTGCGCGCGCTCGTCGTCGACGACTCCGCCGTGATCCGCGAGCTGATCGCGGTCAACCTCCAGCTCGAAGGCTTCGAGGTGACGATGGCGGGAGACGGCGAGACCGCCCTGGAGCTGGCCCGGGCGACGCTGCCCGACGTGATCACCCTCGACGTGATGATGCCCCGGATGAGCGGCTTCGAGGCGGTCGAGCGGCTTCGGGCCGAGCCGGAGACGGCGGGCATCCCCGTCGTGATGGTGACCGGCCGGGCCCAGGCCGCCGACCTGGCCCGGGGTGAGGAGCTCGGGGCGGACGCGTACCTCACCAAGCCGTTCGAGCCGGCCGAGCTGATCGAGGTGGTCACCCGGCTCGCTCGGAGCCGTCGTTCGGCGCTCTGACCGTTCCGAGACGCCTGCGTGGCGTCGCGGGGGGCGCAGATACCCTTGACCGGTGACTCCCGAACAGCTCTCCGAACGGATCGTCCACGTCCTGAACGGCCTCGTCGAGGACGGCTCGCTCGCCCTGCCCGGCGGCGTGCCTGCGACGGTCGTGGTGGAACGACCCAAGAACCGGGAGCACGGGGACTACGCCACGAACATCGCCCTGCAGCTCGGGAAGAAGGCGGGCATGCCGCCTCGGGACCTGGCCGGCCTGCTCGCGGAGCGGCTGACTGCTGTGGAGGGCATCGCGTCGGTCGACGTGGCCGGTCCGGGGTTCCTGAACGTCCGGGTCGCCGCCGGCGCCCAGGGCGTCGTGGCCGCAGAGATCGTCGAGGCGGGGTCGTCGTACGGCTCGTCGGACACGCTGGCCGGCACGAAGGTCAACGTGGAGTTCATCTCCGCCAACCCGACCGGTCCGATCCACCTGGGCCACACTCGCTGGGCGGTGGTCGGGGACGCGATCGCGCGTGTGCTGGCCGCGGCTGGCGCCGAGGTCACCCGGGAGTTCTACATCAACGACCGCGGCAGCCAGATGGACAAGTTCGGTGCGTCCGTCGAGGCGCTGGCACTGGGCAAGCCGGTGCCGGAGGACGGCTACCACGGTGACTACGTCGCGGAGCTCGCGGAGCGGGTGGTCGCAGAGAACCCGGGCATCCTCGACCTTCCCGAGGACGAGCGGCTCGTCGCCTTCCGGGAGGCGGGCTACGCGATCCAGCTCGCGGACCAGCGCGAGCAGCTCGACGCCTTCAACACCTGCTTCGACGTCTGGTACTCCGAGCGCAGGCTGCACGACGAGGGCCGGGTCAAGCACGGCCTGGAAGTGCTCCAGGGGCAGGGCCATCTCTTCGAGGCGGACGGGGCGCTGTGGATGCGCACCACCGACTTCGGCGACGACAAGGACCGGGTCCTGGTCCGGAGCAACGGCGAGTACACCTACTTCGCCTCCGACACCGCCTACTACGTGGAGAAGCGCGAGCGCGGCTTCGACGTGTGCATCTACCTCCTCGGAGCGGACCACCACGGGTACGTCGGACGGCTCAAGGCCATGGCGGCCTGCGCCGGCGACGACCCGGACCGCAACATCGAGGTGCTCATCGGGCAGCTCGTGAAGATCATGCGCGGAGGCGAGGAGGTCCGTCTCAGCAAGCGGGCCGGGACGATCGTCACGCTCCAGGAGCTGGTGGAGATGATCGGCGTCGACGCCCTGCGCTACACGCTGGCGCGCTACCCCTCGGACTCGCCGCTCACGCTGGACGTGGAGCAGATCACCCGGCAGAGCAGCGAGAACCCGGTCTTCTACGTGCAGTACGCCCACGCCCGGCTCGCCTCGATCCTGCGCAACGCGGCGGACCTCGGCATCACCCTCGCCGAGGGTGAGGAGTTCGACCCGTCGATGCTCTCCCACGAAAGGGAGGGCGAGCTGCTCCGTGCTCTCGCGGAGTTCCCCCGGGTGGTGGCGACCGCCGCCCGGCTGCGCGAGCCGCACCGGGTCGCGAGGTACCTCGAGGACACCGCGTCGGCGTTCCACAAGTTCTACGACAACTGCCGGGTCCTGCCGCAGGGCGACGAGGAGACAACGGACCTGCACCGGGCGCGGCTGCTCCTGGTCGCCGCCACCAGGACCGTCGTCGCCAACGGGCTCGACCTGCTCGGTGTCTCGGCACCCGAGCGGATGTGAGCCGCTGATGCGCGCACACGAGGCGGGCTGGGCTCACGCCGAGGTCAGCCACCGGGGTCCGGCATGGCTGCCTGAGCCCGCCGACGTCAACGAGCTGGTCCCGTTGCTCTGGTCCTCCACCGCGCGGAAGAACGACGACGGCGCGCTCGAGGTGGGCGGGGTGGACCTCCGCACCCTGGTGGCCGAGCACGGCTCCCCGGCGTACGTCCTCGACGAGGCGGACTTCCGTGCCAGGGCCCGGGCTTTCCGTGAGGCGTTCGAGGGCTACGACGTGTACTACGCGGGCAAGGCCTTCGTCTGTACGACGGTCGCTCGGTGGGTCGCCGAGGAGGGCCTGAGCCTCGACGTGGCGTCCGATGGAGAGCTGACCGTCGCGCTCAGGGCCGGGTTCCCGCCCGAGCGGATCGGCTACCACGGCAACAACAAGAGCCGCGCCGAGCTGCACCGGGCGGTGCGGGAGCGGGTCGGCCGGATCATCGTCGACTCCTTCTGTGAGATCGAGCGGCTGGTCGAGGTCACGGAGCAGCTCGATGAGACGGCGGCCGTCATGGTGCGCGTGACAGCCGGGGTCGAGGCGCACACCCACGAGTACATCGCGACCGCTCACGAGGACCAGAAGTTCGGCTTCTCGATCGCCTCCGGGGACGCCTTCGAGGCGGTACGACGCGTGCTGGAGGCGCCTGGCCTCGAGCTGCGGGGCCTGCACTCGCACATCGGCTCACAGATCTTCGACACCTCGGGCTTCGAGGTGGCCACGCGGCGGGTGCTGACCCTGCACTCGCGGGTCTCCGCCGAGCTCGGCGTGGACATGCCGGAGATGGATCTCGGCGGTGGCTTCGGCATCGCCTACACCACCCAGGACGACCCCTCCGACCCCGCTCAGCTAGCCACCGAGATCACCAAGATCGTCGAGCACGAGTGCCGGGGCTTCGGGCTCGAGGTGCCCGAGCTGTCCATCGAGCCCGGGCGCGCCATCGTCGGGCCCGCCATGTGCACCGTCTACGAGGTGGGCACGGTCAAGCCCGTGGAGCTCGACGCGGGAGCGGTGCGCACCTACGTCTCGGTCGACGGCGGGATGAGCGACAACATCCGCACGGCGCTGTACGACGCGGACTACTCGTGCACGATCGCCTCGCGTCGCAGCGAAGCGTCGCCGGTCCTCGGACGCGTGGTCGGGAAGCACTGCGAGGCCGGCGACATCGTCGTCAAGGACGAGTTCGTCCCCGGTGACATCGCCCCCGGCGACCTCCTCGCCGTACCCGGCACAGGGGCCTACTGTCGCTCCATGGCGAGCAACTACAACCACGCTCTTCGGCCTCCCGTGGTCGCAGTGAAGGACGGGACCGCCACCCTGGTCGTGCGGCGGGAGACCGAGGACGACCTCCTGCGCACCGACGTAGGAGCCTGATGGATCGCCATCTCACGCACCGGACGGCGACGTGGCCGGGCCGGTCCGGCTTGGGACATGCCCCAAGATGAATGTCATGGACGGCTCCAGACACGAGCACGGAAACGAGGACCGCGTGCGCCCGCTCAAGCTCGCCCTCCTGGGATGCGGCTCTGTGGGCAGCCAGGTCGTGCGCCTGCTCCACGAGCACGCCGACGACCTCGCCGCCCGGGTCGGCGCCCCCATCGAGCTGGTCGGCGTGGCGGTGCGCCGGCCGGATGCTCCCCGTGACGCGGAGATCCCGGCGGGGCTCCTCACCACCGACGCGAAGGGCCTCGTCACGAGGGGCGACATCGACCTCGTGGTCGAGGTGATCGGCGGGATCGAGCCTGCCCGGTCGCTCATCCTCGCCGCCCTGGAGCACGGCGCCTCGGTGGTCACCGCCAACAAGGCGCTGCTCGCCGAGGACGGCAGCACTCTCTTCGCGGCCGCCGAGAAGGCAGGTCGGGACCTGTACTTCGAGGCGGCGGTGGCCGGGGCGATCCCGATCCTGCGGCCGCTGAGGGAGTCGCTCGCCGGCGACAAGGTCCGTCGCGTGCTCGGCATCGTGAACGGCACGACGAACTTCATCCTCGACAAGATGGACTCGTCCGGCGCCGGCTTCGCCGAGGCGCTGGAGGAGGCCCAGGAGCTCGGCTACGCCGAGGCCGACCCCACCGCCGACGTCGAGGGCTTCGACGCGGCGGCCAAGGCGGCGATCCTGGCCAGCTTGGCGTTCCACACGAGGGTCACCGCGTCCGACGTCTACCGCGAGGGGATCTCCGACGTCACTGCTGCCGATGTGGCCGCGGCGCGCGAGATGGACACCGTGGTGAAGCTGCTCGCGATCTGTGAGCTCGTCGAGGGCCCCGACGGTCCAGCCGTCTCGGCGCGGGTCCACCCGGCAATGATCCCGCGCAGCCACCCTCTGGCGAGCGTGCGGGAGGCCTACAACGCCGTCTTCGTCGAGAGCGACGCCGCGGGCCAGCTCATGTTCTACGGACCCGGAGCCGGTGGGGCGCCGACGGCCAGCGCGGTTCTCGGAGACCTCGTCACCATCGCCCGCAACAGGCTGAACGAGGTCCGCGGGGTCGGCGAGTCGTCGTACGCCCAGTGCGACGTCCTGCCGATGGGCAGCACCCAGACCCGCTACCACGTCGCCGTCGACGTGGACGACAAGACCGGTGTCCTGGCCTCGATCGCGCAGGTGTTCGCCGAGCACGGCGTCTCGCTGCAGACGGTCCGCCAGGAGGGCCGGGGCGACGACGCGCAGCTCGTGGTGGTCTCCCACCGTGCGACCGACGCGGCGTTGTCGGCGACCGTCGAGGCACTGCGCACGAAGGAGTACGTCCATGACGTCTCGTCGATCATGCGAGTCGAGGGAGAGGGCGAATGAGCGCAGCCACCGCGCACCAGTGGCGGGGGGTCATCGAGGAGTACGCCGACTGGCTGAACCTCCCCGAGGGCACGCCCACCGTCACGCTCCGTGAGGGCGGCACCCCGCTCGTGGACAGCCTGTGGCTCTCGGAGCTCACCGGGGCCGACGTGTGGTTGAAGGTCGAGGGGAGCAACCCGACCGGCTCCTTCAAGGACCGGGGGATGACCGTGGCCCTGTCCGTCGCGGTGGGCCAGGGCGCCGAGGCCGTCGTCTGCGCCTCGACCGGCAACACCTCCGCGTCGATGGCCGCCTACGCCGCGCGAGCCAGGGTGAAGCCGCTCGTGCTCATCCCGCAGGGCAAGATCGCCGCCGGAAAGCTCGCGCAGGCCATCGTCCACGGCGCTCAGGTGATCATGGTCAAGGGCAACTTCGACGACTGCCTGCGGATCTCGCGCGAGCTGGCCGAGACCCACCCCGTGGCGCTCGTGAACTCCGTGAACCCGATGCGGCTCGAGGGCCAGAAGACCGCGTCGTTCGAGATCGTGGACTTCCTCGGCGACGCCCCCGACGTCCACGTGCTCCCGGTGGGAAACGCGGGCAACATCTCGGCGTACTGGAAGGGCTACATCGAGTACGAGAAGGCCGGCATGAGCACTCGCAAGCCCCGGATGCTCGGCTGGCAGGCGGCAGGAGCGGCCCCGTTCGTGAAGGGCGGCCCGGTCAGCGACCCCGAGACCGTGGCCTCCGCGATCCGGATCGGCAACCCGGCCTCGTGGCAGCTCGCCATCGACGCGGCAAGCCAGTCCGGCGGGAGGTTCCGCGCCGTCACCGACGAGGAGATCCTCAACGCCCAGCGGCAGCTCGCCCAGGAGGACGGCGTCTTCGTCGAGCCCGCGTCCGCGGCGGGTGTGGCCGGCATCCTGCAGGACGTGGCCGCGGGGGAGCGCTTCGCCGGCAAGACCGTCGTCGTCACCGTCACGGGCCACGGCCTCAAGGACACGGACACCGCCCTGTCGACTTTCACGGACCTCGTCGACACCGTGGTCGAGCCGGATGTCGACGCCGCTGCAGAGGCAGCCGGGCTGCACTGACCATGCCGACCTTCGTCAGGGGGCCGGTGGAGGTCTCGGTGCCGGCGACCAGCGCCAACCTTGGTCCCGGCTTCGACTCCCTCGGCATCGCACTCGGGCTCCGCGACGTGCTCGTCGGCGAGGTCACCGACGAGAGCGGCTTCGAGGTCACGGTCAACGGCCACGGGGCCGACGAGGTCCCTCTCGACGAGACGCACCTGGTCTACCGCGCGATGTGCGAGGCCTTCGCGGAGATGGGCTGTGAGGTCCCGGGCGTCCGCCTGGCGTGCGAGAACCGGATCCCGCACAGCCGGGGGCTCGGCTCCTCCTCAGCGGCGATCGTCGGTGGCCTCTGCCTGGCCAGGGGCCTGGTGGCGGGCGGGTCGTTGCTGATGGACGACGACGCGGTGTTCGGCCTGGCGGCGCGTCTGGAGGGCCACCCCGACAACGTCGCGCCTGCTTTCTACGGCGGGTTCACGATCGCCATCTCGGACGGTGAGTCGTTCAAGGCGACCGTCGTAGCGGTCGACCCGCGGGTGAGGGTGGTGGCGTTCGTGCCACCCGATCCGCTGAGGACCTCGGTCGCGCGCGGCTTGCTGCCCGAGCACGTCCCCCACGCCGACGCCGCCGCGAACGCTGCTCGGGCAGCGCTGCTCGTGGTCGCGCTCAGGGAGCGTCCGGAACTGCTTCCCGCCGCGACCGAGGACTTCCTGCACGAGCGCTACCGGGAGCCCGCGATGCCGGAGAGCCTCACGCTCGTGCGGGACCTCCGGCGCGCGGGAGTCGCCGCCGTCGTCTCGGGGGCGGGCCCGACGGTGGTCGCGTTCGTCGACTCGTCGACCGCGTCCGACGTACGGCGGAAGGGACCCGCCGGCTGGGACGTCCTCGACCTCGCCGTCGACCCCACGGGGGCGAAGGTCCTCAGCGGCGCCTGAAGGAATTTTCTCTGGACGTGCCCGCGTTGTGACCCATACGACGTTCTGAGGCGAGGATGGTGCTACGCTTCAGGTGCGCCACATTAACCAACCCGGTGGCACATGATGGGTTGGTGTTGGGGGGCGCAAATCTCTTCCTCGTCCTCTCTGTCCCGGAAGCATGCTGGTCCTTTGCGACCCATGCCCCCGGACACGAAGCGCAGGAACATCCAAAAAGTATCGGCCACCGGGGGTCACCGGGTCGGCCGCACAACGTGGGAAGGGACCTCACGTGACGGAAACAACCGAAGCTGCCCCGAAGCGCCGTTCTGGCGGAGGGTTGAGCGGAATGCTGCTCCCCGAGCTCAAGCAGATGGCAGCCGGTCTTGGGATCAAGGGCGTCGGCGGCATGCGCAAGAGCCAGCTGATCGACGCCATCAAGGCCGCCCAGTCGGGTGGTCAGCCAGAAGGCGCGACCGGGGGACAGCCGACTGTGCAGGCGGCGGCGCAGCCCGCCGCCCCGTCGGCCACGCAGTACACCGACTCCGACTCGCGGCAGCGGCCGAACACCGAGCAGCAGCAGGCCGGCGCGGCAGACGCCCCGGGGGAGCCGCAGCGCGGCGACCAGGCGGAGGTCCGCACGGCCACGGAGCAGGACCGGCGTCGCGAGGAGCGCAGCGGCGCCCGCGAGGGTGACACCCGGGACAACCGGGGTCAGGACCGGGGTGACCGGGACAACCGGGGGGATGCCCAGGGCGACAACCGCGGCGGCGACAACCGCGGCGGGAACCGGGAGAACCGGGGCGACAACCGCGGTGACAACCGTGAGGACCGCGGCGACAACCGTGACAACCGCGGTGGCAACCGTGACAACCGGGGCGACAACCGCGGTGACGACCGCGACGGCGGGGGCAGGCGCAACCGCCGGCGCCGCGGCCGCGACCGGGACCGCAACCGTGACGGCGGGCGTGGCCCCCGGCGCGACGAGGCGGAGCCTCAGATCAGCGAGGACGACGTGCTCGTCCCCGCAGCCGGGATCCTCGACGTCCTCGACAACTACGCCTTCGTGAGGACCAGTGGCTACCTGCCCGGCCCCAACGACGTGTACGTCTCCCTCTCGATGGTCAGGAAGCACGGCCTCCGCAAGGGTGACGCGATCACCGGGCTCGTGCGGCAGCCGCAGGAGGGTGACCGCAAGGAGAAGTTCAACCCGCTCGTCCGCCTCGACACCGTCAACGGCGGTGACGTCGAGCTCGCCAAGAAGCGGGTGGAGTTCTCCAAGCTCACCCCGCTCTACGCCTCCGACCGGCTCCGCCTCGAGACCGAGTCGAACCAGCTGATCACCCGAGTGATCGACATCGTGGCCCCGATCGGCAAGGGCCAGCGCGGCCTCATCGTCTCCCCGCCGAAGGCAGGCAAGACGATGGTCCTCCAGGCGATCGCGAACGCCATCACGACCAACAACCCTGAGACGCATCTCATGGTGGTCCTGGTGGACGAGCGTCCCGAGGAGGTCACCGACATGCAGCGGACCGTGAAGGGCGAGGTCATCGCCTCGACCTTCGACCGTCCGGCCACGGACCACACCACGGTCGCCGAGCTCGCGATCGAGCGTGCGAAGCGTCTGGTGGAGCTCGGTCACGACGTGGTGGTCCTGCTGGACTCGATCACGAGGCTCGGGCGTGCCTACAACCTCGCGGCTCCCGCGAGCGGCCGGATCCTCTCCGGCGGTGTCGACTCCTCCGCCCTGTACCCGCCGAAGCGCTTCTTCGGCGCCGCACGCAACATCGAGGACGGCGGCTCCCTGACAATCCTGGCGACCGCCCTCATCGAGACCGGCTCGAAGATGGACGAGGTCATCTTCGAGGAGTTCAAGGGCACCGGAAACATGGAGCTGCGGCTGCGGCGCGAGTTCGCGGACAAACGAATCTTCCCCGCCATCGACGTGGACCAGTCGGGCACTCGCCGCGAGGAGCTCCTGATGAGCAAGGAGGAGCTCTCGATCGTCTGGAAGCTCCGTCGTGTGCTCTCGGGCCTCGACGGACAGCAGGCGCTCGAGCTGCTCCTGGAGCGTCTGAAGAAGACGCACAGCAACGTCGAGTTCCTGATGCAGGTGCAGAAGACCACGCCCACGGCAGGCAACGGACGCGACGGCGACTGACGACGGACCAGCGGCGAGACGAAGGGCGGGAGTGTTGCACTCCCGCCCTTCGCGTTTCCGCCCCCGGGACACCTCCGCTTCGTTATTGTCGAAGCGGTAGCCGGACATTTCCGGGCACTTCTCTCACTCGGGACAACCGATGGCCAAGATCGTCGTCGCCGATGACGACGCAGACATCCGCGACCTCGTGGTCTTCAAACTGCAGCAGTCGGGCCACTACGTCGTCTCCGTCGGGGACGGCGCCGCGGCGGTGGCAGCCTGTCGGGACGAGCAGCCCGACCTCGCCGTGCTCGATGTGATGATGCCGGGCATGAGCGGGCTCGACGCCTGCCGGGAGCTGCGTGCGGACCCTGCGCTGTCCCGGATCCCTGTCATCCTGCTCACGGCTCGTGCCCAGGAGGCCGACATCGAGCAGGGGTTCAACGTCGGGGCCGACGACTACGTCGTGAAGCCGTTCAGCCCCCGCGAGCTCGCCTCGCGCGTCGCCGCCGTGCTCCAGCGGAGTGGGGTGTGAATGACTCGCTCCACGGCCTCCCGCTGACCGACCTCGCGGGTCACGGGGATCGGTGGCCGTGAAGATCCCGGACAGCGTCCGCAGCCAGGTGACGTGGCTCCTGCTCGGCATGGTCGTCCTCGTCGCTGTCGTGGCCGGAGCGGGCGCGGCAGGCGTCGCCTCGCTGACCAGGGACGTGGAGGTGGTCGTGGGAAGTCTTCGCCCGGCCGCGTCCACCACCATCGCCCTCCGGAACGACATGGACCTTGCCCGCGCCGACGCTCGACGGTGGGCGCGTACCAGGGACTGGAAGTACCTCGAGGAGTACGACCGGGCGGTCACCCACGCGCGGCGGGAGAGCGAGAGGCTCGAGTCCGTGACAGCAGAGGACGCGCGGCTCAACGCGTACGCGCTCGAGCAGTCCGCCGCTGTCGCCGCATGGACGGCTCTGACCGAAACCTGGCTCGAGCGGCAGGCCGGGCGGTCGCGGACAGCGTCCCTGCCCCGCGGCGACGCCAGGTTCGAGCGTTTCGTCGAGCTGAACCACGCGATGTCCGTCGAGGTGAACCGGCGGATCGGCCGCCACGGGGAGCAGGCACGTGACCGCGGCGGGGCCATCATCTGGTTCGTGCTGCTCGTGTCCGTGTCGGGACTCGCGATGACCATCGTCATCGGTCGTGCCATGGTGCGCCAGGTCAGTGGCCCGCTGCGCGAGATGGAGGACGGCGTCGAACGTCTGGCCGCCGGCGACCTCAGCGCCCGGGTGTCCACGAAGGGACCGCGGGAGATCCGCGGAGTCGCCTCGGCCCTCAACGTGCTGGCCGAGGAGAACCAGCGCGCGCGGGAGATGGAGGAGCAGGTGGTCAGGCAGCTGCGTCGGCTCGACCGCGCCAAGGACGAGTTCGTATCCACTGTCTCCCACGAGCTACGCACGCCGCTCACCAGCATCGCCGGCTACATCGAGCTCTTCGAGGACGGCTTCGGCGAGGAGCTGACTCCGCAGCAACGGGGGATGCTCGGGGTGATCCGCCGCAACGTGGTCAGGCTTCGCAGCCTCATCGAGGACCTGCTGACGCTCTCCAGCGTCGAGGCGGACGCTTTCCGGACGTCCTTCGAGGTCGTCGACCTCGACCTTCTGACCGTCGACGCCGCTCGCGAGGTGTCCCAGCTGGCTGCCCGTGCCGGCGTACAGGTGCAGGTGTCGACCCCGCGGCAGCCCACGCTGGTGCGAGGTGACGCAGGGCAGCTCTCGCGAGCAACCCTCAACCTGCTGAGCAACGCCGTGAAGTTCAGCTCCCGTGGCGGCGCCGTGGTCATCGGGCTCGCTCGCAAGGACGGACAGGCGGTCGTGTCGGTCGTGGATCGCGGAATCGGCATCCCGGCCGAGGAGCTGCCGACACTCGGGACCCGATTCTTCCGAGCCTCGAACGCCGTGGCGTCGGAGATCACGGGGACCGGCCTCGGTCTCAAGATCGTCCAGACCATCGCGCACAACCACGGCGGCAGGCTCGAGCTGGAGTCGGAGGAGGGGACCGGCACGGTCGCCCGGCTCGTCGTCCCGCTGTCCGAACCGGCTGCGTCGGGGAATACCCGCCGTCTTCAGGAGATTACGAAGGGGTGACCCCTGGACCCGTCGAGACACCGATGACCTCTGGCCCTCCCGGTGGCTCCCTCCGGGCAGCAGAGGCCGCTGCGAGCCGCTCCGGAGTCGCTGCCGGCATCGCCGGAGAAGTCACGGAGGTGCCGAGCGGGAAGCGCTACGTCCAGCTCGTCGTCGTCCTGGGCGCGCTGATCGCTCTCGGGCCCCTGACCATCGACATGTACCTTCCGGCCTTCCCTGAGATCAGTACCGAGCTCGGCGTGTCCGACTCCGCTGTCCAGCTCACGCTGACGGGCATGCTCGCCGGGCTCGGGGCCGGCCAGCTCGTGATCGGGCCGCTGTCGGACGCATTCGGGCGTAGGCGCCCGCTGGTGATCGGCCTTCTCACACATGCGCTGGCCTCGGTCCTCGCCGCGATCGCCCCCAGCATCTACCTCCTGGCGACGGTGCGTGTGCTGCAAGGCTTCGCCGGCGCCGCGGTGTCGGTCGTGGCGATGGCGATCGTGCGCGACCTCTTCTCCGGTTACGCCGTCGCGAAGCTGATGTCGCGGCTGATGCTCGTGATCGGGCTCGCGCCGATCATCGCCCCCTCCATCGGCGGGGCGATCCTGACCTGGACCTCCTGGCGGGGGATCTTCGCGGTCCTCGCAGTCGCCGCGGTCCTGCTCACCGGGGTGGCCGTGCTCGGAGTCCGGGAGACGCTGCCGGTCGGCCGCCGACGTCCCGCCAACCTCCGGGCCACCCTGTCGACCTACCGGAGCCTGGTGCGTGACCGCTCCTTCCTGGCCCTCGTCTTCATCGGCGGACTGATGATGTCGGCGATGTTCGCCTACGTCGCCGGCTCGTCGTTCGTGCTGCAGGACGGCTACGGGCTGGACGAGGCCGCGTTCGGCATCGTCTTCGGGCTCAACGCCGCAGGCCTGACGGTGGCTGCCCAGCTCAACCCGCTCATGATCCGCCGGTTCGGGGCCGTGAACGTCCTGTCCGTGGCGATGCTCGTCGGCATGCTCGCCGCCACCGTCCTGGTCGTCGGTGGCCTGACCGGGCGAGGGGGGCTGGTCGGCGTACTCGTGCCGCTCTCCGTCGTGGTGGCCTCCGTGGGGCTCTCGCTGCCCAACACCCCGGCGCTCGCGCTCACCCGCCACGGGGAGGCGGCGGGCACGGCCGCGGCGATGCTGGGTTCTGTCCAGTTCGGCATCGGGGCTCTGGTCGCGCCGGTCGTGGGGCTCTTCGGGTCGAGGACGGCGGCTCCGATGGGCCTGGTCATGATGGCCGTGACCCTGCTGGCGTCGGTGCTCATGTTCGGCGTGGTCCGCCGCGACCCCACCGTCGGTCTGGACTGAGCCGGGAGGGTTCGGGGGAATTACCACCCCCGCCGCTTTGTTTGGCACACTTGAGCGCTGGTTCCGGTTCACGTGCCTCATCTGGTGACGGCACGACCCGGCGACCTACTACCTCGAGAGGACACCATGAAGAAGGACATCCACCCCGAGTACACCGAGACTCGGGTGACCTGCACGTGTGGCAACACGTTCACCACGCGGAGCACCGCGAAGAGCGGTCAGATCCACGCCGACGTGTGCTCGCAGTGCCACCCGTTCTACACCGGCAAGCAGAAGATCCTCGACACCGGAGGTCGCGTCGCCCGCTTCGAGGCCCGCTACGCCAAGAAGCAGAACGCCGCCAAGAAGTAGCTTCCTCGAAGCGCCGGTCCCGCAGGTCGCGTGGGCCGGCGCTTCGCTTGTGTCCGCACGTCCATGACACCCCCTGAGAGCCGAGGATCCGCATGTTCGAAGCCGTGGACGGTCTGGTCGAGGAGCACGCCGAGCTCGAGCACCGCCTGGCCGACCCGAGCATCCACGCGGACCAGGGCCTGGCGAAGAAGCTCAACCAGCGGTATGCCGAGCTCAGCGCGATCGTGCGCGCCTACCGGGAGTGGCAGCAGCTCGGCGACGACATCGGGGCTGCACGCGAGCTCAGCGCGGAGGACCCGTCCTTCGCCGAGGAGGCGGAGCGGCTCGAGGCCCGTCGCGAGGAGGTCGAGGAGCGGCTGCGTCACCTCCTGGTGCCGCGAGACGCCAGCGACTCGAAGGACGCGATCCTGGAGATCAAGTCCGGCGAGGGCGGCGAGGAGTCGGCGCTGTTCGCCGGTGACCTGCTGCGGATGTACACCCGGTATGCCGAGCGGCGGGGGTGGAAGGTGGAGCCGATCGACGCCACCGAGTCCGACCTGGGCGGGTACAAGTCCGTGACCGTGGCGGTCAAGGCCAAGGGCACTCCCGATCCGGGGGAGGCGCCCTACGCCCTCCTGAAGTTCGAGGGAGGGGTGCACCGCGTCCAGCGGGTCCCTGTCACGGAGAGCCAGGGGCGTGTCCACACCTCCGCCGCCGGCGTCCTGGTCATGCCCGAGGCCGAGCCGGTCGACGTGACGGTCGAGGAGAAGGACCTGCGGATCGACGTCTACCGGTCGTCGGGTCCGGGTGGCCAGAGTGTGAACACGACCGACTCCGCGGTGCGGATCACCCACGTCCCCACCGGCATCGTGGCTTCCTGCCAGAACGAGAAGAGCCAGCTGCAGAACAAGGAGCAGGCCCTCCGGATCCTGCGTTCCCGACTCCTGGCCGTCGCCGAGGAGGCCGCGAACGCCGAGGCCTCGGACGCTCGCCGATCCCAGGTCCGCACGGTGGACCGTTCCGAGCGGATCCGGACCTACAACTTCCCGGAGAACCGGATCTCCGACCACCGCACCGGCTACAAGTCCTACAACCTCGACGCGGTCCTCGACGGGGACCTCCAGCCGGTCGTCGACTCGTGCGTGCAGGCCGACCTCGCAGACCGCCTCGAGGCTCTGGAGTCGTGACGGCGACCCGGACCCTGGTGGACCGGGCGGCGGAGCGGCTCCGGGCAGCCGGCGTCGCCTCCCCCGAGTACGACGCGCGCGAGCTCCTCGCCCACGTCCTGGGCACGACCCGCCTTGGCCTGGCGCTCGTCGCCGACGTCGAGGGGGACCAGGAGCGGACGTTCGAGGAGCTCGTGGCCCGGCGGTCCGCCCGAGAGCCCTTGCAGCACCTGACCGGGACCGCCCCCTTCCGCTACGTGGAGCTCCGAGTCGGGCCGGGGGTCTTCGTGCCCCGTCCCGAGACCGAGGTCCTGGCCGGGTGGGGCGTGGACCGTGCCCGGGACGTGGCCCTCTCCGGGCGCCGGCCGGTCGTCGTCGACCTGTGCACGGGCTCCGGCGCCATCGCGCTGGCAGTCGCCACGGAGGTGCCCGAGGCCGAGGTGCACGCCGTGGAGCTCGACGAGTCGGCCCACGCCTGGGCCGCGCGCAACCTGGAGGCAACCGGTGTCGACCTGCGCCAGGGGGACATGGCCGACGCCTTCTGTGACCTCGACGGCAGGGTCGATGTCGTGCTCTGCAACCCGCCCTACATCCCGCTCGAGGCCTACGAGTCCGTCGCCGTCGAGGCCCGCGACCACGACCCCGCGCTCGCGCTGTGGTCGGGCCCGGACGGCCTCGAGGCGATCCGCGTGCTCGAGCGGGTCGCGGCGCGTCTGCTGCGACTCGGGGGAGTGGTGGGGGCCGAGCACGCCGACGTGCAGGGTGGGTCGGCGCCCGCCGTCTTCGCCGGCTCGGGTCGCTGGTCGGACGTACGCGACAACCCGGACCTGGCAGGTCGCCCTCGGTTCGTCACCGCGCGGCTGGCACGATGAGGGCTGTGAGCAAGCGCTTCGACACCCACGACGAGGCCGAGCGGGAGGCAGGCATCGCCGCAGCGGCTCTCGCCGTCCAGCAGGGCAAGCTCGTGGTCTTTCCGACCGACACCGTGTACGGCATCGGCGCCGACGCCTTCGACCCCGCCTCGGTGCGTCGACTCCTGGCGGCGAAGGGCCGTGGACGCGACATGCCGCCACCGGTGCTCGTCTCGGCGCCGACCACCCTCGACGCGCTGGCGGTCGGTGTCCCGTCGTACGCCCGGGCCCTCGTCGCCGAGCTCTGGCCCGGGCCGCTGACCCTCGTGTGCCGCCAGCAGCCGTCGCTCCAGTGGGACCTCGGCGACACGCGCGGGACCGTCGCCGTCCGGATGCCGGACCACGAGGTCGCGCTCGAGGTCCTCGCCCGCACCGGGCCCATGGCCGTGAGCAGCGCCAACCTCACCGGCAAGGACGCCGCGACCGACGCGGACCAGGCCGAGGAGATGCTCGGTGAGGCTGTCGAGGTCCTCCTCGACGGCGGGCCGACACCCGGCTCGGCGCCGTCCACCATCGTGGACGCGACCGGGGAGACCGGTCGGGTCCTCCGTCTCGGCGCCGTCTCGGTCGAGCGTCTCAACGAGATCCTCGCCCCCCTGGGCAGCCGGATCGCCGATCCCGTGGATCAAGAGGGGTAGCCTCCGGCCGTGCGCGAGTACCTCACCGTCTTCTTCGTCTCCGCGGTCGTGACCTACCTGCTCGGCGTGATCGCCCGGGAGGTCGCGCTTCGGACGGGTGCGGTGGCCAGGGTCCGCGACCGCGACGTCCACGCGATCCCGATCCCCTACTTCGGAGGAGTGGCGATGCTCGGCGGGCTGACGGCGGGGTACGCCGTGGCGAGGCAGCTCCCGTTCCTGTCGTTGAGCGACGAGAAGATCTTCCGGGACGCCGGAGTCGTGCTCCTGGGCGGCGCCCTGATCTGTGCTGTGGGCGTCCTGGACGACCTCCTCGAGCTCGACGCGCTCACGAAGTTCGGAGGCCAGTTGCTCGCCGCCGGCTTCCTGGTGTTCTTCGACGTGCAGTACTACTCGTTCCAGCTCCCGGGCGGCGAACAGCTGACCCTCGACACGACCCAGGCCGCCCTGGCGAGCGTGATCGTGGTCGTCGCGACGGTGAACGCCGTGAACTTCGTGGACGGCCTCGACGGCCTCGCCGCCGGCGTGGTCGGCATCGGGGCCGTGGCCTTCTTCGGGTTCTCCTACACCCTGGCCGACGTGAACGGTGAGACCCTCGCCATCTCGGCGGCGCTGCTGACCGCCGCCCTTGCCGGTGCGACGGCCGGCTTCCTGCCCCACAACTTCTTCCCCGCCCGCATCTTCATGGGCGACTCCGGCTCGATGCTGATCGGCCTGGTCCTCTCCGGATCGGCGCTGACGCTGACCGGTCAGTTCGCGTCCGTCGACCTGCAGCAGGGGGCGGGTGGAAGCCAGGCGAGCCTCCTCCCGACGCTGCTCCCGATCATCCTGCCGATCGCCATCCTCATCGTCCCGTTCGTGGACCTCGTGCTGGCCGTCGTACGCCGCACACGCGCCGGGCGGTCGCCGTTCGCACCGGACAAGCAGCACCTCCACCACCGTCTGCTGGAGATCGGGCACTCCCACCGCCGAGCCGTGCTCATCATGTGGCTCTGGGCGTCCCTGATCGCCTTCGGCGGCGTGCTGGCCAGCCTGTACTCGAGCAGGTTGACTACCGCGATCCTCATCGCTTGGGTGCTGGTGACGGTGGCGCTGACGTTCTTCGTGCCTCGTGTGCACCGGCGGGGGACCCCCGCTCCGGGACTCTAGACCGCCGATTTTCGCCACTTCCTGACTTTGTGCTAGTTTTCACAAGCACCTGAGAAGTTCCTGAAACGCTCAGGAAACGCAACATCCCAGCCCGTGACGGACGACAGAACGGCCGCCCTCATGACGACCGCCCAGCCGACGCCTCGAACCGGGAAGCCCGTGCTCGGGCCGCTCTCGGTCGTGGCACCCGTCGGGCTCCTGCTGGTCGTCCTCGGAGCGCTCGCGAGCGGCTCGCCGGGTGCGGCCGGGGCCGCCGTCGGCGCCGCACTGGTGTGCGTGGTCTTCGTCTCGGGCACCGCGGTGGTCGGCGTCGTCTCGATGGTCGCCCCCGCCGCCTCACTCCTCGTGGCGTTGCTCACGTACACCCTTCAGGTGCTGGCCGTGGCGCTCGTCTACCTGGGTCTGAGCGAGAGCGGTGCCCTCGAGGGCCCGGTCGACCCGCGGTGGCTCTCCGCCGCCGTGATCGCCTGCACGCTGGTGTGGATGGTGGCCCAGATCGTCGTCTCGGTCCGTGCTCGCCAGCCGATCTACGACCTCGACCACGGGACGGAGGCGCATGCCAGATGACCCGTCGTGGCTGCTATTGTCCGGTGCGCGATGACTCAGCAGAATCCCAGCTCTGCTCCCGATCCCGACTCTCCCAAAGGCGATCCGTGGCATGCCTTCGGCTACCTGGTGTCCGGGGTCGTGATCTACGGGTTTCTAGGGTGGCTCGCGGACCGCTGGCTCGGGACCTCGTTCCTGGTCGCCGTCGGGATCCTCGTCGGTGCCGGACTCGGCCTCTACATGACCTTCGTACGTTTCAACCGCAGCCAGGACCAGCAGTCGAAGCAGGAGAAGAACTAGTGCAGGAGAACACGTGAGTTTCGCTGTCAGCAGCCTGGGCGCCGTCGCTCCGACCGCCGAGGAGTTCACCCCTCCGGGCCCCGGTGACTTCAACCTGCCGCCGATCGGGCCGCACTCGACGTTCGAGTTCGCCGGCCAGACGATGTTCCTCGGCGTCACCAAGCCGATGCTCCAGCTCGTCCTCGCGGCGGTCCTCGTGTTCTGGTTCTTCCGCGCCGCGGCGGGCAAGCGCGCCATGGTGCCCGGCCGGCTGCAGTACGTCGGCGAGGCGGGCTACGGGTTCGTCCGCAACACCATCGGCCGCGACATCATCGGCAGCCAGGACTTCATGAGGTTCGTGCCGTACCTCGTGGCGCTGTTCTTCTTCATCCTGCTGAACAACTTCTTCGGGTCCATCCCGTTCATCCAGTTCCCCACGTTCTCGCGGGCGGGCATGGTCTACGCCCTCGCCGGGCTGAGCTGGGTGATCTACAACTACGCCGGCATCAAGAAGCACGGCTTCGGCGGCTACCTCAAGCTGCAGACAGTCCCGGCCGGTATCTCCGGCGCGATGCTGCTCCTGCTGGTGCCGCTGGAGTTCATGTCGAACATCCTGGTCCGCCCGGTCACGCTGGCCCTCCGTCTCTTCGCAAACATGCTGGCCGGGCACTTGCTGATCATCCTGTTCGCCATCGGCGGTGAGTACCTTCTCCTCCACGGCGCGGCGCTCGTCAAGCCCGTCGGCATCCTGGCCTGGGTGCTCTTCATCGCCATCAGCTTCCTGGAGCTGCTGATCCAGTTCCTCCAGGCCTACGTGTTCGTCCTGCTCAACGCCATGTACATCTCCGGTGCGATCGCTGAAGAGCACTGAGAGCACAGCTCGACCCCCGCAGAACCGCAAGAAATAACCGAAAGGAAACATCGTGACCGGCTCGCTCAACATGATCGGCTACGGCCTCGCCGCTGTCGGACCTGGTATCGGTATCGGCCTCATCTTCGCCGCCTACATCAACGGCGTCGCGCGTCAGCCGGAGGCACAGAGCCGCCTCCAGTCGATCGCGATCCTCGGCTTCGCGCTTGCCGAGGCGCTCGCCATCATCGGTATCGCCCTCGCCTTCGTGCTCTAACCCCTATCTGCACTGACGAAGGACCACGCCCATGAACTCGATCACCCTCGCGGCTGAGGAGAAGCTGAACCCCCTCATCCCGCACCCGGTGGAGATCGTCCTCTCGCTGGTCGTCTTCGCGCTGCTCTACTTCGCCGTCAAGAAGTGGGTCGTCCCCAACTTCGAGAAGACGTTCGCAGAGCGCACGGAGGCGATCGAGGGTGGCCTGGCCGCCGCCGAGACCAAGCAGGCCGAGGCAGACGCCCGGCTTGCGGAGCTGAACCAGCAGCTCAGCGAGGCGCGCCACGAGGCAGCCCGGATCCGCGAGGAAGCTCGCGAGCAGGGCGCGACCATCGTGGCCGAGATGCGGAAGCAGGCCCAGACCGAGGCTGCCCGCATCGTCGAGCACGCCCACACGCAGATCGAGGCGGAGCGCCAGCAGGCGGTCACCTCGCTCCGCGCCGAGGTCGGCACCCTCGCCACCTCGCTGGCCAGCCGCATCGTCGGTGAGGCTCTCGACGACGAGGCGCGGCAGAGCCGCGTGGTCGAGCGGTTCCTGGCCGACCTGGAGACGCAGCCCTCCTCGAACGGGGCAGGCTGATGCGCGGAGCTTCGGCCGAGTCGCTGGCACGGCTGACCGAGCAGCTCGGCTCGGCCGTCGGGAGTGGCGCCGACGCCATGAGGATCGCCGACGACCTCTTCGCGGTCTCGGCGCTCCTGCGCCGCGAGCCGAGCCTCCGGCGGGTGGCGACCGACCTCTCGCTGCAGCCGGCGGCCAAGTCCGACTTCGTGCGCGGACTGCTCGGGCAACAGCTGTCCGAGGCGTCGATGGACCTGGTGGCCGGTGCCGCCGCCCAGCGATGGGCGGCGACCCGGGACCTCGCGGACGCCTTCGAGGATCTCGCAGTCATCGCGGTGGTCAAGGGTGCCGACCGGGACGGCCAGGCCGACGCGCTGGAGGACGATCTCTTCGGCTTCGGGCGTCTGGTGTCGGAGAACCCCGAGCTGCGTGACGCGCTGTCCGACCCTTCCCGTTCGGCCGAGGACAAGCACGCTCTCCTGGACGGCCTGCTCGAGGGCAAGGCGACCGCCGCGACGATCCGGCTGGCCAAGCAGGCCGTGGTCAGCAGCCACCGCACGGTTAGTGTGGCCGTGGAGCACTACCAGAAGGTCGCCGCGAACAACCGCAACCGCCTGGTCGCCACCGTTCGCGTGGCAAGCGAGCTCGCAGACGCGGACCGCCAGCGTCTGCAGGGCACGTTGGCGCGACAGTACGACCGGCCGGTGCACCTGAACGTCGTCGTCGACCCCGAGGTGGTCGGTGGCGTCAAGGTCGAGATCGGTGACGACGTGATCGACGGCACCGTGGCAAACCGCCTCGACGAAGCACGCCGCCGCCTCGCCGGTTGACCCGGCCGGACGCGGACCCAGACCTGAAGAAGAACGAGAGAGCAGGGACAAGGAAATGACGGAGCTTTCGATCCGTCCGGAGGAGATCCGGGACGCGCTGCAGCGCTTCGTGTCGGACTACAAGCCCGAGACGGCCAGTCGCGAAGAGGTCGGCACTGTCGCCGAGACCGGTGACGGCATCGCCCGGGTCACCGGGCTGCCCTCGGCCATGGCGAACGAGCTGCTCGAGTTCGAGGACGGGACGCTCGGTCTCGCCTTGAACCTCGACACCCGCGAGATCGGCGTCGTGATCCTCGGTGACTTCGAGAAGATCGAGGAAGGCCAGAGCGTCCGCCGCACGGGCGAGGTCCTCTCGGTCCCGATCGGCGAGGGCTACCTGGGCCGCGTCGTGGACCCGCTCGGCAAGCCCATCGACGGTATGGGCGAGATCGAGACCGAGGGCCGCCGCGCCCTCGAGCTCCAGGCTCCCGGCGTGATGATGCGCAAGTCGGTGCACGAGCCGCTCGCCACGGGCATCAAGGCAATCGACGCGATGACCCCGATCGGCCGAGGGCAGCGTCAGCTGATCATCGGGGACCGCGCGACCGGCAAGAGCGCCATCGCGCTCGACACCATCATCAACCAGAAGCAGAACTGGGAGTCGGGCGACCCGTCGAAGCAGGTCCGCTGCATCTACGTCGCGATCGGTCAGAAGGGCTCCACGATCGCAGCCGTCCGCGGTGCGCTCGAGGAGGCTGGCGCGCTGGAGTACACCACGATCGTGGCTGCTCCCGCCTCCGACTCGGCGGGCTTCAAGTACCTCGCGCCGTACACCGGTTCGGCCATCGGGCAGCACTGGATGTACGACGGCAAGCACGTGCTGATCGTCTTCGACGACCTGACCAAGCAGGCCGAGGCCTACCGCGCCGTGTCCCTGCTCCTGCGCCGCCCGCCGGGTCGTGAGGCCTACCCGGGTGACGTCTTCTACTTGCACAGCCGCCTGCTCGAGCGTTGCGCGAAGCTCTCGGACGACATGGGTGCGGGCTCGATGACTGGTCTGCCGCTGATCGAGACCAAGGCCAACGACGTGTCGGCCTACATCCCGACCAACGTCATCTCGATCACCGACGGCCAGATCTTCCTCCAGTCCGACCTGTTCGCGGCGAACCAGCGCCCCGCGATCGACGTCGGCATCTCGGTGTCCCGCGTCGGTGGCGCGGCGATGACCAAGGCGATCAAGAAGGTCACCGGCTCGCTGAAGGTCGACCTCGCGCAGTTCCGCGCGATGGAGGCTTTCGCGATGTTCGCCTCCGACCTCGACGCCGCGTCGCGTCAGCAGCTCGACCGTGGCCAGCGCCTCATGGCGCTGCTCCGTCAGCCGCAGTACTCGCCGTACCCGGTGCCGGAGATGACGGTCTCCCTGTGGACCGGCACGACGGGTCGTCTCGACAAGGTCCCCACCGAGGACGTCCTGCGCTTCGAGAGCGAGTTCCTCGACTACGTGCGCCGCGAGCACGGTGGGATCCTCGACACGATCCGGGAGTCGAACGACTTCTCGGACGACACCGAGCAGGCGCTCGAGGGTGCCTACAACTCCTTCCTCGACCAGTTCGAGACCTCCGAGGGCGGCTCGATCCAGGCCGGCAAGGAGGAGCACGAGGCTCTCGAGGACGAGGACGTCGAGCAGGAGCAGATCGTCAAGCAGAAGCGGGGCTGACCCATGGCCGTTTCGCTGCGTGAGTACCGCGCCCGGATCAAGTCGGTCGAGTCGACCAAGAAGATCACGCGTGCCATGGAGCTCATCGCTGCGTCCCGCATCATCAAGGCGCAGCAGCGGGCCCAGGCGGCCGCGCCGTACGCCCGTGAGCTGACCCGTGCGGTGTCCGCGGTGGCGACGTACTCGAACGTCGACCACCCGCTCACCACCGAG
>DASVBF010000185.1:0-14639 GCA_036375975.1 Nocardioidaceae bacterium | reverse complement strand
AGGATGTCGCCGACCGACACGGGCGACGGCCGGTTCAGGACGACGCCGAGCGTGCCGCTCTCGTCGTGGTCGAGCAGGAGCACCACGGTCCGCTCGAAGTTGGGGTCGACCAGCCGCGGTGTCGCGACGAGCAGCTGTCCTGCGCGGAGAACCGCCTCAGACATCCTGTCCGGCTCCCGGCTCCGGGTCCGGCCGTCCGACCTCCTCTGCTCCCGCGGCCTCGACGGCATGGCGTACGGCGGCGGCTACCGACTTGTGCACGTCCGGGTGGAACACACTGGGGATGATGTAGTCCGCGTTGAGCTCCTCGGGGGTGACGGCACCGGCGATCGCCTCGGCAGCCGCGACGAGGATGCTGTTCTCGATGCCGCGCGCGGAGGCGTCGAGCAGGCCCCGGAAGACACCCGGGAAGGCCAGGACGTTGTTGATCTGGTTCGGGTAGTCCGACCGGCCGGTCGCCACCACGGCGGCGTGCTCCCGCGCGGCGGCCGGGTCGACCTCGGGCACCGGGTTGGCGAGTGCGAAGACGATCGAGTCGTCGGCCATCCTCGCGACGTCGGCCCCGGTGAGGATGTTCGGCGCGGACACGCCGATGAACACGTCGGCGTCGGCCAGGGCGTCACGGAGGCTGCCCGTGAGCGAGGCCTTGTTGGTCACCCCGGCCAGCCAGCGCAGGGACTCGTGGAGCCCGGGACGATCCGGGTGGATGACGCCTTCGACGTCGGCGACGACGACGTCGGTGACCCCCGCCTCGAGCAGGACCTTCAGGATCGCCGTGCCCGCGGCACCCGCTCCGGACATGACGACGCGCACCTCGGACATCTTCTTGCCCACCACGCGGAGCGCGTTCGTCAGAGCGGCGAGCACCACGATCGCCGTACCGTGCTGGTCGTCGTGGAAGACCGGGATGTCGAGGATCTCCCGCAGCCGCGCCTCGACCTCGAAGCAGCGAGGCGCGGAGATGTCCTCGAGGTTGATGCCCGCGAAGCCCGGGGCGATGGCCCGGACGATCTCGACGATCAGGTCCGGGTCCTGGGTGTCCAGGCACAGGGGCCAGGCGTCGATACCGCCGAACCGCTTGAACAGTGCGGACTTGCCCTCCATCACCGGGAGCGCCGCGGCGGGCCCGATGTTGCCGAGGCCCAGAACCGCTGACCCGTCGGTGACGACCGCCACGGCGTTCCGCTTCACGGTCAGCCGGCGCGCGTCCTCCGGGTTCTCCGCAATGGCCTCGCAGACGCGGGCAACGCCGGGCGTGTAGACCAACGACAGGTCGTCACGGTTGTGGATCGGGTGCTTGGACGACATCTCGATGGTCCCGCCGAGGTGCATGAGAAAGGTGCGGTCGGACACCTTGTGCACGACGGCGCCCTCGAGAGCCTTCAGCGCCTCGACGATCTCCTCGGCGTGCGAGGTGTCCGAGGCGGCGCACGTGACGTCGATGGTGAGCCGGTTCGCACCGGAGGCCGTCACGTCGAGGGCGGTGACCAACCCGCCGGACCTTTCGACGGCCCGGGTCAGCTCGCTGGTCGCCGTACCTCCCGTCGGCAGCTCGAGGCGGACGGTGATCGAGTAGGAGATGCTCGGTGCAGATGCCACGCCCCTCATGTTGTCATGCCGGGACGTGCGAACCGGTCAATGTGCAAGCCCCGGCTGCGACGCCTGGGGAGGGAGACGCGGAGGGAGAACCGCGCTGGAGCGTCGCAGCCGGGACTGGTTCTGGGGAGGGTCAGGCGGCGAGATGCGCCCTGACGCGACGCAGGAGCGAGGGCTTGTCAGCCTCCGCGCGGCGCCGGCTGCCCGGCTGCGGGCGGGCCGCCCCGGGTCGGTAGGCGACTCGGGCCTTCCTCTCGATGGCGCGGCCCACGTGAGCCGCACGGTCGTCCGCGGGGCTGGCCTTGCCGGCCATCGCGGCCATGAGCGTCCAGTCCTTGCGGTGCGCCTTGTCAAGCATCCGTGCCATCTCCTCGGAGACGGGGGCGTCCGTGTAGGCGTCGAGGATCGCGCGCAGTCCCGCGAGCTCGGTCGCGGTCTCGCGCCACGCAGTGATGACTGCAGCCTCGAGCTCCATCGGCTGACCCATGAGCTCACGCTCGATGGCGCCTGCGAGACGGGTGTGCCAGCGAAGCTGGAGGGCACCCATCAGGGTCAGCTCGTCGCCGAAGGTCTCCGCGACGCCGGGCAGCTCCATCGGGAGCACCCCGTCACGGTAGGTCTCGGCGTGATCGAGCACGTTTCGGAGTACCTCTCCGCGGCGGTGGAAAGCGTCCCAGGTCATGGGTTCATCCTTTCTACATACCGTTGGTACGTACCAACAGTATGAGAACTACCCCTGGTATGCCAAGGGTTAAACGGTGACTTAGGGCACAAGAGGAGGAAATGCGCGAAAAGGCCTGCCGGACGTCCACAGACGGAGCCGCTCCGCACGCGGACCACGGTGATCTGCTGCACACCACCGGCCGCTCGCGCATCTATCCTCGGAGGATGACCACCAAAGTCCTGCGCAAGGTCCCCGGCGCCTCGCGGCGTCAGCAGTACTCCGCCTCGACCAAGCGGGCACTCGTCGACGTGGCCACCAGGCTGTTCACGGAGCAGGGCTACGCCGGGACCAGCCTCGACGCGATCGTCGGGGGGGCGCGGGTCACCAAGGGCGCCCTCTACCACCACTTCAGCGGGAAGCAGGCGCTCTTCGAGGCGGTCTTCGAGAGGGTCGAGGCCGACGCGAGCAAGACCATCGGCAAGGCGGTCCGCACCACCAAGGACCCCTGGGAGAAGGCCGTCGTGGGTCTGCGACAGTTCCTCGACATCGTGCAGCAGCCTGCCTACAGCCGCATCGTGATCCAGGAAGGCCCGGTCGTCCTGGGGTACGAGCGCTACCGCGAGCAGGAAGAGCGCTCCACGTTCGGCATCGTGCAGGAGATCGTCGCCTCGGTGCTCAAGTCCTACGACCTCGAGCCGAGCATGGTCGAGACCTTCAGCCGGGTCTTCTTCGGCGCGATGTCTGCGGCCGGCGCAGCCGTGTCCTCCGCGAAGGACACCAAGCGCGCGAGCGTGGAGGTGGAGGCCGCGATCGCGTTCATCCTCGCCGGCCTGCGCCAGCAGGCGGAGTCCGGCGGCCAGCTCCCTGGGCCGGACCAGCTTCTCGACGAGGCGCAGGAGACAGAGAAGGACGCCGGCTGAGCCGGCGCCCCTCCCCCAGGTCTCAGGTCGTCACTTCTTGACGACCACGTTGCCGCCGTTCTGCGGCACGAGCTCCATCCAGACCCTGCCCGGCGGGAGCGAGAGCTCGCCGGACTTCGTCCGCAGGGTCACCGGGGCATCGAGCCCACGCTTGGCCCATGTCGCGCGCACGACCGAGCCGTCGTGGAACACCATCGCCTGCCCGGTGCCGGTGAACTTGGTCTCGGGGACCGGGTTGCCCGCCGGGTCCTTGTAGCCGGCGTCGCCGACCCTCACCCGGAGCACCAGCACCGTGTCGGGGCGGAACTGGTCGTTCCCGGCCGCGTTGGAGTTCAGGTTGACGTAGCCGCCCTTGCGGTAGGCCCAGCTCGTGGTGTGACCGCCGGAGAACATCGCGGAGATGCCCCGGGCCCGCTGCCCCTTCGGGAACTGCTTCTGGTCGCCCCAGGAGAAGTAGTCGTCCGGCCGGCCGGACGACGAGAGGGTCTTGGCGAGGGTCGGCAGCTGCATGAACAGGTTGTACGGCGCCGAGCGGCTGCTGTCGCGGGAGTAGCCGGGGGCACCTTCGCTGTAGACCTTCACGCCGGCCGCCTTCAGCCTCCGCACCGTCTGGGGCGCTCCCCCACTGGCCACCAGCGCCGCGTCTGCGGGCTTGATGATCCCGATGTCGCTGGCCCGCATGGACCTCACCGGCCCGACCCGCCCGGGAACGTGGGAGTAGTAGAAGACCGCGAGGCGGGTCGAGCCGCCCTCGACCAGCTCCTCGGTCACCAGGTCGGCCTTGCTCAGCCCGACCTGGGGTCGGCTGCTCGCGGTGTTGTCGATCTTGACCACCATCACCGGGTGCTTCGGCACATCGCCGCGCGCCGGGAGTCCGGTCAGTGGCCACTGGCCCTGGAGCGTCGCCCCGGCCGCGGTGTTCTGGGCGTCCGGGGCTGCGTCCGACTTGGCGCCGTCATCGCCACCGCAGGCGGTCAGCGCGACGGACCCGGCCAGGACGAGCGTGACAAGCGAGACGAAAGGGCGGGCGGCGCGGCGGCCGCAGGACAGGGCAGGGCGCAAGGGGATCTTTCCAACCATGTCCACAAGTGTGACCCAGGGCCGCTCGTGGACTAGAGCGGCCCTGGGTCCTGTGGGCGTGTCGCGGGGCTGTTCCGAGGGTCAGCCCCTCAGATCAGCGGATCGTGCCGGCGTACCACTGGGAGGTCCACGGCTTGGAGCGGTGCACGTTCTCGCCCGAGGACGGAGCGTGCATCATCCACCGGTGGCCCTTGCGCCAGCCCAGGAAGACCGCGACGTGGTAGACGCCGCCGTCGTCGTAGAAGAACATGAGGTCGCCGCGACGCATGTTCTTCTTGCTGATCCGGTCGGCGAACCGGGCCTGGCCGTCCGACGTACGCGGCATGTTCGTGAAGCCCGCCTTGCGGTAGCTGTAGTAGATCAGCCCCGAGCAGTCGAACCGGTCCGGGCCGGCGGCGCCGTACTTGTAGGGATCGCCCTTCTGAGCAGCCACCACCTTGACGGCGTGCCGGATGCGCTCCCGGCGCGTGGCCGCGTCGGCAGAGGTGCTGAAGGCGAACATGCTGCCGACCAGAACCACGGTCAGCATCAGCGAGAGCGCAGCAAAAGAGCGCGCGCGAGTGATCGCAGACATGAAAGGTTTCCTTTCCACGCCTGTGAGGTGAGCTGTCGGGTTCGAGCTGAAAGGTGCTCTGCCGCCGGGCACGGCGACTTCACCCCGAGCGTCCGAGGACGCGTGATGATTGGTTCCCCCACTCCTACCCTGGACTGTGATGTCGGTGACGGGACGGCCAGACTCGGGCGGGTAGGACTCGGCGTAACCCGGCTGGCTTGTTCAGTTGTGACTCGGATCGGTCCTTGTCGACCGCTCGGCCCACTGCTGGACCGTCCGAGCAACCTGCACGAGGGTAAGCAGGGCCCTCGTCCTTTTTCCAATCGAGACGACGAAAAAAACGCCCCGTGGAACTCATCCACGGGACGTTTTCCCGCCTGAGAAAGCGGGAATTGAGGGGCGCGTCACATATTCGGCGACCCCTCCAAAACCGGGCGTGTCGGACCGCTCCGAGTGGACCGGACCGGACTAGATCCTCGCCCCGCCGTCGACGTAGAGGGTCTGGCCGGTGATGAACGACGCCTCGTCGCTGCAGAGGAACGCCGCGGTCGCAGCGATGTCCTCGGGGTACCCGACCCGCCGCACCGGCGTGGACTCGGCCGCTGCCTTGCGGTAGTCCTCCGGCTCGACGCCCACGCGCCGAGCTGTGTCATCCGTCATGTCGGTCACGATGAAGCCCGGCGCGATCGCGTTGACGTTGACGCCGAAGGGGCCGAGCTCGATCGCGAGCGTGCGCGTGAAGCCCTGGAGGCCCATCTTCGCCGCCGAGTAGTTGGCCTGTCCCCGGTTGCCGAGGGCGGACACGCTCGACAGGTTGAGGATCTTGCCGTACTTGTGCTGCACCATGTGCTTCTGGACCTCGCGGCTCATGAGGAAGGACCCGCGCAGGTGCACGTTCATGACCATGTCCCAGTCGTCCTCGGTCATCTTGAACAGCAGGTTGTCGCGGGTGACGCCCGCGTTGTTGACGAGGATGTCGACCTTGCCGAGCTCCTCGACGACCTTCGCCACGCCTGCCTCCACGGAGGCGGCGTCGGCGACGTTGCACGCGACACCGAGGGCCTTCTCCGCGCCGAGGCCCTCGGCGGTGGCCGCCGCGGCGTCCTGGTCGAGATCGAGTACGGCGACGGACGCGCCTTCCTCGGCGAACCGCTTCGCGGTGGCGGCCCCGATGCCGCGAGCAGATCCGGTGACGACGGCGACGCGGCCGGCGTAACGACTCATGGGAGCTCCTCCTGTGCGCCGCACGAGCGGCGCGGACGTGTGGGACGTGGAAGTGGCCACACTGTAGCCACCGACCCGCTCCGGCCTCGAAGGGGTCGGTTCAGCGACGGCAGGACGCCAGGACGGAGTCGAGGGGGAGCCTCCGGCGTACGACGGCATACGCCACCTCCGAGAGCCGCCGGTTGTGGTTCCGGGAGTACTGCCGGATCGCCTCGAAGGCTGCCTCCATGTCGAGCCGGGCGTACTCTGCGAGGACCCCCTTGGCCTGCTCGATCACCACCCGGCTGTTCAGGGCACCCTGCAGCTGCTCGGCGGCTCGGGCGGCCCGGTTGTGCTTCTCGCGCTGGAGCAGCCCGATCGTCGCGATGTCCGCGAGGGCCTGCCCGACCCGCTGGTCGGCCTCGCCGAGCGAACCAGGGAGGACGCAGAGGAGATTGAGGCCCCCGATGGTCTGCTCTCGCAGGCGCAGCGGGAAGGCATAGGTGGAGACGAAGCCGAGCGTGGCCGCCGCCCGGGCGAACTCCGGCCATCTGTCGGCCCGGTGACCGAGCTCGTCGACCGCGACGGCACGGCCGCTCGACACGGAGTCCAGGCAGGGGCCCTCGTCGTACTGCAGCTGGAGGAGCCCGAGCAGGCGACCCTCCTCGCTCGAGGAAGCCGCCAGCTCCAGCCCTCTCGAGCCGCGGAGGAGGAGCCCGGCAGCCTCGACGCGGAGCAGCCCCAGACACGACCCCACGAGCTGGTTCATCAGGCCCCGCGCGTCGAAGTCGTCGCCGATCGTGTCCGCGAGCGTGACGAAGCTCTCCGCGAGCGCGATGCTGCGCTCGCCCCATTCCTCCGGCTGCTCCCAGGGCTCGGTCAAGGCGTCCTCCCTCCCAGGTGCTGTGTCGGACCTCCGACGTGGGCCACGGACTCCGTGACCCCGTCCCCGCTCTGCCCGGGACCATGCCCGTTCCGCCGCAAAAGAAGGGAGCGCGTGGATGAGGCTGGACTCGGCCGATCCGTCAGGCTTTGACGGCGCGCCCGAGGTAGATCCGCCCGAAGAGCTTCGCTCCGGGCAGCCCGGGGAGGTAGAAGGTGTCGAGGTCCTCGACCACCAGGCCGCTGCCGACCACGAGGTCCGCGACGGGCCGGTCCAGGTGACAGCCGGCGGCCAGGCGGCGCTGGACCGGCGTCAGCCGGTGCTGCCATCGTGCAATGCCCGGGTCGGGCGCGAGCCCGTGCTCGAGGAAGTGGAACTCCCCACCCCGCCTGAGGACGCGCGCGACCTCCTTCAGCGCGACCTCGGCGTGCGGGATGGTGCAGAGCGTGAAGGTGGACAGCGCGGCGTCCATCGACCCGTCGGCCAGCGAGAGCGACTGTCCGTCGAGCCCCGCGCGTACGACGGGCGGCCGACCCTCCCCCATGTGCTTGGCCTGCGCGATGCGCCAGGCCACGTCGGACGGCTCGACAGCCGACACCCGGGACACGGCCGCGGGATAGTGCTCGTCGTTGAGGCCGGAGCCGAACCCGATCTCGACCACCTCCCCCGCCAGGCCCGCGCAGACCCGCTCCCGAAGCTTGTGGATCTCGCCCACGCCGAGGAGGCGGTCGGTGACCCGCGGCACGACCTGTTCGTTCCACCAGCGCATGTCAGTCCTCTCGTGTCTTGTCCAGGGCCGCGGTCAGCCGGTCGGCGTAGTCCCGCATCTCGTCCTCGGAGGAGTACTTGGTCCTCGGCCAGAAGAACCCGCGGAGCCCGTCGCCCTTCGTGCGCGGGACGACGTGCATGTGCAGGTGCGCGACGCTCTGGCTGACGGTGTTGTTGACGGCCACGAAGGAGCCCTGGGCGCCCAGCCCGACGACCATGGCGGCTGCGAGCCGCTGCGCGGCGGCGAGGAACGGGTCACGGAGGGCGGCAGGAAGGTCCGGGAGCGTCACCACGTGGCGGCGGGGAACGAGCAGCACGTGGCCCTTGAACACCGGCCGATGATCGAGGAAGCCCACCAGGTCGTCGGTCTCGAGCACGATCCGGGTCGGCGTCTCGCCCGCGACGATCCGGCAGAAGAGGCACTCCGGCATGGCTCGACCCTAGTGGCGTCGACGGTGCCTGCGTTTCGGAGCGTCGATTTGCTCCCGAGAGGAATACCCAGGAGGGTATTGGGCATTACTGTTACCGTACGGTTTGCATACCCCCCTGGGTATCTTCTCAGTCCCCGAGCAGCAGGAGGCAGTGCGGCATGATCACCGTGACCCCCATCGACACCCCTGGCCTGGGCGATCGGACCTACCTCGTCCACGACGGCACGGTGGCGCTGGTCGTCGACCCGCAGCGCGACTACGACCGAGTGATCGCGGCGGCCGAGGAGGCAGGGGTGCAGATCACCCACGTCTTCGAGACCCACATCCACAACGACTACGTCACCGGCGGCCTCGCCCTCGCCCAGGAGACGGGCGCTGCCTACCACGTGAACGCGGACGACGCCGTGGAGTTCGAGCGGGTCGGCGTCCTCGACGGTGACGTGGTCGAGGTCGGCGAGACCATGCGGGTGCGCGTCGTGCACACCCCCGGCCACACCCACACGCACCTGTCCTACGCGCTCGAGGCGGAGGGCGAGCCCCTGGCGGTGTTCACGGGAGGCTCGCTGCTGTACGGCTCGACCGGACGGCCCGACCTCCTCGGGCCGGACCACACGGGCGTTCTGGTCCGCGCGCAGTGGCGTTCCGCACACCGCCTCGCGGACGAGCTGCCCGACGAGACCGCGGTCTACCCGACCCACGGATTCGGCAGCTTCTGCTCAGCCACGCAGAGCGACGCCTCGGCCAGCACGATCGGCCAGGAGAAGGCGAGCAACCCGGCGCTGACGCAGGACGAGCAGGTGTACGTCGAACAGCTCCTCGCGGGCCTGGAGGAGTTCCCCGCCTACTACGCGCACATGGGGCCCGCCAACTCTGCCGGCCCTGAGGCCCCCGACCTGTCGCAGCCTGCCCTGGCCGACCCCGCGGAGCTGCGCCGGCGCATCGACGCGGGTGAGTGGGTCGTCGACCTGCGGACGCGTCAGGCTTTCGCGGCCGGACACCTCGACGGAACGGTCAACTTCGGGCTCGACGGTCAGTTCATCACCTATCTCGGCTGGATCATGCCGTACGACGCCACGGTGACACTGCTGGGCGAGAGCCCGGAGCAGGTGGCCGAGGCCCAGCGCGACATGGCCCGGATCGGACTCGGCGAGCCCGCCGCCATGGCCACCGGCAAGCCTGACGAGTGGGCCGACGGCGAGCCGCTCGGCTCCTTCCCCGTCGCGACCTTCAAGGACCTGAAGACCGCCCTCGACGAGGCCGCCGTGAGCGGCGAGGACCTCGTCGTCCTCGACGTCCGCCGCGGGTCGGAGTTCGGCGAGAACCACATCGTCGGCGCCGTGAACGTCCCGATCCACGCGGTGCTCGCCCACCTCGACGACATCCCGCGCCAGAAGCTCTGGGTGCACTGCGCGGGCGGCTACCGCGCGAGCGTGGTGGCCTCGATCCTCGACGCCCGAGGCCACGACGTCGTCGCGGTCGACGACTCGTTCGGTGACAGCGCCGGCCCTGCCGGGCTCCCGCTCAGCGCCGCCTGAGGCGCATCGCAGCCGACCACATCCCGCACCACGAACAACAAGGAGACAGCTCTGATGACCACCATGCCCTCAGTGGACCGCCGGGTCGACGTACGCACGATGCAGGCCTGGCTGACCGCCGATGACGCGCCTCGTGTCCTCGACGTGCGGACCCCGGCGGAGTTCGAGACGGCACACATCCCCGGCTCGTACAACGTCCCTCTGGACAACCTGCGCGAGCACCGTTCCGAGCTCCGACGGCACCTGGACGAGGACGTCGTCCTCGTCTGCCAGTCCGGGGCCCGCGCGGAGCAGGCCGAGAAGGCGCTGGCCGAGGTCGGACTTCCGGGCCTTCGCGTGCTCGAAGGCGGCATGACCGCCTGGCGGACCGCGGGCGCGCCGGTGAACCGTGGCAGGCAGACCTGGGAGCTCGAGCGCCAGGTCCGCCTCGCCGCCGGGTCGATCGTGGCCGGGAGCATCCTCGGCAGCGTCGCGGTGCCCCGGTTGAAGTGGCTGGCCGGCGGGATCGGCGCCGGGCTGGTGACCGCCGCGCTCACCAACACCTGTGCGATGGGCATGCTCCTGTCGAAGATGCCGTGGAACAGGTGCGGCGACTCCTGTGACATCGACGAGGTCGTCAAGGCTCTCTCGGAGGCGAGCGCCTGATGGACCCCTCGCTGCAGCTCGCGATCGTCCTGGCTCTCTCGACCCTGGTCGGCGTCTCGCTCGGGATCCTCGGCGGCGGCGGCTCGATCCTGACCGTGCCGATCCTGGTGTACGTCGCCGGCATGGACCCGAAGGAGGCGATCGCGGCCTCCCTGTTCGTGGTGGGTGTCACCTCCGCGGCGGGTGCCGTCAGCCACGCCCGTGCCGGACGGGTCCGGTGGCGCACCGGCCTGCTCTTCGGAGCAGCCGGGCTCACCGGGGCTTTCCTCGGGGGCACGCTGGGCGGGCACCTGCCCGGCACGCTCCTCCTGGTCGCCTTCGCCCTCATGATGCTCGCGACCTCGTTCGCGATGATCCGCGGGCGCAACGTCGACGAGTCGAAGCGGCACGCCGAGCTGCCGGTGTTCCGGGTGCTGCTCGACGGTCTCGTCGTCGGGCTCGTCACCGGCCTCGTCGGCGCGGGTGGCGGCTTCCTGGTCGTCCCGGCGCTCGCCCTGCTGGGCGGGCTGCCGATGTCGGTCGCTGTCGGGACCTCGCTCCTGGTCATCGCGATGAAGTCGCTCGGTGGGCTCGCGGGGTACCTCAGCTCGGTTCATCTCGACTGGGGCCTCGTGGTCGCCGTGACGGCCGCGGCGGTGCTCGGCAGCGTCGTGGGCGGGCGCCTTGCCGGCCGCATCCCGGAGGACGCGCTCCGCAAGGGCTTCGGCTGGTTCGTCCTCGTGATGGGCGGCTTCGTGCTGGTCCAGGAGGCGCCCCACGAGCTCGTCGTCCCGATCGTCGCAGCGGTCGGCCTGTTCGCGCTCGCGGCGGGTGCGTGCTGGAAGTTCGTCGACTCGTGCCCGCTACGGCGCGGCCTCGCACCAGCCTGAGCTCGTCCCGCAGCCACCAGCCACCGCCCGGACCGGACTCGTCTTCGGCCCGGGCGGTTTGGTGTCAGGCGAGCTTGGCGACCCGCTGCAGCATCTCGAGGCTCGGGAACCTGTCGCGTCTGATCTTCTCCATGAGGATCTCGGCGTAGGCCGGCACCTGGTCGGGCTCGAGCATCTGCTCGATCATGTCCATCATCGTCCCCGAGGGGTACGGGTCGGCCTGGACCTTGCTCAGGAGGACCCGCAGCACCTCCCCGTGGACGTCGTACTGCTCTGCCGCCATGGCCCCTCCCCGGTAGTCGATTCGGACGACGCAGGGCGTCGTACCCCCGGCGATCCGGTGTCACACCCTCCGGTGTCGCCTTACCGTCGCACGGCGTGCCGGATCGAAGGCATTCTCCCGGTTCTCATGCGCCGCCGGTAGCCCGCGACGAGGTCCTCGACGCCGAGTCGCGCGTGCAGGTGTCAGGATGCGACATCACGACCGGCAATCGTTCTGCGCTGAGCGGGTGCGCCATGCCGGGGTCGGTGACAGAGCGGCGAGGGTCTGCCAAGGTTGGGCGATGTGAGCAAGCCATGACGTTCCAGATGCCTGACCTCACCGTCGAGCAGGTCCGTGACACGCAGCTCGAGCGCCTGCGAAGCACGCTCGCGCTCGCCTACGAGCGGGTTCCGCACTACAGGAAGGCGTTCGCGGCGGCCGGCGTCCGGCCGGCGGACCTGACGGCCCTGGAGGACCTGGCGCGGTTCCCCTTCACCACCAAGGCCGACCTCCGCGACAACTACCCGTTCGGCATGTTCGCCGTGCCGCGGGAGCAGGTGGCGCGCATCCACGCGTCCTCCGGTACGACGGGCAAGCCGACCGTCGTGGGCTACACCCAGGACGACCTGCACACGTGGTCGGACCTGATGGCTCGCTCCATTCACGTCGCGGGTGGGCGACCAGGGGACGTGGTGCACGTGGCTTATGGCTACGGGCTGTTCACGGGAGGCTTGGGGGCGCACTACGGAGCGGAGCGACTCGGATGCACCGTGGTCCCGGTCTCGGGCGGGATGACCGAGCGTCAGGTCAAGCTCATCCTGGACTTCGAGCCCCGCATCATCATGGTCACCCCGTCGTACTTCCTGGCGATCCTCGACGAGATGGAACGTCAGGGCGTCGACCCGCACAAGACCAGCCTCCGGATCGGGATCTTCGGCGCCGAGCCGTGGACCAACGAGATGCGGCACGAGGTGGAGCACCGCAGCAGTATCGACGCGGTGGACATCTACGGCCTCTCGGAGGTCATGGGTCCCGGCATCTCCCAGGAGGCCGTGGAGACCAAGGACGGGCTGCACGTCTGGGAGGACCATTTCTACCCGGAGATCATCGACCCGGTCACCCACGAGGTGCTTCCCGACGGGGAGGAGGGTGAGCTGGTCTTCACGAGCCTGACCAAGCAGGCGATGCCGGTGGTGCGGTACCGCACGCGCGACCTCACCCGGCTCCTGCCCGGGACTGCCTACCCTGCCTTCCGCAGGATGCAGAAGGTGACCGGCCGTAGCGACGACATGATGATCATCCGCGGCGTCAACATCTTCCCCACGCAGATCGAGGAGCAGATCCTCAGGGTGGACGGGCTCAGCCCTCACTACCTCTGCGTGCTGACCCGGCCGGCCAACCTCGATGTGCTCACCGTCCAGGTCGAGGCCCACGAGAGCACTCCGGTGGACCGGCGACCAGCCCTCGCCGCCGAGCTCTCCCACCACGTCCGGAGCAGCTTCGGGGTGGGCGTGCAGGTCGAGGTCATGGACCCGGGAGCGCTCGAGCGGTCTCTGGGCAAGGCGAAGCGGATCGCCGACCGGCGTCGGGGCTGAACGACGCGTCTGCCCTTGGGGGACCTTCAGCACTGCCCTGCCCGGCGTGCCTGCACCGACGATGGGTTCAGTGTGTCGGCGGGTTCCAGGGGCCGGGACGTGTACCGCAGAGGAGGGGATCGTGAAGGCGACGGAAGTTCTGGGCAAGGCCACTGACGCCGTGACGGTGAAGCGGGTGTTCGGCGAGCCGTATGAGAAGGACGGACTCACGCTGATCCCGACGGCCATGATCAGCGGTGGCGGCGGGGCAGGCATGGGGCATGACGAGAAGGGCCAGGAGGGCGAGGGCGGCGGCTTCGGCCTGGGTGGCAGGCCCGCCGGGGCCTACGTCATCAAGAACGGCGACGTGAGCTGGCGCCCGGCCGTCGACCCGAACCGGATCGTGAAGGTCCTCGGTGCGGTGGTCATCGCCTACTTCCTCACCCGGCCGCGGTTGGCGCGGGCCCAGGCGAAGGCCGCTCACAGGTCCACTTAGCCGGTCCGCTCGGATGCCTCACCCGCCCGATACCAGAGGGCGGTCCTCAGACCGGTACGCCGTACCTGTCGTGCTCGACAGCCGACACCGGCACCACGGAGCGACCGAGCGGGAAGAGCGCCAGCGGGATCATCTTCCAGGAGGCCACGCCGAAAGGGATTCCGATGATCGTCAGGCACAACAGGAGCCCGGCAACGAGGTGGGCGAGCGCCAGCTCCCAGCCGACGACGATGACCCAGATCACGTTGCCGATCATCGACCACACGCCTGCCTGGCGCTGCCACACGACCGTGCGGCCGAACGGCCAGATCACGTAGCCCGCCAGCCGGAAAGAGGCGATGCCGAAGGGGATTGTGACGATCAGGATGAAGGCGACCAACCCGGCCACGGCGTACCCGATCGCCAGCCAGAGCCCGGCGAGCAGGAACCACAGGATGTTGCCCAGGGTGCGCACACCTTCATGCTAGGCAGCACCGGTCGTTCCGGCTCCAGTTCCGGAATCGCTGTCCCCGGGCCTGTGCGCATCACCGTCGCCCAGGCCCGCGACACCACGTGGTCAGCCGGCAACCTGGTCGGCGCCCCGGCCGCTCCGGCGGAGCCGGTGCCACCACCCGCGGGAGGACTCGGTGTCACCGGTCGCGGCCACGCCGCCGTTGGTCGCGGCAGCCGCCTCTTCCAGCCGCTCCAGAAGGCGCGCCCGGATCTCCTCCGGCGTCAGCTGCGCGCGTTTGCGCTGTTCTCGCGCGATGATGACCCCGGTCGCGGCCACACCCGCGAGGCCCGCAAGCCCGAGAACCTTCCAGAGCTTCATGAACAGGAGACCCTTTCGTGGACGACGTGGTGCTGAGCCTAGACGCGGCCGTCGACCTCACACGCACCGGCGACCTCTGGCTGTTCCGCGGACGTTCCGCGGCGGACCATGCCATCCGCGCGCTCACCAACGCTCCGGTGAACCACGTCGGCATGGCGGTCGTCCTCGACGACCTGCCGCCGCTCATGTGGCATGCCGAGCTGGGCAAGGGGCTCCCCGACGTGTGGACCGGCGCCCATCACCGGGGTGTGCAGCTGCACGACCTGCGAGCCGCTGTCGAGCAGTGGTGCCATCGCTACGGGCAGCGGGCGTGGCTCCGACAGCTGCAGACGCCCGTGACCCGGGAGAT
>DASVBF010000013.1:0-2514 GCA_036375975.1 Nocardioidaceae bacterium | reverse complement strand
TGGTCTTCCACGGCGGCTCCGGGTCGCTGCTGGAGGAGATCCGGGAGACGCTCGACTACGGCGTCGTGAAGATGAACGTGGACACCGACACGCAGTACGCGTTCACCCGGCCGATCGCCGACCACATGTTCCGCAACTACGACGGCGTGCTCAAGGTCGACGGCGAGGTCGGCAACAAGAAGCAGTACGACCCGCGGTCGTACGGCAAGTCGGCCGAGGCCGGCATGGCCACCCGCGTGGTCGAGGCCTGCCAGGACCTCCGCTCCGCGGGCACCACCCGCGGCAAGTAACGGTCCGACCACCCCGCCGCCCGAGCAGTCGACCACGCATGGCAGGTCGAGCAGCGCCGCAGTAGGCACCCACACCTGCTGTCGCACCGCTCCGCCTGCTGTGGCGAGGGTCGCGACAGGCCGCGAGGAATCCTTTCGGTCCCGTCGACCCCGTCGTAGGACGGTCGCAGGACGGTTGCACCTCCCCGTCCTGTGGAGAGGTGGACCTGTGGGAGGCCACCGGCGGGCCATCCTCGGGGGGTGCCGCGCGATTCCATCACCGATCTCGACCCGCGCCTGGCCGCCCTGGCCGAGCGGCAGGGCGGCGTGTTCTCGTCGCGGCAGGCTCACGACCTGGGCGTGGGGCCTGACGAGATCCAGCTGCTCCGGCGCCGCAGGGTGCTCGTCTCCGTCCGGCGCGGGGTCTACGCGTACAAGGCGGTGTACGACGGGCTCGATCCGCTCGCCAGGCATCGCACGGGGCTTGCCGCGCTGGGCCTGGTCCTAGTCGAGCCTGCCGTCATCAGCCACGAGTCGGCGGCCGTCGAGCACGGCCTGGCGCTGCTGCTGCCCGACCTCTCCGAGATGCACGTCACGCGGTCCGACACCGCCGGCTCCCGGCGGGAGGCGGGCGTGCACCACCACTCGGCGGGTCTGCCGGGATCTCACGTGGTCGAGGTCGCCGGCCGCCTCATGACGTCACTCGCGCGCACCGGCATCGACGTGGCGCGCACGTCCGGTCGACTCGAGTGCGGCGTGGCCGTGCTCGACTCGGTGCTGCGCGCCGGCATCGACCCGGTCGAGCTGCGGGAGGTCATGGACTACTGCCGGAGCTGGGACGGCGCCAGGCTCGCCTCGCGTGCCCTGAGCATGGCGGACGGCCGGGCCGCGAACCCCGGCGAGTCCTGGTCACGCGTCGTACTCGTCGGCCAGGGCTTGCCGCCGAGCGACCTCCAACGGCCTCTCTTCGACGAGGACGGGCTGATCGGGTACGTCGATTTCGTCCTGGACGAGCTGCAGCTCGTGGGTGAGTTCGACGGGCGATGGAAGTACGACGTGCCGGAGGGCGCCGACCCGCGGCAGGCCGGGCTCGTCGTCTGGCAGGAGAAGCGTCGCGAGGACCGGATCCGCGGCATCGGCTACGGGGTGGTCCGCTGGGGCTGGGAAGACCTCTACTACCCGGCCCGCCTCGGTGCCCGGGTGCGGGCCGCGGCCGCGCGGCAGGCGCAACGGCGCTGGCCGGCACGCTAAGAGACCCCCCGCCGCACTCTGCCTCGATCGACGGCCACTGATGGCGACGCGCCTCGGGATCCGTGCGACAGCAGGCGTGCGAGTGCCGCAGCAGCCTCCCACGCCTGCTGTCACCCCACCCCGCCTGCCATGCGTGGTCGAATAGCGAGCATGACTGGCCACGAGAACCTGCTGGGTGGGCCGCCGCCGACCCTGCTGCCCGACGAGCCGGAGCCGCGCGAGGAACTGGCGGGAGGGGCCGACCCGACCGACGTCGCCGCGGCGTACCCGACGTCGTCGCTGGCTTGGGCGGTGCTGGCCGAGCGTGCCCTCGCCTCGGACCGTGCCGTCGAGGCCTACGCCTACGCCCGCACCGGCTACCACCGCGGCCTGGACACCCTGCGCCGGCACGGCTGGAAGGGGCACGGGCCGGTTCCCTGGGAGCACGAGCCCAACCGCGGGTTCCTGCGCGCGCTGCACGCGCTCGGCCGGGCGGCGGCGGCGATCGGGGAGGACGCGGAGGCCGAGCGCTGCCGGACGTTCCTCGCGGACAGCAGCCCTACGGCCGTCCGCGAGCTCTCCGGCGCCTGACGCGGTCTCCGCCGCTGGCGGTGTTCGCCCGCCATGCGCCTGCTGCCTGCCAACTTCCGTGATCCTGAGGACTTTCCCGGGCCGCAGCCCGGGAAAGTCCTCACGATCACGGGGGCCCGCCGGCAACGGCCGTCGGCCGGCTGCACGATCACAGAGAGGCGGGAGGGGAGTGCGCGCCCTCGCGGAGCGGGGCCGGAAGGGGCCCCGACACGCAAGGAGCGGGATGCGGAACCGTCCCCTGCCGCGGTTCCGCATCCCGCCGACAGACCTAGCATGCCCCCTCTGGCGCGGATCTCACCTGGCACTTCCGTGACACTGTCCCTAACCTGCCAGGATGGGAGTGCTCGAGCTGTGGGGCGTCGACGAGACCGCCGAGGCGATCTACCGGGCGCTGCTGCGCAACCCGGACAACGACGTGCAGTGG
>DASVBF010000361.1:0-3391 GCA_036375975.1 Nocardioidaceae bacterium | reverse complement strand
GGCCGCGGACCTCGACTCGCTCGAAGCGACCCTCGAGCTCCTGTCAGACCCGGTGGCCATGGCTCGCCTTCGGGAGGCCGAGTCGGCGGTCGCGGCGGGCGATGTCACGAGCGCCGAGGACATGGCGGACCTGATGGAACGCCGACGCGAGCGCGAGCGCCGTGGCGAGTGAGCCGGAGCGCCCGTACACCATTGTCCTCTCTCCAGGCGCCCGTCGCGCCTTAAGCGACTCGCTGCCGGCAGCGGCAGCCTTCGCCGCCTGGGAGTTCATCCGCGGGCCGCTGGCCGAAGCGCCAACGCGGGTCGGGACGCCGCTGCGCGCACCGTTCGAGGGCCTGTGGCGGGCCCGCCGCGGGGAGTTCCGCGTGCGTTACCGCATCGACGTGGCCAGCCATCGCGTGATCGTCCTCGACATCGACCATCGACGCGACGCCTACCGGCAATAGGCGATCTGACCTCAAGATCGAAGTTTCGCGAGAGGATGGATCGCTGAGCGAGGGGGGCGGTCGAAGTGGTCACGGCACGGTCGGCATGGCAGGTGGCGGAGGACGGCAGACGCCATGCTGCCGCCCTCGCCGAAGCGGCAGCGGTCGAGGCCCGTCGAGCCCGGAACTTCGAGCTGGGGGCCCTCGCCGAGGAACGTACGGCTTCCCTGCTGGACGAGCTGATCACGTACGGCTTCCGGTGCCTGCACGACCGCGCCTGGCCAGGGACCCGGTCAGCGAACATTGACCACATCGTTGTCGGACCGAGTGGGGTCTTCGTCGTCGATACGAAGAACTGGTCCGGCGACGTGCGGATCGAGGGTGGCCGTCTCTACCGCGGCGACGCGCTGTGCGACGACGACCTCGAGAAGGTCCAAGCCCAGGCCGACGCGCTGCGAATCGCGCTGGCCTCCACCGGCCTGCCGCCGATCCACGTCCACGCGGTGTGCGCCCTGCATGGCCGCGACCTCCCGAAGACCATCGTCGGCAACGTCTGGGTGATCGGCGCCGAGACCCTGCCGCGAGCGCTGCTGCGCTACAACAGAGCCCTGACCGAGGGCCAGATCGATGAGGTGCTCGACGGCCTCCGCCTCGCGGCGCCCGCCGCCACCGGACCCAGCTCTGCTCCGGTGCCGATCCCAGCCCAAGCCTCCGCAGCGCTGCCTGCGATCGAAGAGATCCTCCAGCCGACGCTGTTCACCACGGACGACCTCGAGGAGGACGCTCTCGAGGCCGCCCTCCAGAAGCCGTTCGCCGACTGGATGACCTTCCTCCACCCGGCTCAGGCCCGCTTCGTGGTCCGTGACACGAGGGGCGCGGCACGCATCACCGGCGGTGCTGGTACGGGGAAGACCGTCGTGGCGCTACACCGGCTCGCCCATCTCTCACGCGGTCGGGCCAACCGCCTGCTGTACGTCACGTTCGTCCGCACGGTTCCCCGGGTGCTCAAGCACGCGTTCGCGCGGCTCTCGCCCGAGACCGCCGACCGCGTCGAGTTCAGCAGCCTGCACGCGTGGGCGGTCCGGTTCCTGCGGGACCGGCGCCTGCCGCACAAGGTCGACCAGCGGGCCTGCGACAACGCATTCGCTCGGGCGTGGAGTCGCCTTCCGGAGCGCCACACGCTCGAGCGCTCGGCGCCGTACAGCTACTGGCGGGAGGAGGTCGACACCGTGCTGCGCGGGCGGGACGTCCGCAGCCTCGACGACTACCTCGTGCTGGAGCGCGTCGGGCGCGGCAGCCGGCTGGGTCACGTCCAGCGCGGCATCGTCTGGCGGCTCGCTCAGTCCTACGCGGCGAACCTGGCGTCGAGCCGACTGATCGACTGGAACGACGTGTTGCGCCTGGCCCGTGACGAGGCTCGGCGCCTGCCACCCGAGCCGACGTACGACGCTGTCGTGCTCGACGAGGCCCAAGACATGCCTCTGCTCGCCGGCCAGCTCCTCGTGGCGATCGCCCCCGAGGGTGGGCTGCTCTTCGTCGGCGACGACGGCCAGCGGGTCTTCCCCGGCGGCTTCCGGCTCTCCGAGTGCGGCGTCGACGTGACCGGCGGACGCTCGGTCCGCTTCACCCGGAACTACCGGAACACCCGCGAGATCTATGAGTTCGCCGCGACGCTCCTCTCCGGCGAGTACGCCGGTGTGCTCGACGACCTCGCCATCGGCCAGGACACCTCGGCCCAGCGGTCGGGTGGCCGACCGGTCGTCGTCAGGGCGGGCAGCACGGCAGACCACGACACCGCTCTGCTCACCCACCTTGCCGGGGCCGACCGCTCGGCCATGGGAAGCATCGCCGTCCTCACCGAGCGCATCGCGACCGTCAACCACCTCCTGCGGCTGCTCGCCCACCACCGCATCCCGGCCAGTGCCCTGGAGGACTGGGACGGCGCTCCATATGACGGCGTCCTCGTGGGGACCGCCAAGCGCGCAAAGGGCCTGGAGTTCAGCAGCATCTACGTGACGCACGCCGAGCCCAACCTCTTGGACCCGGACGCCTCCGGCCTGGAGGACTCCGCCCTGGAGCAGTGGCAACGGCGTCGACGGGAGCTGTACGTCGCGATGACTCGGGCTCGAGACGTGCTCTGGGTCGGTGTGCTCGACCCGGCGGTGACGAGCGCAGCCGCCCCGCTCGCCGCTGACCCAACCCCCGACGACGCAGTCGAGGGCACCGTCCACGAGCTGATGCGGGCGGTGCTTGGTGCCGAGCCGACAGGCGGTCCGGCTCGGTTCCGCCAGAGCGGCTGGGCCTACGAGGGGACCCACGTCGGGCTCAGCTGCGCGACGTGTGCATCCGCTCTGCACGTCTGCCGCAAGCCGTACGAGTCAGCGGGGCGCAGCTACCGGTTCTGGGCGCTGACCTGCCCGACCTGCCTGACCAGCGTGACGCCGGACGAGCTGCCGCCGGACACGCAGAAGCTGCTCCGCAAGCTCGGCTGAGGCTTGCGCGGCCACCTCGTTGCGCCATCCACAGGGAACTGGGCGCGAGCGCGGACCTCGCTCCCTGTGGACTGCGTCAGAAATCCAAACTCCAGAGTCCAACATCGAGCCATGGCAACGTCAGGAGCTCTCTCGGCCGCGTCCGGGGGGCGTCGTGACGAGGCCTAAGAGGCGGCCGATCCGCGTCGCCGGCGAGCCGGTGGAAGCCCTGCTACCTGGGCTCTTGGCAGTCCGCGACTCGATGGTCATCCATGACGACGGGATGGCGTCGATGTACACCACGCTTCCTGCCGAGCAGGCCGCGCCGCTGACACGTGCCATGTTCCGCGTCGAGGCGGAGCTGCTGCAGCGAGACGCGCGGGTGTGGGACGAGCTTGCGCGCACGCGGACGTCGGAGAATCGAAGGGCGGACGCCCTCCTGCTGCTGGCGCAGCGGGTCGCCCGGGCGGTTCAGCGCTCGCTGGACGGCCACCC
>DASVBF010000356.1:0-27120 GCA_036375975.1 Nocardioidaceae bacterium | reverse complement strand
GCGTCCGCGGCTCCTCGCGAGGCCTCGATGTCCTCGCGGATCTGGTCGAGCTCGCGTCCGAGCGCCTCGACCTCCTCCTCGGTGAGGTGGGTGTACTCCTTGACGTCGGAGATGGCCATGTGTCGCTCCCTAGATGTCGAGGGTGCAGTCACCGGCGGCGACCGTGATGCATGTCTGGATGGACTCGTTGGGCTCGAAGTGCTCCTCCCCGCTGCGCAGGTCGCGGATCCTGCCGGAGGCCATGGTGATGGTGCAGGTGTGGCAGATGCCCATGCGGCAGCCGTAGGGCATTCCGACGCCGACCTTCTCGCCGGCCTCGAGCAGCGTCGTGGCCCCGTCGACCTCGATCTGCTTGCCGGAGTTGCGGAAGGTGATGACGCCTCCCTCCGCCCCGTCCCCGTCGATCTTGAGCGAGAAGCGCTCCAGGTGGAGCCGGTCCGCGAGACCGGCCTGTTCCCAGAAGTCCTCGGCGGCGTCCAGCATGGGGCCGGGTCCGCAGGCCCAGGCCTCCCGTTCGCGCCAGTCCGGGCAGATCCGTGCGAGGGAGTCGAGGGAGAGCATTCCCTCGGTATCGGTGTGCTGCTCGTGCAGCCGCAGCCCTGCGTAGCGCTCGGCCATCTCGAGCAGCTCGGACCGGAAGATCATCCGCTCGGGTGTCGGGGAGGAGTAGGCGAGGAGGACATCGGGCATGGTGCCGCGTCGGTCCAGGGTGCGCAGCATCGACATGACCGGTGTGATCCCGCTGCCGCCCACGAGGAAGAGCATCCTGGCCGGGGGAGGGTCGGGCAGCACGAACTCACCGGACGGCGCGGCCAGCCGGACGATGGTCCCCGGCGCCAGACCGGCGACGAGGTGCGAGGACAGGAAGCCCTCGGGCATCGCCCGCACGGTGATCGTGAAGAGCCGGCCGTCGTGGGACGGCGGGGAGCTCAGCGAGTAGGAGCGCCAGTGGTACCTGCCGTCCACCTCGACGCCGATGCCGATGTACTGCCCGGGCTCGTAGTCGAACTTGGCGCCCCAGCCGGGCCGGATCACCAGCGTCGCGGCGTCCGGGGTCTCGGGGACCACCTTCTCGACGCGGCCCCGCAGCTCGCGCGCGGACCAGAGGGGGTTGATCAGCGAGAGGTAGTCGTCGGGGTGCAGCGGTGTCGTCAGCAGCTTGGCCGCACGCCCGCGGATCCGGTGCCAGTCTCGGTCCTTGACGATCGACAAGTGGCCCCCGCCCTACGTCGTCTCTTCGTTGTCGGCCCGCACGATGCTGAACGTGCCTCAGTCATTTCCCGGCAAGGTACGCGGTGTAACTGCCGGTTACAACCCCTTGGTCCCGCCATGTCGGGACAACCGACGCCTACCGTGGCGAGTCCGGCTGTCTGTACGGCCGTCGGAAACCACTTCCGTGGCGACTGTCAGCGATATATCGTCAACGTATCGCGACGGCGGCCTCCGGTTTGGTGGAAATGTGCCGCCGGCGGGCGGAGGGAGACCTGATGAGTGGACAGCGATGGGGACAGCCGTGGGGCGGCGGAGGATGGGGCTCGGGTCCCTGGGGCGCCGGTCCGCCGCCCTGGATCGCCGGCCTGTTCGGAATGGCCGGGCAGCAGCAGTCGCGCGGGTCGAGGGTCCGTCGCGGTGACGTGCGCGCCGCGATCCTCGACGTGCTCGCCGTCCAACCGATGAACGGCTACCAGATCATCCAGCAGATCGCGGAGCGCAGCGGCGGGGTCTGGAAGCCCAGCCCCGGGTCGGTGTACCCCACGCTCCAGCAGCTCGAGGACGAAGGGCTCGTCGAAGGCAACGAGGCCGAGGGTCGCCGAGTCCTCGGTCTCACCGCCGCGGGACGGGAGTACGTCGTGGAGCACCCTGAGGAGATGGCCGCGACCTGGCGTGCCTTCGACGCGACGGAGGAGGAGACCCACGAGCTCAAACCTGTGATCGGCCAGGTCATGGCGGCGGTCTGGCAGGTGGTGATGTCGGGCAACCGGCAGCAACAGGCGGAGGCCGCGGAGATACTCGCCGACGCTCGGCGGAAGCTCTACGGCCTCCTCGCGGACGGGGAGTCGGAGTGAACCGCGAGCTGCGCATCGGTGACCAAGAGCGCGATGCGGCTGTCACCGCTCTCGGGGAGCACTACGTCGCCGGTCGACTGAGCAAGGACGAGTACGACGAGCGGAGCGCGGTGGCCTGGCAGGCCCGGACGAACTCCGACCTCGCGCCGCTGTTCTACGACCTCCCGCCGCTCCAGGCGCCGCAGCGCCAGGTCCAGCACCACCCGGCACCGACCGGCCCCGGGACGCACCCGCACGGTCGCGCGGGTGGTGTCCCGGTGCTCCCGGTGCTGGTGCTGGTTCTCGTCGTGGCTCTCGTCTCGGGCCTCGACATCTGGCCGCTCCTGCTCGTCCTGGTGTTCTTCCTCTGGATCAAGGCGGCCTACTGGCGTCGTCGCGCGTGGCGGCAGCACCCGAGAGCACTCACCCGCCCGGCAACCGACCCGTGGCAGCGCGGCCGCCGCTCCTAGAGCAGCGGCAGGGACCTGGACGATCGGGGGAGCTGCGCGAAGCCACGAGCGAAGGCCTCGCCGAGCTCCTCGGCCGGATACGGCCACTCGGCCGCGGCCGCCATGTCGGCCGGCCGGAGGCCCCGGCCGGCGAGCTCGCGGATCGTCTCGGCCAGCACGCCGATGTTCCCGCGCTGCTCCAGCACGTAGTCCCGGTCGACCGGGACGCCGTGGCCCGGCACGACGACGGTGCTCTCGGTCAGCAAGGTCGTCACGAAGTCCAGGGTCGCGGGCCACTCGAGCGGGTAGCAGTCGTCGCCGAAGCCCGGCACCCCGTTGCGCTCCGCGGACTCCTCCACGAGGTCTCCCGCGAAGAGGACGTCCGCATCGCCCACGCGGACCACGGCGTCGCCTCCTGTGTGCCCCCGGCCGGGGTGGACCACCTCGACGATCCGGTCGCCGAGGTCGATCACCCGTGCCGACGAGAAGCTCTGGTCCGGAACCACCACCGTGGTTCCGGTGAGGTCGAGTTCCGGGTCGACGCCCTCGAGGATCGCGGGCCCCTGCTCACGCAGTGTCGAGGCGGTCTGCTCGTGAGCGACGACTGGGGGGCGGTCGTACTCCTCGACGAAGGTGCCGTTGCCGAGCACGTGATCCCAGTGGGCGTGGGTGTTGACGACCGCGACCACCTCTCCGACGCCTAGCGCCCGGACCTGTTCCACGACGCGGCGCGCAGTCGACGACGACGAGTGCGTGTCCACCACGAGGAGGCCGCGAGAGCCGGCCACGAGGCCGACGTTGACGTCCGCCAGACGATGTCGCGCCACCCAGCAACGGTCGGCGACCTCGACGAAGCCGCCGTCCTGGGCGATGTCGAGATGGCGCCCCCGGTCGTGTGCGCTCATGCCCCGAACCCTACGCGTGGATTCTTCCGGGTCGGGGAAGGCTAGTAGCATTGGCACTCGTAACAGGTGAGTGCCAGAAGGAGGCGAGAGATGGTCGAGGACCGCAAGCTCGCCGTCCTTCGCGCGATCGTCGAGGACTACGTAGCCACGCAGGAGCCGGTCGGTTCCAAGGCGCTGGTCGAGCGGCACAGGCTCGGGGTCTCCCCGGCCACCGTTCGCAACGACATGGCATCGCTCGAGGACGAGGGCTTCATCACCCAGCCGCACACGAGCGCCGGCCGGATCCCGACGGACAAGGGATACCGGCTGTTCGTCGACCGGCTCACCCAGGTCAAGCCGCTCTCGGTCGCCGAGAAGCGCGCCATCACCACGCTCCTCCAGGGCGCGGTCGACCTCGACGACGTGGTGCAGCGCAGTGTCCGGCTGCTCGCGCAGCTGACCCGGCAGGTCGCTATCGTGCAGTACCCCACGCTCTCGCGGTCCACGGTCCGTCACATCGAGCTCGTGACGCTGGCGAGCACCCGCCTGTTGCTCGTGCTCATCCTGAGCACCGGACGTGTCGAGCAGCGGGTCGTGGAGCTGCCCGAGCCTCTCGACGACGAGAACGTCGCCAGGATCCGCACCGCTCTCAACCGGGCTACGTCGGGGGAGAGGCTCAGCGACGCCGCGGACCGACTCGCCGAGGTCCCGGAGCAGTACCCTTCCGACGAGCGCGTGCCCGTCGCCATCGTGGTGGCCGCGCTCATGGAGGCGATGTCGGACCACCGCTCGGACGAGCGGGTCATGGTCGGCGGCACCGCCAACCTGGCCCGGTTCGGCGACGGCTTCGACGCGTCGATCAAACCGATGCTGGAGGCGCTCGAGGAGCACGTCGTGCTGCTCAAGCTGCTCGGTGAGGCCAGCTCGCCCTCGAAGCTGACCGTCCGGATCGGCCACGAGGTGCCCTACCAGGAGCTGTCGACCACCTCGGTCGTGGCCACCGGATACGGACCTGGCGAGGAGGCGCTCGCGACCTTGGGCATCGTGGGGCCCACGCGCATGGACTACCCCGGCACGATGGCGACGGTGCGAGCCGTCGCCCGGTACGTGTCGAAGATTCTCGACGAAGGATGAGCTGAGAGACGACTGTGAGCCAGGACCTCTACGAGACCCTCGGCGTCTCGCGCGACGCCGACCAGGACGCCATCAAGAAGGCCTACCGCCGCCTTGCGCGCCAGCTGCACCCCGACGTCAACCCCGACCCGCAGACGCAGGAGCGGTTCAAGGACGTCACGCGCGCCTACGAAGTGCTCTCCGACCCCGAGAAGCGCCGGATGTACGACCTCGGCGGCGACCCGTTCGCCGGCGGGGCGGCCGGCGGCTTCGGGCACGGCGCCGGCTTCTCCTTCACCGACATCATGGACGCCTTCTTCGGTGGGGCGACGGGCGGTGGCGCCGGCGGCGGCCGGGGCCCCCGTCCCCGAGTCCGCCGGGGCCAGGACGCCCTCATCCGCCTGGAGGTCGACCTCGCAGAGGCCGCGTTCGGCACAACGCGCGAGCTGAAGGTCGACACCGCCGTGCTCTGCTCGGTCTGCCAGGGCAGCGGCGCCGCCCAGGGCTCCTCGCCGGTGACGTGTCAGACCTGTCACGGCCGGGGCGAGGTGCACCAGGTCCAGCGGTCCTTTCTCGGCGAGATCCGCACGATGCGGCCCTGTGCGGCCTGCCGCGGCTACGGCACGGTCATCCCCGAGCCGTGCCGTGAGTGCGCCGGCGACGGGCGGGTCCGGTCGCGTCGCACCCTGAATGTCAAGATCCCGGCCGGTGTCGACACCGGCACCCGCGTGCAGCTCGCCGAGCAGGGGGAGGTGGGCCCCGGGGGCGGCCCGGCCGGCGACCTGTACGTCGAGATCCACGTCGCCGAGCACAAGTTCTTCACACGACAGGGGGTCGACCTGCTCTGCACGGTCACCGTGCCTATGACGGCGGCCGCTCTCGGCACCACCATCGACCTGCCGACGCTCGAGGCCGACCTGGTCGAGGCCGATACCGAGACCGACCTCGAGACCAGCGTCGAGCTGGACATCCGCCCCGGGACGCAGTCGGGTTCGGAGATCGTCCTCAACGGCCGCGGCGTTCCGGCGTTGCGCGGCGTCGGCCGGGGGGACCTCGTGGTCCGTGTCGTGGTGGAGACGCCGACCCGCCTCGACGAGCGTCAGGAGGAGCTGCTGCGTGAGCTGGCCGCCCTGCGTGACGAGGAGTCACCGGAGGGGCACGTCCAGGCCACGCACCGGTCGGTCTTCGACAAGCTCAGGAACGCGTTCAACCCACGGTGAGCCTGCCGGTCTTCCACCTGTCCGGGCTGGCTGACGCTCGCGTGGACGGGAGTGTCGAGCTGACCGGGGACGAGGCGCGCCACGCCGTCGTCGTACGTCGGATCCGGGTCGGCGAACAGGTCGCGCTGACCGACGGCGCCGGCACGACGGTCGTCGGCACGGTCAGCGGCACGACCAAGACCTCGCTGACGGCGACCGTGAACGAGGTCGTCGAGTCGCCCCCCGAGAGTCCCCGGCTGGTCGTCGTGCAGGCGATCCCCAAGGGAGACCGCGGCGAGCTGGCCGTCGAGATGCTCACCGAGGTCGGCGTGGACGTCATCGTGCCGTGGGCGGCCTCGCGCTCCGTGGCGGTCTGGCGTGGCGAGCGGGCCGCCAAGTCGCTCGCGAAGTGGCGCAGCACCGCCCGTGAGGCGGCGAAGCAGTCGCGTCGCGCCTGGTTTCCCTCCGTCGCGGAGATGGCCCAGACCTCGGACGTCGTGGACCTGCTGCGCGAGGCCGCCCTGGCCGCCGTGCTCCATGAGGCCGGGGAGCGGCCGCTCGCCACGCTCGACGTGCCCGGCGAGGGCGACGTCGTCCTCGTCGTGGGACCGGAGGGCGGCATCAGCGACGATGAGCTGGCGGCGTTTGCCGAGGTCGGCGCCGAGCCCGTGAGGATGGGCCGTGCGGTGCTCCGGACGTCGACTGCCGGGGTCGCCGCCGCAGCGGCGCTCCTGTCGCGCACCCGGCGCTGGGGCTGACGGCCGCGCGGAGGCGGGCGTAACGACCCGCGAGCAGGCTCGTTGAGCAAGTAGAACTTGTTCTCGTGAGGAGCCCGTATGCGTCGTTCGTCGCACCGCGCCCGCACCCTCGCCGCCCTGACGGCGGCCGCCCTGGTCGGCAGCCTCGTCTCCGCGGCGGTCGCGCCCTCGGCGAGCGCCGCCCAGGGGGACCGCTACGGCACGCTCTGGAACATCCTGCCCCCCGGGCAGTCCGGGACGGTGACCGCGACGGACCTGGTTGCCGTGGGGCCGAGCCGGCAGGCAACGGGCACGACACCGAAGAACTTCGCGGACCAGCTCGAGATGTACGACGACCTCACCACTCGTGACCCGGAGACGCTCGCCCGGTCGGACCTCGACCAGCTCTACAAGCGCGAGAGCTTCACACCACAGAAGGTCGAGCGCGAGTCCTCCCCGCGGGATGGCGTCCACATCGCCTGGGACCAGTTCGGCGTCCCATACGTCCACGGGACGAGCTACGGCGACGTGATGTTCGGGGCGGGCTACGCCGCGACCCGGGACAGGATGTTCCTCATGGACGTGCTCCGACACGCCGGCCAGGCCCGGCTCGCGGAGTTCGCGGGAGGGACTCCGGGCAACCTCGCGATGGACCGCGAGCAGCTCGCCTCCGCCTTCTACACCCCGCGGGAGGCCCAGGCGCAGATCGGCCGCGTCGCCGAGAGGTACGGCACGGAGGGGAAGAAGCTGGTCCGCGCCGTCGACGCCTACATCGCCGGCATCAACGCCGCGCAGGACGAGATGTGTCCCGGCGGACTCCCGACCGGGCCGGAGTGCCCCGTGGAGTACGCCGCGCTCCAGAAGACCCCCCAGCCCTGGACCCGCGCGGACGTCGTCTACGTCGCCTCGCTCGTGGGCGGCATCTTCGGCAAGGGCGGTGGCCAGGAGTACGACAACGCCGTCTGGCTCCAGCGTCTGGTCAACCGGTTCGGGCCGAGGAAGGGCGTCGCGGTCTACAACGACATGCGTCACAAGGACGACGCCGACGCCCCCACGACGTCCAGCGCCTGGACGCCGTACGGCGGAGGCGGGGTGCGCCCCGGGCGGCCCGGAGTCGCGCTTCCCGACATCGACGGGCCGACCGCGCCGGGCAGCGGTGCGGAGATCGGCGGCTCGCCGCTTCCGGCTCCCGCCAGCCCGTCGATCGACCTGCCGAACATGAGCGTCAAGGTGCCGCTGGTGCAACACGGCATGAGCAACGCGCTGCTCGTCGGAGGCCGCCACACGACCACTGGTAGGCCGATCACCGTCTTCGGGCCCCAGACCGGCTACTTCACTCCCCAGCTGCTCACCGAGCAGGTGCTCGTCGGTCCTGGGATCAAGGCGCGGGGTGTCTCCTTCGCCGGCACGAACCTCGTCGTGCAGCTCGGCCGCGGGGTCGACTACGCCTGGTCCGCCACCAGCGCCTCGAACGACAACGTGGACACGGTCGCTGAGCGGCTCTGCAACGTCGACGGCAGCAAGCCGACCGTGCAGTCCGAGGGCTACCTCCGCGGCCGGCGGTGCGTCCCGATGCAGCGCTTCGAGCACACCGAGACCACCCTCCCGGGCGCCGGGTCGCAGGAGCCGCCGGCCCAGCACAAGTTCCTGGTCCTGCGGACCCGGCACGGGCTCGTGCAGCGTCGGACCACCGTCGACGGCAGGCCGGTTGCGTTCGTCCACCAGCGGAGCACCTACGGACACGAGGTGGACTCCGCGATCGGGTTCGCCAGGCTCAACAACCCGCGTTACGTCCACGACCCCGCGTCGTTCCAGCGGGCGGTGTCGGCGATCGACTACACGTTCAACTGGTTCTACACCGACGACCGCAACATCTCGTACTACTCCTCCGGTCTGCTCCCTGAGCGTGCCGACGGGGTCGACTTCGACCTTCCGCGCTGGGGCGACGCCAGGTACGACTGGCAGGGCTGGCTGCCGTTTGCCGGCCACCCGCGCCAGACCAACCCCGCCCGGGGCTACCTGGTGAGCTGGAACAACAAGACCGCGCCCGGCTTCTCGGCGGCCGACGACATCTGGGGCTACGGTTCGGTCTACCGGTCCCTTGCGCTGGAGGACGGCCTCGAGCGTGAGATCAGGGGCGGCAGGAAGCTCGGCGTCGCCGGGGTGACCGGTGTGATGGCCCAGGCCGCGACCGAGGACTCACGGGCGCGTTACACCCTGCCCTGGTTGCTGCGCGTGGTCGGCAAGGACCCGAGGACCAGGGCTGCCCGACGCGCCCTCGCCACCTGGCTGGACCACGGTGCGCAGCGCGTCGACCGCGACCGGGACGGCCATTACGCGGACGAGCAGGCCATCGCGATCTTCGACAGCTGGTGGCAGAGCGGCAACAAGTCCGTGGCGTACGACGTGATGTCCGCACGGCTCGGCCGGCTCGTGCACAAGGTGCCGACCCTCCTCGACGACCACCCGAGGCTCGGTGTCGGGTCGGCCTGGAACGGGATCGCCTGGTACGGCTACGTCAACAAGGACCTCCGCACGCTGCTGGGCAGGAGCGTCAAGGAGCCGTACCAGAACGCCTACTGCGGCCGTGGTCGGCTCTCGGCGTGCCGGGAGACCCTTCGTGCCTCGCTTCGCGCCGCGGTGGCGCGGGTCGAGAAGGAGCAGGGCGTGGACGCCGTCGGCAAGCTGACCTACGACAAGAGCATCGACTACATCCGCAGCAGCACTGCAGGCGTGGTCGGGGTGCGCCCGATCGACTGGCAGAACCGGCCGACCTTCCAGCAGGTGGTGGAGTTCACCGGGCACCGCCCCTAGCCTCAGAGCGCGAGGAAGTCCTCGAGTGCCGCCACTTCAGCGTCGAGCTCTTCCTGCTCGCTCCCGCTGAGCGGGCGGAAGAGCTCGACGTCGACGTGGTCGCCGGACTGGCGCCACAGGCCTTCGAGCTTGCCGTCGACGAACACCGTGTTGCCCGTCCCGCCGTTCCGGCCCATCCACCGCCGCCGCTTGTCGGGCTCGGCCATCCGGCCCCGGTCGGCATGGGAGAGCCAGAGGTTGTCGTACTTCCCGAGCAATCGCACCGGCGCCGGCTCGTCGCCCGCGGCCAGCGGGAGGCCCGCCAGGTCCACGAGGGCTCGGCCCGACTCGTCGGTGTACCGGACCAGCTCGTCGGCCATGGCATCCAGGACCAACCTGACGCCGGTCAGTCCCGACCAGGCGCTGAGGTCCGCTGCCGACGCCGGTCCGAAGGCTCGCAGCCAGCGGCGCACCACGTCCGGCAGGTCGTGGGGCTGCTGGGGAGCGCCGTGCCAGTCCTCTGCGTGGACGTACGCCGGTCCTCCGCTGCGTTTCCAGAGCCCTCGCGGCGGAGTCTGGACGAGCGGTAGGAGGATCCGGGCGGTGTTGGCGAGGTGGCCCGGCTCGTATCCAGGGAACCGCGCGGCGAGCTCGGCACCGAGCGTCCGGACACCCACCGGCTCGTGCCCGAGGACATCTCGCACCGCCGCGACCAGGTTGTCCCTGGGAATGTCGGCGCAATGGCCGAAGAACTCGGTGCTGCGAACCTGCCGTTCGAGCGACTGCTGGAGAAGCGGTCTCAGCCCGAGGCAGTCGACCGCGGTGACCAGATGGATGGTGCCGCGCATGAGCGTTATCCGGGAGAGCTCACGGGCCTCGATCAGCTTGCTGAGGTCCTCCGGTTCGAACCGCGCCAGGCGGCTCCACAGACTGATGTACGGCGGGAGGGCGTCCTGCGCCTGAAGGCCCAGCAGGTGCTCGACCATCTCCACCGAGGTCATCGGGACTCGCTCCAGCAAGTGCTGCCGCTGAAGCAGGGTCCGGTTGAGGACGCGCGAGGTGAGCACCTGTCGAGCCTAGAGCGACGGCTCTAGGGTGTCTCCATGAGCGCACTACGCGACGAGCACTGCCTGTTCTGCAAGATCGTGGAGAGCCAGATCCCGTCCGACGTCGTCCACGAGACGGAGACCACGCTTGCGTTCCGCGACATCGAGCCGCAGGCGCCGACCCACGTCCTGGTGATTCCGCGGAACCACTTCCCGGACGCCGCCTCGGTGGCAGAGGAGGAGCCGGGCACGGCGGTCGACCTGATCAGGGCGGCGCACGCGGTCGCGGAGAAAGAGGGGGTGTCGGACGGGTACCGGCTGGTCTTCAACACCGGAAGCGGGGCAAACCAGGTGGTCTTTCATGCCCACCTCCACGTGCTCGGCGGCCGGCCGTTCAGCTGGCCTCCAGGCTGAGGAAGGGCGTGGGGACAGCCCTGGCCGTTCTGAGCCCTCCGGGAGCGCCGGCCGGTAGTGTCGGCTTCGACGGGGGTGTGGTGCGAATCACATAGGCCCCTTGGAGGTGCCTGTTGCTGACCCGGGCGTACCGCTTCCCGCTGAACTCGAGCCGTGTGCCCGCAGGTGAGCCCCTTCTCGAGGTCCGCGACGTGTCGCTGCGCTTCGGTGGGATCAAGGCCCTCAGTGACGTCTCGTTCACGCTCACACAGGGCGACGTCCACGCGGTCATCGGACCCAACGGCGCCGGCAAGTCCAGCCTCCTGAACTGCGCCAGCGGACTCTACCGTCCGCAGTCCGGCCAGATCCTCTTCCACAGCCGCGACGAGCAGGGCCGGCCCGCCACCCACGACCTCGCCAGGCTGAAACCGCACAAGATCGCACGCCTGGGCGTCGCACGCTCCTTCCAGAACATCGAGCTGTTCACCCACCTGACTGTGCTCGAGAACCTCATGCTCGGCCGGCACGTCCACATGCAGCATCGGCTGCTGCCCTCGATGCTCTGGTTCGGGCCTGCTCGCAGGCAGGAGGTCAGGAACCGCGAGTTCGTGGAGGAGGTCATCGACCTGCTCCAGCTGCAGGCGCACCGCCACCAGCACGTCGGTGCCCTGGCCTACGGCATCCAGAAGCGCGTCGAGCTGGGCCGTGCGCTCTGCATCGAGCCCGCACTCCTTCTTCTCGACGAGCCCATGGCCGGCATGAACGCAGAAGAGAAGGAGGACATGGCCCGTTACGTCCTGGACGTCCACGAGCTTCGCGGGGCCTCGGTGATGCTGATCGAGCACGACATGGGCGTGGTCATGGACATCTCCAACCGCGTCAGCGTTCTCGACTTCGGAATGCTCATCGGAGACGGGACACCCGACGAGGTACGCCGCAACGAGGCGGTGGTCGAGGCCTATCTGGGAGGGGACGCATGAGCGACGTCCTGGCCGGTGGGCTTCCGGCTGCGCGCAGCGGCCGGGACAGCGCGAGCAAGACCTTTCCGCGCCTTCTCACCGAGCGCGCCTCGGAGCGTCCTGGCGAGGTGGCGTTGCAGGAGAAGCTCTACGGGATCTGGCAGCCGATCACGTGGCGAGAGTACGCCAACCGGGTGCGCGACTTCGGTCACGGCCTCGCGTCGCTCGGGATCACGCGCGGGGAGATCATCGCGGTCCTCGGCGACAACCGGCCCGAGTGGCTGATCGCCGAGGTGGCCGCCCAGTCGATCGGGGCGGCGGTGGTCGGCATCTACCCGACCAGCCTCGACGAGGAGATCGTGCACATCCTGACCGTCTCCAAGGCGAGGGTCGTGGTGGCCGAGGACCAGGAGCAGGTCGACAAGCTGATCCGGGTCAAGCCGACGGCACCGCTGCTGGAGTCGGTCATCTTCTACGACCCGCACGGTTTGGAGACCTACACCGAGCCGTGGCTCATGGACTTCTCGTCGATCGAGGCGCGCGGGCGCGAGTGGGGCGAGACCAGGCCGGGCTGGTTCGAGGAGGAGGTCGCCAAGGGTGACCCCGACGACGTCGCCGTGGTGTGCACGACCTCGGGCACGACGTCGCGGCCCAAGCTCGGTCAGCTCACGCACCGGAACCTCCTGTCCATGGCGGACAACCTGACCTCCATCGACCCGCTCGGCCCCAAGGACAGGTTCGTCTCCTTCCTGCCGCTTGCCTGGATCGGCGAGCAGATGATCGCCGTCGCGTGCGGCCTGTCCCGTGGCATGACGCTGTCCTTCCCCGAGGACGCCTCGACGCAGCGCAGCGACATGCGCGAGATCGGCCCCCACGTCATGTTCAGCCCGCCACGGATCTGGGAGTCGATGCTCTCGCAGGTCCAGGTGCGCATCGACGAGGCCGGCTGGCTCAAGAGGAAGGTCTTCGGCATCGGCTACGACGTCGGCGACCGTGTCGCGGAACGCCGCGTGCAGGGCCGGCGGATCGGTGTCGGGTCGCGCGTCATCGAGAGGGTCGCCGACTGGGTGGCGCTCCGGCCGGTACGCGACCAGCTCGGGCTCACGCGCATCAGGCGCTGCTACACGGGGGGTGCGCCACTCGGCCCCGACGTCTTCCGCTTCTTCCACGCGATCGGGGTCAACCTGAAGCAGATCTACGGACAGACCGAGATCTGCGGCATCGCCGTGGCGCACCGCGACGACGACATCCGCTTCCACACCGTCGGGGTGCCGATCCCGCAGACCGAGCTCAAGATCGCCGACGACGGTGAGATCCTCCTACGCTCACCGTCGGTCTTCGTCGGGTACGTCGGCAGCGAGAATGCTTCCGCCGAGGCGCTCGAGCCCGACGGCTGGCTGCACACCGGCGACGCCGGCTACCTGGACGACGGCCACCTGGTCGTCATCGACCGCGCCAAGGACGTCCTGACCTCGGCGGACGGCACCCGGTTCTCGAGCGCCTTCATCGAGAACAAGCTCAAGTTCTCCCCGTACGTCGAGGAGGCCGTCGTCTTCGGCCGCGACGAGATCACCGCGATGATCACGATCGACGCGATGACCGTCGGCTCGTGGGCCGAGAACGAGCACCTGACCTACACCACCTACACCGACCTGGCACAGAAGCCCGAGATCTACGACCTCATCACAGACGAGGTGCACCGGGCCAACACCGACCTGCCCGAGGGCATCCGGGTGCGCCGGTTCCTCCTCCTCTTCAAGCAGCTGGACCCCGATGACGACGAGATCACCCGCACCAGGAAGGTGCGACGCAGCGTGATCTCCGAGAGGTACGCCGACCTGATCGCGGCGCTGGAGCGGGGGGAGGAGACGGTCAGCATCACCAACACCGTGACCTACCAGGACGGCACGTCCGTCAAGCGGCGAATCGACCTGAGGATCAGGAACCTCGACGGCTACGAGCCACCGAAGCCCAAGCACGTTCGCCCCGTGTGGAGTGGTCGAAGATGAACACCTTGCTCAACCTGACCGTCTACGGGCTCTCCGACGGGGCCATCCTGGCCCTTGCGGCGCTCGGCTTCGTGCTCATCTACAAGGCGACAGGCGTGATCAACTTCGCGCAGGGTGAGTTCCTCCTGATCGGCGCCTACACGCTCTACGCCACCTTTGTGCTCTTCCAGCTCCCCATGGCGGCGTCGGTGCTCGTATGCGTGCTGTTCGCGATCCTGCTCGGCGTCGCGATCGAGCGGCTGGTCCTGCGCCCGCTGGTCGGCGAGAGCCCGATCAGCGTGATCATGGTGACCATCGGGCTCGCTGCGCTGCTCCGGGCGGTCGTGCAGCTGATCTTCGGCACCCGACCAGTGCCACAGCCCGCGATCCTGCCTCGAACTCCCGTCCAGCTGCTGCCGGGTACCTCAGTGCCGCTCAACCGGCTCCTGGTCATCGTGATCGCGGCCGTCGTGCTCGCCGGGTTCACCTTGTTCTTCCGCCGGAGCAGGCACGGGATCGCGATGCGTGCAGTGGCCGACGACCAGCAGGCCTCGCTGACCATGGGCATCTCCGTACGACGGGTCTTCGCGATGGCCTGGGCCCTGGCGGCCCTGAGTGCGCTGGTCGGGGGCATCCTGCTGGGTGATGTCACCGAGGTGAGCGGCCGTCTGGCAACCTTCGGGCTCTTCGTGTTCCCCGTGGTGATCCTGGGCGGGCTGGACTCGGTCCCCGGCACGATCGTCGGTGGCCTCACGATCGGGCTGACCACGCAGTACGTCAGTGGCTACGCCGACCCGGGACTGGCCCAGATCGCGCCGTACCTGGTGCTGATCGCGATCCTGCTCGTTCGTCCCTACGGTCTCTTCGGCGAGACCCGCATCGAGAGGGTCTGAGCCATGGCGGCGACCGCTACGGGCGTGTACCAGCGGACCTACACCCGGGACCTCGCGCTTCGGCACACGCGGGCGGAGTACTTCCGGCTGGCACTGGTGATCGCCGGCATCATCGCCGCGCCATATCTGGTCGGCAACTACTGGCTCTCCATCCTGAACACGATCCTGATCGCTGTGATCGGTGCCGTCGGACTCAACATCCTGGTCGGCTTCACCGGTCAGATCTCCCTCGGTCAGGGAGGCTTCCTCGCCGTGGGCGCGTACACCTCCGCCCTGCTCTACCAGCGAGCCGACCTCCCCGCGCCGCTCAGCATCGCCGCCGCGGTGATCGTCACGGCGGTGGCGGGGGCGCTCTTCGGGCTGCCCGCCCTGCGCCTCAAAGGCCTCTACCTGGCGATCGCGACGCTGGCGAGCCAGGAGATCATCGTCTTCGTCGCGCGGCGGTGGGACTTCCTTCGCGACGGCAGCGCCCCCCTCTCCCTCGACCGGCTTCACGTCGGCGGCTACGAGATCACGCGCGAGTACTTCGAGTGGCAGTGGTACCAGATCCTGGTGGTCTGCGCCGTGGTGTCTGTGCTGGGGGCACGCAACCTCTTCCGCACCGGCCTCGGCCGCTCGTTCATGGCAGTGCGTGACCAGGACATCGCAGCCAGCGCCATCGGCGTGAACGTGACGCGGGCGAAGGTCACCGCGTTCGCCGTCTCCTCCGGGTTCGTCGGCTTCGCCGGAGCCCTCTCCGCGCACTACACCGAGACGGTCACCTGGGAGTCCTTCACCCTCGAGATCTCGATCCTCTACCTGGCGATGATCATCGTCGGTGGCTTGGGGAGCATCGCGGGATCGGTCTACGGGGCCTTCTTCATGATGGTGGTCCCGGTCCTCCTCAACGAGCTGATCTTCGCCATCGGCGACCAGGTCCCCTTCCTGGTCACGCGGCTCCCCGCCATCGAGAACGCGGTGTTCGGCCTCGTGATCATCCTGTTCCTGCTGGCAGAGCCGCGCGGTCTCGACCGGATCTGGCAGCGCATGAAGGACTACGTCCGCTTCTGGCCGTTCCGCTACTGAACAAAGGAGACAATCATGTCGAGAGCACACTGGGCGGCCGCGATCCTGGCCGCGACGTCACTAGTCCTCACTGCCGCATGCGCTCCGGGCGGTGGGAACGGCGGGGGCGGTGGTGGAGGGGGTAGCGGGGGCCCCATCAAGATCGGGGTCATCGCAGACCTCACCGGCGCGACCGGCGACGTCGGCACGCCGTACAACAAGGGCATGCTCGGCTACGTCAAGTGGATCAACTCAAAGGGCGGCATCGACGGCCGCAAGATCGACGCCACGTCCAAGGACTACGCGTACGACGTGCCGACCGCGGAGCGGCTCTACAAGGAGTACGTCAACGACGGCGTCGTGGCGATCCAGGGCTGGGGCACCGGTGACACCGAGGCTCTGGTGAAGAAGGTGGCCGCTGACGAGCTGCCCTTCATGTCCGCGTCGTACGCCGAGGCGCTCACCGACCCCAAGGAGGCGCCCTACAACTTCGTGATTGCGCCCACCTACTCCGACCAGATGTATGTCGCCCTCAACTGGATCGACAAGGAGGCCGGCGGCGGCGACACCCAGGTGGCGTTCTTCCACAATGACTCGCCGTTCGGACTTGCTCCTCTCGAGGACGGCCAGAACTGGATCCAGCAGAAGAACCTCGCCCTCACCATGAAGCCCTACGCGATGCCCTCCGGCAGCGCGAACTACGTCGGCCTCCTCTCCCAGGCGGAGAAGCAGGGTGCGAAGTACATCATCATCCAGAACGTCTCCAGCCCGGCGGCACAGGTCGCCAAGGACATCAAGGCGCAGGGCCTGGACATGAAGATCGTCTGCCTGAACTGGTGCGCTGACGAGCTGTTCGTCGACGGCGCCGGTGACGCCTCCGAGGGGCACGTGCTCATCCAGCCGTTCGCGCCCGCCACCGCGAACCAACCGGGCAACAAGGAGGTCGAGCAGTTCCTCAAGAGCGAGGGGTCCTCGCTGGAGAAGGAGGGCCTGCACTACACCCAAGGCTGGTACACCATGGCTGTTATGGCGGAGGGCATCCGCGCCGCGCTCAAGGACGGCGGCGACCTGAGTGGCACCTCGATCAAGGACGCCCTGGAGACGATGGGGGCCGTCGACACGGGCGGTGTCGTCGGGACCGGTGAGGTGAAGTTCTCGAAGGAGTCCCATGGCGGCTCGACCGGCACCGGGATCTACGTCGCCAAGGACGGCAAGATGGAGCCTCTGGAGGAAGGCGTGACGCCGTAATGACGTCTGCGCCGACCCGGCAGGAGGGGGCGTCCGGAGAGTCCCCGGGCGCCACCTCGGCCCCGCTACTCAGGGTCAACAACGTCGAGGTCATCTACGACGAGGTGATCCTGGTGCTCCGCGGGATGTCGCTCGACGTCCCGGAGGGCAAGCTCGTCGCCCTGCTCGGCTCGAACGGCGCCGGCAAGTCGACGACGCTCAAGGCGATCTCCGGTCTGCTCCCGAGCGAACGCGGCGAGATCACCGACGGCTCGATCTCCTTCGAAGGCCGCGACATCACCCGGATGGACGCGGCCGACCGGGTGAAGGCTGGGCTGTCCCTGTGCATGGAGGGGCGGCACGTCTTCGAGCACCTGACCGTCCACGAGAACCTTGTCGCTGGCGCGTACTCCCGAGGTGGCGCTGCCGATGAGGACTTCGAGCTCGTGTACGACACCTTCCGCTTGTTGGGGGACATGCGGAACCGCATCGCCGGCTATCTCTCGGGTGGCGAGCAGCAGATGCTCGCCACCGGGCGTGCCCTCATGGCCAGGCCCCGGTTGCTCATGCTCGACGAGCCCTCGCTCGGCCTGGCTCCACTGCTGGTCCAGGAGATCTTCGGCTACATCCAGAAGCTCAACAAGGAGCAGGGCATCACGGTGCTCGTCGTCGAGCAGAACGCCAGGCGAGCGCTCGAGGTGGCCGACCACGGTTACATCCTGGAGCAGGGCCGCATCGTCCTCGAGGGACCGGCGGCCGAGCTCGTCGAGAACCCGGACGTCAAGGAGTTCTACCTGGGACTGGGCGAAGGCGGACAGAAGAACTACCGCGACGTCAAGCACTACAAGCGTCGCAAGCGTTGGCTCTGAGATAGGGGAATATCCGTGCCGTCACTCACCGCAGCAGTCCAGGAGTACGTCGAACACAACGGCCCCCGCGCCGTCGCGGTGCTCCGGGCGGCGGCCGGAAAGGCCGGGAGCCTCGACGCCCGTCTCGCGGCCGGCGGGGTCGCACCTGACCAGGCAGGGCCTGCCGACCTGGACTCCGTCGCCGTTCTCAGCAAGGACTCTTTACCCGCACTTCAGCGAGAAGACCCACCGCTCGGAGGTCTGCTGGCCCAGGGCGCGGAGGTCGTCCGCCTGTTCGCATCGCCGGGACCGATCTACGAGCCCCAGCTCGCCGGCCCGGACCCGTGGGGCTGGGCTCCCGCCCTCCGGGCATGCGGCATCGGTCGCGGGGACGTCGTGCTCAACTGCTTCAGCTACCACCTCTCGCCGGCGGGGGCGATGTTCGACGAGGGCGGTCGAGCCGTCGGCGCCACCGTGGTCCCGGGTGGCGTGGGTGCGCCTGAGCTTCAGGCCCAGGTGATCGCGGATCTCGGCGTGACCGCGTATGTCGGGCTGCCGAGCTACCTGGCGACGCTCATGGACCGTTTCGACCGCCTCGGCGTGGAGGAGGGCCGGTGGCGGGTGACGAAGGCGCTGGTCACGGCCGAGCCGCTTCCCGAAGCCTTGCGTTCACAGCTGCGGGCCCGGGTCCCGACGGTCCTGATGGCGTACGGGACCGCCGAGGCCGGCTTGATCGGGTACGAGACCGCGCCAGGGGAGGGGCTCTGCCTTCCTCCTGAAAGCTACGTGCAGATCTGCGACCCGGGGAGCGGACGACCGGTGGAACCGGGGGAGCCCGGTGAGGTGGTGGTGTCTGTGCTGCACGAGGCGTTCCCACTCGTCCGCTTCGGCACCGGGGACGTGTCCCGTTGGGTCCTCGGGCCGGACGGTGACCTCCGGCTCGCGGGCGTTCTCGGCCGCGTCGGCGCCGCGGTGAAGGTTCGCGGCATGTTCGTGCACCCGCACCAGGCGGGCCAGGTGGTCGCTGCCCTGCGCGAGGCGGGGGCGAGTGCCGGGCGCTTCGTCGTCGAACGGGCCGGCGAGAAGGACATCCTCCGCCTCGAGGTCGTCCCCGTTCCCGGCTCGGACCCGGCAGCGCTCGTCGAAGCAGGCACCAGTCAGACCCGCGACACGCTTCGGGTTCGTCCTGAGGTCGAGATCGTGGACTCCTTGGCGGACGATGCGGTCCTGGTGGACGCACGCGAATGGGGTTGACGGGTCAGGCAGGTGTCGCGGGTGGTGGGTGCGGCACGCCCCGGCCCGCTCCCCACCCGCACCAGTTCTTCGCCACCCGCCTGCGTGCGTCAGGGCTGGTCGTCCGGCCGGCGGGCCAGGTAGGCGTCGAGCGAGAGCGCGAGGACCGCGGCGCCGCCCTCCTCCTCGTGGAGAGTTCCTGACACCGAGACGAGGGAGCGATGGGTGTCGCGGTGCTGGACACCGGTGATCTCGAGCCGGCCCACCACCGTGGTGTCGGGCCTCATCGGACTCAGGAAGCGGACCTCACGGATCCCCCGGGCCGCCACGGTCGCGCTCCGACCCCAGAATCCGGCCACGGACAGGCGCTGGAAGACCGCCATCGTGTGGATGCCACTGGCGATGAGGCCGTCGAAGAGGCCGTCCCGTGCCGCGTCCGCGTCCACGTGGAAGAACTGCGGATCCCACCTGGACGCGAAGTCGGTGAGCTCCTCGGTGGTGACGGTATGCGAACCGAGGTCGTACACGTCTCCGACGGAGAGGTCGTCGGCGTAGATGGTCGACTCGTCCCAGACCTCCGGGTGCCGGCTGAGGTCCACGGTCACCCTGCCTGACCCAGCAGATGCCGGTAGCTTCGCCGCCGGCGCGGCGGGACCAGGGCGCTCAGGGCGAGCGCCGTCTGCCTGGCGACGTAGTCGTCGAGGACCAGGGTGCGCTCGAAGTACCAGTGCTTGAGCGCCCAGCCGTGTGCAAGGAGGAGCAGGTCGTAGGACACGAGGTCGACGTCGACATCGAGCAGCTCTCCGGCCTCGACGCCTTCGCGGAGGATCGTGCGCAGCGGCTCGCTGGTGGCGACCTCCATCTCCATGATCCGCCGACGTCCTTCCTCGCTGAGGCTCTTGCTTTCGCGGTAGGTGAGCACGGCGGCATGACGATGCTGATCGATCACCTCACAGTAGGCGCGGAACGCGGCCGCAAGGCGTTCCACCGGATCGCCGCCGGCAGCCTCGACCGCCTGGGGGACCCGTTCGGCAAAGGCCTCGAGCACGTCCACGATGACGGCGAGCAGGAGGTCCTCCTTGCCGCCGAAGTACCGGTAGATCAGGCCGACGCTGACACCTGCCTCCTCCGCCACGGCCTGCATCGACACCGCCTGGGACCCGTCACGCTCCATGAGCCTCGCGGCGGCGCCCAGGAGCTGCTCACTGCGGCGCTGCGCGCGGGTGAGCCGTGCGGCCTCGTGCGGGTCCTTCTCGGCCAGGGGAGTGGAACTCATGGGACCTCCGGGTCTCGCCGGCGTCGTGCCGGCAGGAATGAACCGACATTCACTCTATCCCAGATTCGTGCGCCCGAGCCCTTGACCCGAGTCGAGAATGAATCTAGATTCATTGTAGATGAACGTTCGTTCATTTTCTGTCAGGTGCCGAGTCGATTCGAGAGGTGGCCCACGTGTCGGACTTCGAGGACATCCAGTACGTCGTCGAGGAGACGGCGGCGATCATCACGATCAACCGCCCGGAGAGGTACAACGCCTTCCGCTCGAAGACCGTCGAGGAGATGATCAAGGCGTTCCGCCTCGCGTGGGCGGACCGGCAGGTGCAGTCGGTCATCCTCACCGGCGCGGGCCAGAAGGCCTTCTGCACCGGCGGTGACGTCAAGCAGCGTGCCGAGACCGGCGACTACGGCCCGAGCGAGAGCGGCATGTTCGAGATCGGTTACCTGCACAAGCTGATCCGTGACATCCCCAAGCCGGTGATCGCAGCCGTGAACGGTGTGGCAGTGGGAGGTGGGCACGTCCTGCACGTGCTCTGCGACGTGTCGATCGCGAGCGAGACGGCCCGCTTCGGACAGGCGGGTCCGAAGGTCGGCTCGTTCGACGCCGGCTTCGGGTCGGCGTACCTGGCACGCGTGGTCGGCGAGAAGAAGGCCCGGGAGATCTGGTTCTGGTGCCGGATGTACGACGCGAACGAGGCCCTCGCGATGAACCTCGTGAACAAGGTCGTTCCGCCCGACCAGCTCCTCCCGGAGGCGAGGGCGTGGGCCGCCGAGGTCGCGGAGAAGAGCCCCACGGCGATCCGTTTCCTCAAGCAGTCGTTCAACGCCGACACCGACCACCAGGCCGGGTTCAGCAACATGGCGATGACCGCGCTCGACATGTTCACCTCCTCGGCGGAGGGTCTCGAGGGGGCCGCGGCGTTCGCAGAGAAGCGCAAGCCGGACTTCAACAAGCACGTCAAGTGGCACTAGGTTCGACAACAGGCGAGGGAGCAGGCAGGCCGCCATGGAGTACCGATTCGACCCCGACGAGGAGTCGTTCCGTCAGGAGCTGCGTCGCTTCGCGACGAAGACGCTCGCACCGCACTACCAGTCCGACGACAAGGCGGCCGAGTTCCGTCGCGACCTGGCCCTCGACATGGCCGGGATGGGTCTCACCGGCCTCCGGATCCCCGAGGAGTACGGCGGCCAGCACGCGAGTGCCGTGGTGGCCGGACTCGCCGCGGAGGAGGTCGGGCGGGCGGACTTCAACGCCACCTACCTGATCATCAACACCGCCCTGATCAGCGACATCATCGTTCGCAACGCCACGAAGGAACAGCAGGCTGCGTGGCTCCCGGGGATCGCCTCCGGCGAGACGGTCCCGTGCATCTGTATCACCGAGCCGGGTCACGGCACCGACGCCGCCAACCTGGAGCTCAAGGCCGTCCCGGACGGCGACGGCTGGCGGCTCCATGGGGAGAAGACGTCCATCACGCTCGGCATGGCGGCCGACCGCGGCGTCGTCCTCGCCAGGACGGGTGGCCCGGGCGCTCGCGGCGTGAGCGCCTTCTGGGTGGACCTGAACGGCGAGCACGTCACCCGAGCGGCCTTCGACGACCTCGGCGGCCGGGCCATCGGCCGGGCCTCCCTGCACTTCGACGGCGCCCCGGTCGGGCGGCGGGATCTCATTGGCGAGGACGGCGGCGGGTTCGTCTCCGTCATGCAGGGTTTCGACTACTCCCGCGCGATCATCGGGCTCGCCTGCCTCGGCGCCGCCCAGGTGTCCCTCGAGGAGGCGATCCAATGGGCGCGGGACCGCGAGGCGTTCGGCCAGCCGATCGGGAAGTTCCAGGGCGTCTCGTTCCCGCTGGCGGAGTACGCCACCTACGTCCGCGGGGCCCGCCACATCTGCTACGAGGCGCTGTGGAAGAAGGACCACGATCTCGAGCACGGCGTCGAGGCCGCGATGGCGAAGTTCTGGGCGCCGAAGCTCGCCACCGAGGTCATCCATCAATGCCTGCTCACCTTCGGGCACCTGGCCTACTCCACCGAGAGCGCCCTCGGGCAGCGTCTGCGCGACGTCATCGGCCTCGAGATCGGCGACGGGACCGCTCAGGTCTCCAAGCTCGTCATCGCCCGCAGCCTCCTCGGCCGCGCCTACGCGCCGTGACCCTGATCCTCGAAAGGAACATCCCATGGGAAAGTTGGACGACAAGATCGCGATCGTGACCGGAGCGGGTCAAGGCATCGGCCGGGCGATCGCGGAGAAGCTCGCCGCCGAGGGGGGAACGGTCGTCGTCACCGACGTGAACGAGGGGACCGCGAAGGAGACCGCCGAGGCGATCGACGGAGGAGCGGTCGGCATGCGCACCGACGTGACCTCGCGCGAGTCGGTCGACGCGATGGTGCAGCAGGTCCAGAGCCGGTTCGGGCGGATCGACGTACTCGTCAACAACGCCGGCTGGGACAAGGCCGGCCCGTTCGTGGAGTCCGACCCGGCCGACTGGGACCGGGTCATCCAGATCAACCTGTACGGCGTGCTCAACACCTCGAAGGCGGTCCTGCCGCTGATGGCGGAGCAGGGGTTCGGATCCGTGGTGAACCTCGGCTCCGACGCCGGGCGCGTCGGCTCGTCGGGGGAGGCCGTCTACTCGGCGGCCAAGGGCGGAGTCATCGCCTTCACCAAAGCCTCTGCCCGGGAGATGGCCCGCCACCAGGTCAACGTGAACTGCGTGTGCCCGGGCCCGACCGACACGGCGCTCTTCGCCTCGATGGGTGGCCCGAAGCTGCGCGAGGCCCTGACGAAGGCGATCCCCTTCCGGCGTCTCGGTCAGCCGGCCGACATCGCGAACATGGTGGCGTTCTTCGCCTCCGACGAGGCCGGCTTCATCACCGGACAGACCGTCAGCGTCAGCGGCGGCCTGACGATGAGCTGAGGGGGTGAGGGTCATGGGCTTCGAGGCGTTCACGTTCGAGGAGATGCAGGAGCTCCTGCGAGAGAAGGGAGTCGCGAAGCAGTACTGGCCCGAGCGACTGGAGCTGCTTCCCGACTTCCCGAAGACCCTGAGCGGCAAGATCCGCAAGTTCGAGCTGCGCGACCAGGTGAGTCGCCACACCCACGACGAGGCCGAGAACTTGGCCTGAGGAGCAAACATGGACCTCTCCCTCAACGACGACCAGAAGACCTTCAAGAAGCTGGCCCGCGAGTTCCTCGACCACGAGGTGATCCCGCACCGCACCGAGTGGGACCGTGCCGAGTCCGTCGACACCGCGGTCATCCCGAAGCTCGGCGAGATCGGCTTCTTCGGCCTGACGATCCCCGAGGAGTACGGCGGGATCGGCGGCGACTACATCACCTACTGCATCGGGATGGAGGAGCTCGGGCGCGCGGACTCCGCGGTCCGAGGCATCGTGTCGGTGTCGATGGGGCTCGTGGGGAAGGTGATCCTCTCCCACGGCACCGAGGAGCAGAAGCAGCAGTGGCTGCCCGGCATCGCCGCCGGCACCAAGCTGGGCTGCTTCGGGCTGACCGAGCCGGACACGGGCTCGGACGCCGCCAACCTGAGCACCCGGGCGGTCCGCGACGGGGACGACTACGTCATCAACGGGTCGAAGATGTTCATCACCAACGGCACCTGGGCCGACGTCTGCCTGGTGTTCGCGCGCACCGGTGGTCCGGGTCCCAAAGGCGTGTCGGCCTTCCTCGTGCCCACGGAGACGCAGGGCTTCGGTCGCATGGAGATCAAGGGCAAGCTCGGGCTGCGCGCACAGGCGACTGCGGAGCTGTCCTTCGACGACGTGCGGGTGCCTGCCTCGGCGATGCTGGGTTCCGAGGGCGAGGGCTTCAAGATCGCGATGTACTCCCTCGACAAGGGTCGAGTCTCGGTCGCCGCGGGCTGTGTAGGGATCATCCAGGGCTGCCTGGAGTCGGTCGTCTCTTACTCCAAGGAACGACAGCAGTTCGGACGCCGGCTCGCCTCCTTCCAGCTGATCCAGGACATGATCGCCGACATCTCCGTGGACGCCGACGCCGCGCGGCTGCTGACCTGGCGGGCGGCCGACCTCATCCAGCGTGGTGAGCCCTTCGGGGTGGAGGCCTCCAAGGCCAAGCTGTTCGCCTCGGAGGCCGCGGTCCGGTCGGCGAACCTCGCGATCCAGACGTTCGGCGGCTACGGATACATCGACGAGTACCCCGTGCAGAAGTACATGCGGGACGCCCGCGTGATGACCCTGTACGAAGGCACCAGCCAGATCCAGAAGCTCCTCATCGGCCGCGCCGAGACCGGCGTCAGCGCCTTCCTCTGACCTCCCCGTTCGAAAGGCTCACCACCATGGCTGCTCCCACACCTCAGTCACCGCTTGGTCTGTTCGGCACCGATGCATTGGTCGGTGAGGAGGACCGGATGATCCGGGACACGGTGCGTCGCTTCGTCGCCGACCGGGTCCGCCCGGAGGTCGCGGACTGGTACGAGTCCGGGTCGGTGCCGGTGCGTGACCTGGCCAAGGAGCTCGGGGCGCTGGGGGTGCTGGGGATGCACCTGGAGGGTCACGGCTGCGCGGGGACGTCGGCCACGGCGTACGGGTTGGCGTGCATGGAGCTGGAGGCGGGGGACTCGGGTCTGCGGTCGCTCGTGAGCGTGCAGGGGTCGCTGGCGATGTTCGCGATCCACCGGTGGGGGTCGGAGGAGCAGAAGGCCGCGTGGCTGCCGCGGATGGCGGCCGGGGAGGCGATCGGCTGCTTCGGGCTGACCGAGCCGGACTTCGGGTCGAACCCCGCCGGGATGCGCACCCGGGCCCGCCGCGACGGGGACGACTGGGTGCTCAACGGCAGCAAGATGTGGATCACCAACGGCTCGGTCGCCGACGTCGCGGTGGTCTGGGCGCAGACCGAGGAGGGCATCCGTGGCTTCCTGGTCCCGGCCGGGACACCGGGGTTCACCGCCCCCGAGATCAAGCGCAAGATGTCGCTGCGTGCGAGCGTGACCTCCGAGCTGGTCCTCGACGACGTGCGGCTGCCCGCCTCGGCGATGCTGCCCGAGGCGGCGGGGCTGTCCGGGCCGTTGTCGTGCCTGAACGAGGCCCGGTACGGGATCGTCTTCGGTGCCCTCGGTGCGGCCCGGGACTGCCTGGAGACCACGCTGGGGTATGTCGCGGAGCGGGAGATCTTCGACAAGCCGCTCGCGGCCTACCAGCTCACCCAGGCCAAGCTCGCCGACATGACCCTGGAGCTGGGCAAGGGCATGCTGCTCGCGCTGCACCTCGGGGCGCTGAAGGACGCCGGCACGCTGCGCCCCGAGCAGGTCAGCCTGGGCAAGCTGAACAACGTCCGCGAGGCCATCAAGATCGCCCGGGAGTGCCGGACCCTGCTCGGCGCGGCCGGGATCACCCTGGAGTACCCGCTCATGCGGCACGCCAACAACCTCGAGTCCGTGCTCACCTACGAAGGCACCTCCGAGGTGCACCAGCTCGTCATCGGCCAGGCCCTCACCGCACAAGGCGCGTTCCGCTGACGCGGACGTCCGCGACGCCCCCGCCCCGGGCCGCGAAGGGCAACTTCCGTCCATATGAACGGAAACCGCCCGCCTCGCGCGCCGAGGCGTCGCCCGAGCGACATCGAGGCTTGGGGGTCAGTACATCAGGTGCGTCAGGCCCAGCATGAGCGGAGCCGTGAACGCCACCAGCAGCACCCAGGCGACGATCCGGTGGGAGCGCCTCTCGGGGTTCAGCGACCCGGCGAGCGCGATGAGGGCGCCCTCCTCGGTGTTGCGGTCGAAGCCCATGCGCCTGGCGTCGGACGGGATCCCGTTGGGGGCGAGGAAGTCCTCCGGCTGGATCAGCTCCACCGGCTCCTCGTCGAACGGGTCCGGCGGGAGGCCCTCCGGACGCTCGTCGTACTCCCACATGGCTCCACTGTAGGAGCGCGATCAGAGCCGGGGGCGGTTTCCCGGTCCCTCCCGTAGCATGGAGGACAGCAGCATTTGTCCTACTCGCTCACCCGTGGAGGTCGGCCGCCAGGCCAGTCGATGACAGAGACGAACATCCCCCAGCACACGATCATCGTGCCCGCGAGCATTCCCATGGTGGCCCTCCTCGGGCCCGGGGACGAGCACCTCGCACTGATCGAGAAGGCGTTCAAGGCCGACGTGCACGTGCGCGGCAACCAGATCACGCTGCGGGGCGAGTCGGCCGAGGTCGCGCTCGCGGAGCGGCTCATGGACGAGCTTGTCACCATCATCCGCACCGGTCAGGGCATCACCACCGAGACCGTCGAGCGGGCGATCTCGATGCTCCGTGCAGAGACCAAGGAGCGTCCGGCCGACGTCCTGAGCCTCAACATCCTCAGCAATCGGGGCCGCACCATCCGACCCAAGACGCTGAACCAGAAGCGCTACGTCGAGGCGATCGACAAGCACACGATCGTGTTCGGCATCGGGCCCGCCGGCACCGGCAAGACCTACCTCGCCATGGCGAAGGCCGTGCAGGCCCTGCAGTCGAAGAACGTCAACCGGATCATCCTGACCAGGCCGGCTGTGGAGGCAGGGGAGCGGCTCGGGTTCCTGCCCGGCACCCTGAGCGAGAAGATCGACCCCTACCTGCGGCCCCTGTACGACGCCCTCCACGACATGCTCGACCCGGACACCATCCCGAAGCTCCTCGCCGCCGGGACCATCGAGGTCGCCCCCCTGGCATACATGCGTGGGCGCACCCTGAACGATGCGTTCATCATCCTCGACGAGGCGCAGAACACCTCGCCGGAGCAGATGAAGATGTTCCTCACGCGACTCGGCTTCGGCTCGAAGATGGTGGTCACCGGCGACGTGACCCAGGTCGACCTGCCGGGCGGCACGAGAAGCGGTCTGCGGGTCGTGGAGAACATCCTCTCCGAGATCGAGGACGTGCACTTCAACAGGCTCACCGCCCACGACGTCGTACGCCACAGGCTCGTCGGGCACATCGTCGCGGCGTACGACGACTACGAGGCACGCCGTGAGGACGAGCGTGCCCGGTCCGA